>JBILHQ010000048.1:0-28755 GCA_044350415.1 Saprospiraceae bacterium | reverse complement strand
TCGGTATCGTTAAAGTATCGGACGAAGGGAAGAGGTTCATCAAGGACCCATACTCGATCACCATGACGGTCAATATCAATTACGACGATGCTGATTACGATTTTGACGACGAAAAAGGCGGCACCGCAGTATTGGATGAGACGCTGATGATCATGCTGAAGGAGATTCGGCGGAGTGTGGCAAAGAAACACAATCTCCCGCCTTATGTCATTTTCCAGGATCCTTCGCTCGAAGAAATGGCCACTCAATATCCGATTTCTATGGACGACATGTCCAAAATAACCGGGGTATCATTAGCCAAGGCGCAACGGTATGGCAAAACCTTTATTGAAGCAATTGCTACTTACGTTGAAACCAATGAAATTGACCGGCCCAACGACCTCACTATTCGGACGGTGGCCAATAAGTCGAAAGCAAAAATCAATATCATTACGGCTATCGATCGTAAAATAAACCTGGAGGATATCGCTAAATCAAACGATATGTCGCTCCAGGATCTGATTGATGAACTATATGGTATCAGCTTAGGCGGCACCAAACTCCGGCTTGACTATTGGCTGAATAAAACGGTGACTGACGAGTACGTGCGCGAAACGATCATTGAATATTTTAAAGAAGCGGAAAGCGACGATCTGGATGATGCTTACCTGGTACTCAAAGACGACGAAATTACCTGGGAAGAAATCCAGTTGATCAGGCTGAAATTCCTCAGTGACTTCGCAAACTAGTAACACGGGAATGAATTAATTGGAAGGTGTTGATATAATTTTTTTGAAAAAAAATTATATCAACACCTTCCAATTAATTCATTTATAGGAACGAAAAACTGAGTAGCCCATTAATCTCTAAACCAACAACTTTTACTTGTTGAAACAGGCATTTTCTTTTCCGTTTCGTTTAGCCACATTCTGGTTTTTATTTTTTGCGGTATTCCGTTTGTGGTTTGTACTGAGCTTCACCCACGAATGGTCGGCAGAGCATCCATACGCCATCTGGGAAAGTTTCTGGCATGCGCTTCCACTTGATGGAAGTATGATTGGATATCTAATGGCGCTGCCTGTATTGTGCTGGTTTGCCGGGGCCGGGGTTGGTAAAAGGAGTTATGTTTTTTTTAACCGGGTAATCAATACTATCAACCTGTTTTTAATCGCAGCGTTAGTATTAATTCTGGGCGGCAACGTATTCATCTACCGCGAATGGCATACGCTCCTCAATTCCCGTGCCATCGCCTACTTATCTACGCCTTCCGCACTTTTTGATTCTATTTCGGTAGCTTTTACCATTGGGCTGGTGGTGCTGTTCCTGACAGCACTGGCTGGCTTTGCCTATATTTACCAAAAATGGGTGCAAAAAGACCACTTTCGGGAAGGTAATTCCTGGAAAAACCTGGTGATACTGCCCATTTGGCTGGCGGTACTGGCTTTAGGAATCCGCGGCGGAACAGGTACAATGCCTATCAATGAAAGTGCAGTGTACTATTCCTCCCACCTGTTTAACAACCACGCAGCCACCAATCCTTGTTGGTACCTGATTCATAGTTTTTTAGAGGTGCGCAGCCCTACGAATAATTATACTGCGGTCAAAACCGAAGATTTGCCTACATTTTCGGCCCGGTTGCTGGCACCTACCGACACACTTCCTTTTCCTGCAGTTTTTGACCATACTTCCACATCTCCTCCCAACGTAGTATTTATTGTCATGGAAAGTATGACTGCTCAGGTCATCGAAGAACTCGGAGGCGAACCAGGTGTTTGTCTGCAATTAAGTCGACTGATCAAAGGAGGTGTGCTTTTTGACCAATGTTATGGCAGTGGCTACCGCACCGATCAGGGTTTAGTATCGGTATTAGCGGGATTTCCGGCCCAGCCCGACCAATCCGTAGTTTTACAAAGTGAAAAAGCGGCTAAGCTCAATGCGATATCCAAAGTATTAAAAGAAAAGGGCGGGTATACAACATCCTTTTTTTACGGTGGCGAACTGACCTTTGCCAATATCGGCGTGTGGCTGATCAATGAGCGTTTCGATCATATTTTCTCCGAAAAAGACCTGAGCAGCAGCGAAAAAACCCAGCGCTGGGGAGCCGACGACCGGCTTTTACTCCAACGGGCGGCTGGTGAAATCAATCAGCTCAAGCCTCCCTTTTTTGCCACAGCCCTCACATTAAGTCTGCATCCGCCGTTCGATGTGCCCTTTCAAAGTCGGTGGACAGGCAGCACGATCAAAGAGCAATTCCTCAACAGTGCAGCATTTGCTGATGATGCGATCGGGTCATTTTTCAGTACTGTTGAAAAAGAGCCCTGGTTTGCCAATACCATTTTTGTGCTGGTAGCCGATCATGGCTCTTCTTATCCCAATGGATTGGGCCTTGACAATCCCACAGCACGCCATATCCCACTGATCGTTTATTCGCCCCTGCTGAAAAAGGAATGGCAGGGCCGCCGTATTTCGCGGTATTGTCATTCGCACGATATCCCGGCGACTATCCTTGCCGGGGTGAACCGCGACTGGTTGGTGCAATCAGATTTCCCCTGGAGCCGCAACCTTTGGGCCGCCCCACGTCCCGATCAGAATTTTGCCTACTACACCAATGAAAATGGATTAGGCTGGATGACCCCCGAAGCAAAGGCTTTTTACAGGTTTAGCGACCAGCAATGGCAGGTATTTCAGGATACGTTGCCGGAACAGAGTAAACAAGATGCGCGGGTATATTTGCAAATGGTTTATGAAGCGTTTTTAGGGTTGTAGTTCTTTTCTACTTAAACTTCCTAATCGCCATCACCAACTTATCCAATTCATCTGTCGTTGTATATACATTTGGCGTTACCCGCACCCCGTTGAATTTTTCCCAATCAATGGAAACGGTGTGGATTTTCCAGGTATTAAACAAATAGTCATTAATCTCCACTGCTTTTCTACCCTCAAAAGTAAAAGAGCCTATCGCGCAGCCGAATCGCTCATCGCGGGAAGTACAAAGTTTAATGCCGGGCGTATCGGCGACCTGATTCATCCAGTAGTTTTTCAAGTATTGGAGGCGTTTTTGTTTCCGTTCAGCCCCAATAAGTCGATGTAAATCAATGGAGTAGCCGATAGCCATTTCAATAGGAAAACTGCGTGTGCCTAAGTTCTCGAATTTACGAATATTCGCTTCCGTTGGATTTGGCGCACAGATTAATGGCCATAAACCGGCAATTTTTTCTTTTCGCACCCACAACAAACCACTTCCGAGTGGACCGCAGAGCCATTTATGAAGACTCGTTCCGAAATAATCGGCACCCAAATCAGGAATTTTATAATCCAGCAAGGCGAAAGAGTGTGCCCCATCTATCAAGACTTCTGCACCTGCGGCATGGGCTGCATCTGCAATTTTGCGGGCGGGCAATATCTGCCCCGTCCAGTTAATGATGTGCGTGATATGCACTAATCGTGTTTTACCGGAGAATTTGGAAACGAATGCCTCTACCAGTATTTTTTCATCCTCGCAAGGCAGGTCCAGATCGACCCAAACTAATTTAATCCCATCGCGCTGTTCGCGTTGTTTCCAGGCGTTAATCATGTTGGGATAATCGTATTTGGTCAGTACCACTTCATCACCTGCTTTTAAGGGCAAACCAAAAATGACACTGTTCAATGCCTCTGTGGCATTGCGGTTAATGGCTATTTCATCGGGATCACAGCCAGCCACCTGCGCGAGATTATACCGCAGCGGTTCACGATCCTGATCGAGAATACGCCACATATAGTACGATGGCGCCTCATTGCACATGCGGCTGTAATAATCCAGGGCATCCATTGTAGCACGTGGCGTGGGACTCACGCCGCCATTATTCAGGTTGATCATCGTAGGACTGGCGGCATAAGCCAGCCTGATTTCCCGCCAAAAATCATCTTCTGGCGCCTGTAATAAACGGGTTACCCCTGGGAAAGCCGCTTCGGCTGAGGTATGCAATGCAGTAAGTCCGAGTAAACCAGCAGTTTGCCGAATAAAAGAACGACGATGAAGCATAGGTTTGAGGTATTAAGTATGAAGTATGAAGTATGAAGTATTACCGTTAATCCTGAGGTAACATATTTAATATTCAATGTACTGGATGAATAAAAATAATCATTATACGCATTTTCCGTAGAGTTCCCGTTAAGATAATAACATTGCCCGTTGGCCTATATATCCCGCCCGCCATACCCGGACAACCATTGTTCCGCCCATATTATTCCTACCCTGAAACCCACCCTTCGAGCACCCCCCGAAAAGCCTCAGCGGCGTATAAATCTGGGTTTAGACCGTGGGTGGCGTCCAATTGTTGCAGGCCAATTTCAAGATTCAGGTCCTCTTGCCGTTGCACCACAAACAGACCTTGCTCCGACAGCCGGTCGGCGAGATATTCCTGTTCTGTTTGTCCCGGAGTTGGAATCAGAAGTGCCTTTTTGCCCAATATCGCCAGGTCCATGATACTGCTGTAACCTGCTCTGCACACAATAGCGTTGCTGCTCAATAACACTTCATTCAAATCTTCGGAAGTAAGGTACGATACAACTTCCACATTGTCGGCTGCATAGTGATGGTGTTTTCTTTTGGGCCGCCCCTGAATCACGATAAATTTATAAGGCAACATAATTGCCTGTTCGATCAGCCGTTCCTCCAGCAGGGTTCGCTGTGGCTCAGGACCTGATAACACAATAGCCACATCATAATCGTGATCACCATTGCCGGGTTTCATCCTTGAAAGCAAGCTAATATAGGCTACAGGCGGATCAGTGAGTGGCGGATGTGCAAGCGCACCCGCAAGATTATGTTCATCGGGGAGGTCGGGTACCCAAACGCCGTCAAATTTCCGGATAGCCCTTCTCATTATCCAATTAGCCAGCCAGGCTAAAGGTTTAGAGGGTACTTTCAGGTGTAATTGGTGAGTGATCAATACCGACTTGGCCCGCCGGCTGAAACAACCATAGCGATTATCTGAAATAATATGGGTAATTCCTTTTTCACTAGTGAGCCGTTCTATTGCCCAATGCTCCGAGCGAATGGCGAAAATAATCCTTGGCAATTGCCGACCGATAGTAAAGATCATATTAGCCGAGCCATACTTGATCCGGTAGGAAGGAATTTGTAGTACTTCCAGATGCGGAAATTCAGCGCGGAGCAAGTACATAGCTGCTCCGTCGGAAGCAAGTATCACTTCTATACCTAGCTGTTCCAGGGCTCTTACAATCGGAATACACCGGGTGGCATGACCGAGTCCCCAGTTGAGCGGAGCAATAAGTATTTTCAAAATGTAAAAAACAAAGTGTTTGACAAAAATACCGCGTTGATTTCATACCATCAAATGTTTTTCAAAAATGATACATTTGCAGGTCATAAAAACGGTATCTAGCCAGGGCTGATTTTGACACCATTCTTAAATCGACATCACCATTTTCATGAAGATACATTTTTATCTCAGATATTCCACCTTATTTGGAGAAAACCTAACCATCGCCATCGACAAGGGAGGCCACAGGGAGCATGTCGTCATGCAATACGTGAACCAGGAAATCTGGCATGCTGCGATTGATATTGCGGATAAAAAAACCAAAGGGTTGATACTCTATCAATATTACCTGAATGCTACTGAAAAAATCAATACATCTGACTGGGAATCACACAGATCTGTTGATCTGGGTGCTTTTGCATCCGGTGATATTCAAATCGTGGATACCTGGAGCGACGCGGGCGCTTATGAGCACGCTTTTGCCACGCAGCCCTTTCGGAATATCTTCTTTAAAGGGGAAATCATAACTGCGAAACAACCATCCAAATACACGCATGAATTCCGGGTAAAAGCGCCGCTGCTCAAGCAAGGGGAAGCCCTTTGCCTGCTGGGCGCAGGAGATGGCCTTCACGACTGGAGTTTAACCCAGCCACTAATGATGAACCGCCAGGATGACTGGTGGGTAGCCCGCATCGATCTTGGCCACGAGGACTTTCCGCTCGCTTATAAGTATGGTATTTGGAATACCACCACCAAACGTTTCGAACGTTTTGAAGATGGTGACAACCGCACCCTTTATTTTTCCGGAGAACATGCTACTACAGTAATACTACACGATGGATTTATTCGGGTGCCTAACACGGAATTCCACGGAGCAGGGGTGGCAATTCCGGTATTCAGCCTCCGCACTGAAAACAGTTTCGGTGTGGGTGAATTCACTGACCTTCAGCCTTTTGCCGATTGGGCATCTTCAGTAGGCATGAAAATGATTCAACTCCTCCCGGCCAATGACACATCGGCCAATGGTACCTGGACCGATTCCTATCCCTATGCTGCGGTTTCTGCATTTGCCTTGCACCCACTTTTTTTGAATATCAAAGAAGTGGCAGGAAAAACACATGCCGGTCTGCTCAAATCCTTCAACAGAAAGCAACCGCTGATCAATAGTGGCGATGTGGTGGACTATGAAGCGGTCATACAAGAAAAATGGGCTGCCATTCGCTCCCTGTTTGATGCTTCGGGCCTGGAAACGCTCGCCGGGGAGGACTACCGGAAATACTTCGACGCCAATAAGCACTGGCTCACCCCTTATGCAGTATTCTCCTGGCTGAAAACGCTGAATGGAACTGCTGATTTTACACAGTGGAAAAAATACGGAATTTACAAGGAGCAGGAAATTAACGCCTTAGCAACGCCGGGTGCTAAAAACTACAAGGATATTGCCATTCATTATTTTGTACAATGGCACCTTCATGTCCAGCTAAAATCGGCAACCGATTATGCCCATTCCCGCGGATTGGCACTCAAAGGCGATATTCCAATCGGGATTTATCGCTATTCCTGCGATGCCTGGGTAGCACCTGAATTGTACAATATGAGTAAGCAGGCGGGTGCTCCGCCGGATGATTTTGCCATAAAAGGTCAAAATTGGGGTTTTCCGACCTACAATTGGGAGCGGATGAAAGCCGACGGATTTGCCTGGTGGCGCCAACGGTTTGAACAAATGAGCTTGTATTTTGATGCATTCCGTATTGACCATATTCTTGGTTTTTTTAGAATATGGAGTATTCCGTTGGACGCAATTGAGGGCATTTTAGGGCATTTTGTACCCGCCATTCCGGTGAAAGAGCAGGAATTCTGGCTGGCTGGTATTGGATTTAATAAAGATCGCTTTTGCAAACCTTATATTACCGAGCGTGTACTTTGGGAAGTATTTAGTGATGATACCATTCATGCCCGCGATTTTATTCAAAAAAATGAACAGACAGGGACTTATGAATTGAAACCGGCCTTCGATACCCAGCGTAAAGTTCAGGACTGGATGGACCAGCAACCGACAACTGAACAGAACATCCTGCTCCGCGATGGCTTGTTCAACCTGCTTACCAATGTCATTTTACTGGAAGATGAAACGGGCAACTATCATTTCCGTTTTGGAATCGACAAAATCACGTCGTTCCGCTATTTTGACCCCGAAATACAAGAGAAAATCAATAATTTGTACCTTGACTACTTCTTCCGCCGGCAGGACGATTTTTGGCAAAAAGAAGCATTGGAAAAACTTCCCGCGCTAAAACGTTCCACCCAAATGCTCATCTGCGGTGAGGATCTCGGCATGGTACCCAACTGCGTACCCGACGTAATGGAAGCCTTTGGTATTCTTTCGCTGGAAATCCAACGCATGCCGAAAAAAACAGGTTCGACATTTTTTCACCCCAAAGATGCGCCATATCTCTCAGTGGTGACTCCATCCACCCACGACATGAGCACCATTCGAGGATGGTGGGAGGAAGACCAGGCCATTTCGCAACAATTTTACAATACCCAACTGCAAAAAGAAGGGGAAGCACCCTTTTTCTGTGAGCCGTGGATCAACCGTGCCATCATCGCGCAACACCTCAATTCGCCAGCGATGTGGAGCATTTTTCAACTTCAGGACCTCATGGGTTCTGATGAGGATTTACGCCGCGAGAACCCTAATGACGAGCGCATTAACGTACCTGCCAATCCCAAACACTACTGGCAATACCGCATGCACCTGAACGTTGCCGAACTGATGAAAAAAAAGACCTTCAATCAGGATTTGAAAAACATGATAGATCAAAGTGGAAGAAACAAAAAATAAGTATGAAGTATGGGGTATGAAGTAGTACCGATTCATACTTCATCTCTCATACTTCATACTTAATACCTCATACTTAATACCTCATACTTCACTTATGTATAAAAGAATTATTATCGTTTCGTTGGCTGTTTTTGCGCTGTTTTACACGATGCCCGCGCAAATAAAACCGCTCCCACCTATTGCAGAAATGCGTGGTGTGTGGATTGCTTCAGTGGCAAATATCGACTGGCCCTCCTCTCCATTGTTATCGCCCGCCCAGCAGCGTGCTGAATTTGACAGCATCCTGAGTGTCTTAAAATCGATGGGGATGAATGCTGTTTTTGTGCAGGTGCGCCCCGCAGGCGACGCTATGTACAAAAGTACACTTGCTCCCTGGAGCAAATACCTCACCGGCAAGCAAGGGCAGGCACCCAGTCCGGAATACGATCCATTGGAATACATGGTGAAAGCCGCGCATGAACGCCGGATGGAGTTCCACGCCTGGCTCAATCCATACCGGGCCACCACCGATCTGGATACCGCAAGTCTTGCGCCTAATCACCCATTGCGCGCCCTTTCGCCCGACAAAAAAGCCCAGTGGTTTATTAAATATGGTGGAAAATATTTTTTCAATCCAGCGAATCCATTGGTCATCAAACATCTTGAAAACGTGGTGCGGGACATTGTAATTCGGTATAACATAGATGGCATCCATTTCGATGACTATTTTTACCCATATCCGGAGGCGGGGCAATCCATTGACGATTACGACCAGTTTGTAGCCAATCCGCATGGGTTTAACAATATTTATGATTGGCGTCGCGACAACGTCAACCGTCTGATTGAAGCGGTGAGCAAAACTATTCGCAGCGTGAAGCCATGGGTACGTTTTGGGGTAAGTCCGTTTGGTGTTTGGCGGAATTCGAGCAAGGATCCCAACGGTTCAGCCACGAATGCCGGCCTTACCTGCTATGATGATCTGTATGCGGATGTGCTGAACTGGCTGCAGAAAGGATGGATTGATTACGTGGCCCCACAGATTTACTGGAGTATTGGCTTCCCCGCTGCTGATTACAGTACTTTGGCCGATTGGTGGAGTAAACATACTTATGGACGACAATTGTACATCGGGCATGCTATTTATAAAATTGGCAATTCCACACTTTACAAGGACCCCAACTGGAACCAGTACGACCAGATCAACCGACAAGTGGATCTGAACCGTATTACCCCGGGTATCAACGGCAGCGTGTATTTTTCTACCAAACCGCTGCTGAAAAACGCTTTGGGGGTCCAGGATTCGCTTACACGCTCCTTGTACCGCACCACAGCGTTGATTCCTCCCGTCACTACCATCAAAAATACCCTGCCAGTTGCTGCAGAATTTTGTAAAATAAAAGGCAACCAGGACTCTGTCAAACTTTCGTGGCGGGCCTGTGAGGTGTTGAGTGGCGAAGAAATGCCTTATTATTTCGGTATTTTCCGCTTCAATGGCGATCAAATTGGTAATTTTGACGACCCCAAAAACTTGCGGGCGGTTACCCAATACGGAGCAGAAGAAGAAGAGTGGAAATTTGCAGATCAGGATGTCCGGGAAGGAGAATACTTTACGTACGTTTTAGTTGCCTATAACCGGTATCATGTGGGAGGAGGCGCGTCTGAGCCTTTAAGTATTAAAAAAACAAAAAACGGCATCAAACGTAAACGTCCCTTTTGGGGATACTTATTTCGCTAATCAAAGCGAAGAACAACAACTGACAATGGCGGCTTTTACGCAGTTTCCCTGGTTTAGCGATGGGGTTTCGGCACTTATTCCTCCGCTGGTTTCAGGTGGACTTCAGGCTGCGAAGTTGGCGATTCATTTGTACCTGCCTTCGAAAGAGGAGGAAAAGGACTGGATTCCGTGCCCTTGCAGGTAAAAGGGATTGGGAGCGTGTACTTTCGTGCGCGCTCCCAATCCCTTTTCAGGGGCTTACATCCCTATTTTTTTCAAAATATTTCCCGGAACCGCATCTTTGTGTACCATGATCGACATGGTTTTAAAGCGAAAATACGGCTGTGAGACATAAAGGTAACCGGCAGTATTTTTATTAACATTGGTTCCCCATGAATTTTTCACCACATAATATTTTGTTTTTTGCTGGTCTTCCACCATACCCGTGATATGCATTCCATGGTCATCGGTGGTAGTCAGCTCATCAAATGCCTTTTGGCGTTCTTCCTGGGTCACCCATTTTTCGGCGGCCGGCACTTTAAAAAGGGAATCCCGTTCTCCGGCCGACATATCTTCCCATGCTTTTTGAGGTATGAGCGCCAGGCCTTCTTTTGCATTGAACGTTTTTTCGCTCACATCGGTGGCCCAAAGTAGCGAATAGCCTTTATTCACCGCGTTATCAGCGATTTGTTGCAGGTCATCGGCAGTAACATTATAGAAAGAGCCGTTCGACCAGTTGTCCGAAACTTCCAGAATAAATGGTTTAAAGAAAGGATGGTGCGTATAAGACGTAAACGCGACATAATTGTCGAGATTCAATCCCAGTGATTGCGCGTAAGTCTGCGGTGTATACTCTTTTCCCGCAACGGTGAATGTTGCTGGCGGCGCACCCATATAGCCATTCAGGGCACCTTCATAAGCAGCGCGCCATTGCTTGCTGAGTTTACCGTCGGGGAGTTTGTTGAGTGCCTCCATGATTGCTTTGAGCACCGCTTCCATTTCGCCGTGCACAGGTTTGTCTTCGCCGGTAGGAAAACCCGAATATGCCGACTGCGGAACGATACCGTATTTTCGGATAATATTCAAAACATCGTGGTTCTCGGCACCTTGTCCGAAGGCAGCAGCACCCTGGCGGCGAATGTAATTTTCTGCGCGTTCGAGATAACCAGCACGCACAATGTACATTTCACTCAGATCGGTTGCTGGTTTGCCCATTCGGATCAGTTCACTTTCGAAAAAGGAATTGGTGGAGTATACCCAGCAGGTACTCGACCTAAACTGATTTTTGACGGTAGTAGCACTGATTTGTTTAATGGTGGAAAATTGGTAGCCATTGATAGTATTGGGCAATTCCTGTGCGCCAAGGCGCAGGATGAAAAGGCCGGAAAAGAGCAATAAAAAATATTTTTTCATGAAAATTACATTGTTTTAGTTAGCGCAAATCTATTTGAATCATAAGGGCTCTCCCATAAAAACCGACTAATACTGTGCTCCAACCAGGTTTTTAACTGGTTTCGGAATACATGTTTGTCTATATCCCACGGGAACGCGACCTTTGTCAAACGCGGACGGGAAGCGTGGGCCTCAGTCTGCGCGCAGTCCACACTCCACAACACATGATATCAAAAATACTATTATTGGAGACAGCCACGGATGTCTGTTCAGTAGCAATTGCAGCAGGAGGAGAAATCGTTGCCTGGCGGGAAGAAGCCAATTGTCCGAGCCATATCGCAGTGATTACCCTGATGATCGAAGCATGTTGCCTGGAGGCTGGTATCGCATTAAATCAACTGGATGCGGTAGCTGTAAGTAAAGGTCCGGGATCCTATACATCGCTGCGAACGGGTGCGTCGGTGGCCAAAGGGCTCTGCTATGCTTTAGATATTCCGCTGGTAGCTGTCGATACGCTTGAGGCGTTGGCATGGGGTTCGAGACCTGCTGATGTGCTGTCTGATATCCTCTTGCTGCCGATGCTGGATGCCCGCCGGGATGAAATATGGGTGGCTGCCTATGATGGCGAAATACAATGCCTCGTACCGGCAGCACCGCTTATTTTAACAGCAGATGCATTGGAAAATTACATTGATAATTTGTCAAAAGGAAGAACATGGGAACGAATCATAATGTCAGGTAATGGCTTAAGTAAATTAATTTTTGAATATATCACAAATAATACCGACATTTGCAATATCAAGCAATCGTCGGCATCTTTTTTGCTGGAAATTGCTCAAAAAAGGCTTAATAACAAGCAAATTGAAGATATTTCCCTGTTCGAGCCATTTTACATGAAACCTCCTAACATCACGATTTCTGTTAAACCTAACTTCTAAGGGGTTGCTAAAATTGTTAATGTTTAATCAATTCCGCACTTTTTAGCCTTGGTTGATGTTTCTTTTTGAAGAAACTTACGTCTTCAAGAAAATCGTTATGTTTTCATTGTTAGTGGGAAACTGGCGATCATTAATATTGAATAATTTTAATTTATTAGCTTTTACAAAACACGACATCACATGGCAAAATCTAAGAATGCAGCAGAAAGTAAAGGTGGTAGCGAAGCGCTTCGCTTTATTGATTCCACCGACTTGCGTAAGGCAGTCCTCGTGCTCCGCGCACTCAACCACAAACTTCGTCAGAAAATGCTCGACCTCATCGAGGAAAGCGATCGCATGACGGTTACTGAAATTTACGTTAAACTTCGCATGGAGCAAAGTGTTGCCAGCCAACACCTAGCCATTCTTCGCCGTGCCGGTGTGGTACGCACAGAACGCGATGGTAAATTCATTTTTTACTCTTTAGACAAAGATCGGTTAAAACAGATCTCTGAACTGGCGAGTGAATTGGCTTCAGCATAATATTTATCTGTCAGCCTTAAAGCCGGATGATACCCACGGGTAGAATCCGGCTTTTTTTTGCACGAAGGAACGTTGACCAAATAAGCATAAATTTTTGACGCCATTGTGAAAAAAAAATGCGATATTAGCGTCAACAAAACACTATCAGGAATGCGAATTACGATATTTAAAGCCTTTTTATCCGGCTGTTTGCTTTTGCCCTGCCTCTCTTTCTTCGGTCCGGGATACACCACTGACCCCGCTGATCCCGTAGCGACAGCTGCCGATTATCCGAGAGATTACTTTGCGCCTCCAGTGGCCGATGCATTGCTGGTTACCGGCACGTTTGGTGAATTGCGCCCCGGGCATTTTCATTCCGGTCTCGATCTGAAAAGCCGGACCGGCGGCGTTGGTCAACCTGTTTTTGCCGCTGCTGATGGTTATATCGATCAGGTAAAAGTGCAATCGGACGGCTATGGCAATGTCATGTACATTAAGCATCCCAATGGATATACAACAGTGTATGCCCACCTCGACCGGTTCAGTCCTGAAATCGCAGCATTAGTGAAAGAAACACAGTACAAACGCGAGCGATTCGAAGTGGTGCTCGACTTGCCAAAGGATAAATATAAAGTCGCCAAAGGGCAGGAAATTGCCAAATTAGGCAATTCGGGCGGCAGTACCGGGCCGCATCTCCACTTTGAAATCAGATCAAACGGCAGGCCCCTGAACCCATTGCTGTTCGGTATGCCTGTTCCCGACAAACACGCACCCGATATCAGGGATATGAAGGTGTATTACCTCAACGAAAGCAGAGAAATTATTCGTTCAGCACCATTCCCCATTGAACGCCGTAAAGACGGCACCTACGGTATCAAAGGCGGTGTTGATGAAATGGCTATTGGCGCATGGCGCATAGGGCTGGGCATTAAAACCTATGACCAGTCGGACGCCCTGCGCAATGACAATGGCGTATATGCGCTCGCCGTTTATACTGACGGCCAATTGGCTTACCGCTGGTCGGCAGAGTCATTTGATTTTGACGAAACGCGGTATATGAATGCACACTGCGATTTCGCCGTGAACAAACGTTATGGCGCATGGTTCCACAAGATGTTTGTATCGCCCGGCGATAAATTATCCATGTACAATGCAACAGAGCGATTGGGGGCGATTCCACTCAGCGTAAGCAATCCGACGCAGGTGGAAATCAAAGTAATGGATGCCGACGGAAATACATCTGTGGTGAAATTTAAACTCTCCAGAAGCGAAAACATGGAAGTCGCCGACCCGGTTGCTTATCAATATGTTTTCCCTTTTGCACAGGATAATACGATAGAAAACGGGAATTTTTCGCTGTTTATGCTCAAAGGCTCCCTGTACGAAGACCTGAAACTGAAGTATTACAATACCCCTGATGCAAGCAATGGTATGTACTCGCAGGTGCACCATATCCATGAATCCTCCACGCCTGTCCATAAATACTATGAAATAGGTATTATTCCCCAAGACTTGCCCGAGGCACTGCACAGTAAAGCGGTGATTGCCCGGTGCAGCAACAAAAGACCCGACAATTGCGGCGCAGTATGGAAAGGGAATAAACTCACCACGCAGGTGCGCTCTTTTGGCGACTATTGTGTCATGGTGGACCAAACGCCACCGACGATCACGCCCATTGTTTTTGATGACGATATGCGCCGCAAACCAGCCTTATCTTTCCGTATTGGCGATAATTTTTCAGCTACAGATCGGGCGGATGACTTGTACTGGCGGGGTACTATCGACGGCAACTGGGTGCTGTTTGAATACGATTCCAAACGCAACCGCCTCACCCATACTTTTGATAAACGCACTAGTCCCGGTGATCATATTGTACGGTTATTGGTGCGGGATGACCGGGAAAATGAGGTGGTGTTTGAAAAGGGGTTTAAACGGTAGTGAAATCTTACAGGTATGTGCTGTTGTCGGTGCGCATTAATTGTTCCGGCGATATTTCAAGGGCTTTTGAAAAACTAATAATCTGCTCCCACGAAGCTTCTTGTTTGTTCGACTCAATGAGGCTGACTGTTCCCTGTGATAAACCGTCAGCAGACAGCCCAAGAGCCTCCAGAGACCATCCTTTTGTTTCCCGTTCCCGGCGAAGATTTTGACCGGCACACATATATGTTTTATTTTTATTTATAATATTATTAAAATTATTAATAATTTTTTTTACAAATTTATTTGCAAAAGCGAATCACTTTCCCTACATTTGTAAAAGCATTTATTTAGGTACCGTAAATTTTTGCTGAAAACCACTTTTTCAACTCTTTAACCACACTTTATGAAACACCTCCACCCTGCCCGTAGTGGCTCATTCGTGTTTTTTGTCTTTCTCAGCCTTTTTTTTATTTCCTGCGACCCGACCGAAGATCCGGCACTGACTTATCCCACCATCTTCAGGTATGATAAGTTAGTATTTAATCCTTCGAAGTTTTATGTCCTGACCGGAACGTCTTACACAGAGATTCAGCCTGTCGGCAATTACGCTGTTTTCGATTCTCTTTTTAAAGATGCCGGTTTTCTGGAGATTACGGAAACGGAATTCCCCATTGAAAAAATGGATTTAATCAGTGACACCAAGGCGAATGTTCATTTTTTCACCTACCTGAACTATCCCGTGGAAGCCCTGCTGGCTAACTATTCTTTCGATGTGGCAACAGGTAATTTTGTGATTGAAGGTATTACCGACACTTTCACTATCGAACCCGCAGTCGACTACAACACTGTCAATTTCCCGCTTTACACCACGCAGTACGCGCACAACACCGGTTCAGACACAGATTATGCCCCGTTTTATACCCGCTACGGGAAACCCGATGTGCCCGCCCTGATTGCCAGCCTTCGCCAGAAATGGAGTTTGGTGGCAGGGGATACGGTGGCGGTGAATGTGTCGGGGTATTTGTATGTGAAGGAGTAGATTACTGCGTTTTCGAATTTTGTAATTTTTGTATCTCTTTGATCGGTGTTTCCGGTTGAACTGAGTCCGTATTGTAAACCAAAATTTTTCTAACCACTTTTAAATGACCATTATCTACGCAAAACCATTATTCAGCAGGCAGTTTCGTGGCCCTGCCCAATTATGTCATGCTTCTGCTTATTCTTATGCTTGGAATGAGTGTGGGATGTAAGGGACAAGAACCTGAAAAGAGATCATCACAATCTTCTGATCTTCCAACGGAGATTAATACACTTCAACAAAGCCCTAAAACCCATCATTATGGCTCGTATTTACTTAAATATTCGGGTGGAAATTTTTCTTGTGAGTTAGTTAAAGACTCATCTGCGTACATTATCAAAGAAGAGTATCCAGGTATACTGATTCACAAACGAAAATTGAATGAAACATTAAATATATCGGGAAATACCACTTTGGTAGAGTATTACGACACGACAACGCATAAACTAAAAACACAGATTGACTTAGAAACGATTACACCTTACAATCAGAATGCTTACCAGAACATCAGTATTGGTCGGTTAGACTATGAATACATGGATATGCATGGCCCGGATTCTAATTGTCAAAGATTAAAATTACCAAAACCGACTTATTACTATACGAGCAACTGGGTGCGCTCTGTTTCCCATAATGGTTACTTGTGTATTGGTTTCGAATTGATAAAAATGGCTAAACCGAATATGGTGGTCGGTTGGGAACAGACTCTAATAATCCTCGATTTGCAAGGAACGGAACTTATGCGCATCAAATTGGATCACATGACCACCAATCCAATAATAACGGATGACGGTACTCTTTTATGTTTTTCATATAGTAAAAGTGCTATTTATCCCTCCGAACCCTTCGATCCATGTTATGCAGCAGTTGATATTTATGATTTACAAAAAAACAAACTCCTACATCATTTTAACGGCGGAATTGAAGTTCAGTGCGATGGTGGCGAAAATAAAGAAGGCTTGGTCTATTATCGCTTCTTTAATAGAAAGACAGCAATATCTGAACAGATAATTATTGATTCAAAAAACAGGACAATTAGTTCATCCAAATTTAAATGGGACAGGCCATTATTACCCGCTTGGAATGAGTATAAAGCATTTTTAAAAACATTACCCTCTCAAACAATAAAATTCTAATTACATGAAAACAATATTTAATGCTTTCGCCATAATTATTATCACAAATGGCATAATTATTGGGCAGAATGCTCAATATTTGGAATATCAGGGTACAAACCCACAAGGACTACACACTTACGGAAATGCCATAAACTTTCCGAATAATTTAATCGCTGATGATTATGGTCCTCGTCAATTGGATGCCGCTAGACCTTATGATTGGCATGGAGGCATAGATTTTAACGGCCCAGGAGGCCCCGATAGTAATGATGAAGGTGATATTATTCTTGCCATAGAAGGCGGAATAGTCTCGGATAGCAGCCAAGTCAACTCAAGTGGTTTTAAATGGATTACCGTTGTAGGAACCCATAACATTTCCTATGAACATATTGTTGCTGATGGTTCTATTGGTGGGACTGGACTTATGGTAGGGGGATGTATAACAAAAAACCTTGACAATGCTCCAACAGATCCAATTAAAAACTGGGCTATTATTTTTCAAATAAATGGTGTTTACCACGCTATTGGCCCAATAAACGGATCAACCGTAACATTCGCGGATGAAAATGGAACATCCCAAACGCTAACTGTAACAAATTCTGTGGCACAAGGTGCACCTATTGCGCCATTGGGAGGGTCCGGAGGATTCTCGCCACATGCTCATATACAAGGAATGTCAGCATTGACAAAGGCTAATGGTGATATAATTAATCCAGGTAGTAGTGAGGGTGATAAATATGGTAAAAACCCACTTGAGTATATTACGCACACTTCACCAACGTTTATCATCAATCTGTCGCAACAAGGTATTGCCAGCGGAGTTTCCCCAGTATATCCTGGAAATAAACGTACACCACTTTTGTCAACGGCGACTTTAAGTGGAGAGGTAGACGGAAAACGATATAATAATTCGATTATAGATATTGAGAAGGTGGAGTATAAGATAAAAAATATATACTCTACAAATTGGGTCAACATTAAAGGCATTAATGCTGATAAAATTCAATTTGGTGGACGAGGCACTGATAATGTAAAACCGGATAAACTGAGAACACAAGGGGTTGGTAACTGGAATACGACAGGAGTTAAACCGCATACATATTGGAATCATAATTATGACGAATTTTATTTTGCCGATTTTTACGCCAGGATACATAAAAATGACCCAATGAGCGGTAAAGGTATGTTTGCTGATTATCCTTGGTCTGCTATGTATAAAGATGGCAACTATGAAATTAAGGTTGCAATATCAAACGTAAATGACGCATTTCCAGATAATTGGTCACCTGGCCTTCCATTCTCCATCGACAACTTCAACCCCTTCATTTACGGCGCAAATGCCTGGTTTTCCAACGGCCCTCAAGGCCAACCTGTTTATGCCCGTTACTGGGAACCGACCAGCGGTGGGAAAATAAACCTTGGACTAAGGGCCAGCCACGCTCTAAACCCTATTAAGAAAAATTATTGGCAACTATTGCAAAAATTATAAAATTTATGAAACTGTTACTAATGCTTATATTAACCTTTTTTGCACTTGGCAATTTTATTTCAGGGCAACAAGCAACCTCCCGAATAGGTTTATCAGCCGAATATCTGATGGTTATACCGCGGGCTTCCGGAAATTAGCACAAGGCCATTTTGCCGGATCATATTTGGGAGTACCGCATTCAGGCGCTTTTTATTGCAGAGGTACTTATACCAGTAGTATTATAGGCATTCGGTTCAACATTGAACCTAAAATACGAGGTTTGTTGCGGTAGGTGATATTTACTTGTTATTGAGCACATATGTGTTCGATATTCCTCTACGGAGAATGTAGAAAATAGTTATTTTTATTCATATAATATATTGAATATCAGATATATCATCTCCGGGTTCACGTTAAACTACTGCCGCGTCCGCCGCATCTCAAACAGCCGCAACAACGCGCCATTGTAATCTTCGTCGGTGCGCAAACTGATAAAATCGGAGCCGGAAAGCCGGAACAAGGACTTGACATTAGCCAAATGCGCGTCGAATCGGGCCGTGTATTGCCGCCGGGTCGCCGGGTCAGTGGTATCCGCCCAATAGGTAGCGCCTGTTTCGGGATCGTAAACCTGCAGAAGCCCCAAATCAGGTAATTCCCGTTCAGAAGGATCCCAAATATGAATACCCACACAATCGTGGCGACGGGCGACTACCTTCAGCGCGGCCTCATAATCGGTAGCGCTGTAAAAATCTGAAATGATAAAACAAACGCTTTGCTTTTTCATCACATTGCGCACATACACTAATCCGCTTTCGAGATCGGTGGTTTTGCCGGCAGGCGTAATTTGCAATAACTCCCGGATAATCCGCAAGTTATGAGGGCGTCCCTGCGCCGGGGCGATGTATTTTTCTGGCCGGTCGGTGTACAGCAAAAGTCCAGTTTTGTCGTGGTTTGAACTGGCCGAAAAAGCCAATACTGCGCACAACTCGGTGATAAATTCCCGCTTGTCGGCACCATGGCCCGTGCCATAGAAAGACGACGGGCTCACGTCAGCGACCATCAGTACATTGACTTCCCGTTCTTCTTCGAATATTTTTACAAATGGTTCGCCGGTGCGCGCGGTTACATTCCAGTCGATATTGCGCACATCGTCGCCATATTGGTAACTCCGCACCTCGCTGAACGACATGCCGCGTCCTTTGAAGGCGCTGTGGTAGCCCCCGATGAACAGGTGCTGGCTCAAACGCCGGGTACGAATTTCTATTTCCCGGACTTTCCGGATCAGATCTGCTATTTCCATGATGATAATTGATGCAAATTAACGGAATTCTACGGCAGGGAACGTGTAAATAACAACAAGAAGAATAAAATTTGTTTGAAAAACCATTTAATCGACCGACCTTTGCGCGATTTTTTACATCCACATACTACCCACATACACTATGGCTATTTTACTGCTCGAAGACGGCACCGTGTTTAAAGGGCTGGCTGCCGGCAAAACCGGGACCACCACAGGCGAAATTTGTTTTAACACCGGCATGACCGGTTACCAGGAAATTTTTACTGACCCTTCGTACACCGGACAAATATTAGTTGCTACCAATGTACATATTGGCAATTACGGCATTAAAAATGACGAAGTAGAAAGTGATGGCATCAAAATCGCCGGTTTTGTTTGCCACAATTTCAATGTGGGCTACAGCCGCGCCAATGCTGACCGCACGATCCAGGACTATTTTGAATCTGAAGGATTGGTGGCGATTGCAGATATTGATACGCGTGCTTTGGTGCAGCATATCCGCCAGAAAGGTGCTATGAACTGCATTATTTCATCGGAGACCGATGATGTGGAAATGCTGAGAAAACGCCTGGCTGAGACCCCTTCAATGGCCGGACTGGAATTATCGAGCCATATCACCACCCGCGAGCCCTATTTTTATGGCAATCCCGATGCGCAAACAAAAATTGCAGTGATGGACTTCGGGGTCAAAAAAAATATCCTCCGCAATTTTGACGACCGCGACTGTTACCTCCAGATTTTCCCGGCGCGCACTGCTTTCGCGGATGTAAAAGCCTGGAATCCCGACGGTTATTTCTTGTCGAATGGCCCTGGCGACCCGGCCTCGATGGATTATGCGGTTGATTTGGTGAAAAGTATGCTCGCTGATGGAAAGCCGTTGTTTGGTATTTGTCTTGGGCAGCAATTACTCGCACAGGGCGCAGGATTGCCCACTTACAAACTCCACCATGGTCACCGCGGCATCAACCACCCGGTAAAGAATTTAGTATCGGGCAAATGCGAAATTACCAGTCAGAACCACGGATTTGGGGTGCTCGAAGCGGCGGTTTACGACAGTCCAAGCGTAGTGGAAGCCACGCATATCAACCTGAATGACAATACCGTGGAAGGGATTCGCCTGAAAAACTATCCCGCTTTTTCAGTGCAGTACCACCCGGAAGCAGCGCCTGGCCCGCATGATTCACGGTATTTGTTTGATGAATTTGTGGGAAATATGCAGTAGTAGGCAACAGGCAAAGATTGAAGCAGGCAATGCGGAGAGTGTACTGTACGTGTACCGTTAAAGGCTACCGTACATCCTTGACCATCAAGCTCACCATCGTCTGTCCCTGCCATTGCTCCTCCCGCAAATTAAAAGCAATATCAAATGGCCGGCCTTTTACCTTTTCAAAGGCATCGGCGAGTCCGAAACCTATGGCACTGAAGGTTGTGTTGCCTTGTTGAAGAGAAAGCCGGACGTGTTTATTGTCTAACCGGCGGCTTTTTCCGGTATCCCTGACACCATAAGCAGCAAAAATGGGATTCATATTCATGGGCCCGAATGGCTCGAAGCGTTTTAGGGATTGCCAGAATTCAGGGGTAATCTGGTCGAATTGAATTTCGCCGCAAATATCTATTATGGGTTGCTGTGCCTCATCGGTCATATTTTGCCGCACGATCATTTCAAATTTTTCGGCAAACGCCGCTACTTTTTCTAAGGGCATTTGAAAACCTGCGGCATGGGCGTGGCCACCGAAGGAATGAAAAAAGTCGCCGCAGGAATGCAGGGCAGCGTACAGATCGAAACCCGGCACCGACCGGGCCGATCCCACTGCTCGTCCTTCACTTTCCGTAATGATCACCGTAGGTTTATGAAAATCCTCCGAAAGCCGACTGGCTGTAATACCGATAATTCCTTTGTGCCAGGACGGATCGAACAGCACAATACTTTTGTTGCCATTATCCAAATGGTCTGCTTTGGCGCGGAGACGAGCAGAAGTGGTCGCCGACAGATCGACCTGTTGGCGTTCTTTATTGCGCAGCAGCAAATGCCCTGCCGCCTCAAGGGCACTATTACGATCGGTCGACAGCATGAGTTTGACAGAGTCCCGGGCATCGCCCAAGCGCCCTGCTGCATTGATCAATGGACCAAGGCCGAATACCAAATCATTAATATTCAGGGGATAATTTCTGCCACTTTTATTGATTAATGCCCACAAACCCAGCCGTGGTGCCATATTTAATTTTTTTAAACCATGGTAAGCAAGAATGCGATTTTCGCCGTCCATCGGCACGATATCGCAGGCAATACTGAGCGCCACAAAGTCCAGTAATCCGACCAATTCCTCTGCGGGCGTATTGTGATAGAGCGCAAATGCCTGAGCCAGTTTGAAGGTGATGCCACAGCCACTGAGCTCTTTATTCGGATAAGGGCAGTCGGTGCGTTTGGGGTCGAGGATGGCCACTGCAGCCGGCAAATCGCCTTCCGGAAGGTGGTGGTCACAAATAATAAAATCGATCCCATACGAAGCTGCTAAAGCCACCTCGGCTTGTGCTTTGATCCCGCAGTCCATAGCGATGACCAATGTGCAGCCCGTTTCCCGCGCATATTCCACACCGGCAATACTCACGCCATACCCTTCTTTATCCCTGTCGGGCAGGTAATAATCGAGATTTTTGTAAAAAGAGCGGAGAAAAGCAAACAGCAACGCGACACTGGTGGTACCATCTACATCGTAATCGCCGTACAACAAAATACGTTCATCCTGTTGCATGGCGGCATTAAGTCGCTGCACTGCCACATCCATATCCCGCAGGAGGAATGGGTCGTGCAAATACGCAATAGAAGGATTAAAAAACCGATCGGCTGCTGCTTCTGTAGCAATACCGCGTTGTGCCAGTACTGCTGCGAGTATTGGTTCAATATTTAATTGATTGCAGAGCATGGCAACCGTGCCAGCGTTGGTTTCTGGTATGATCCATCGTTTCATCTACTGGCAAAGATATTTTATTTTCGTGTACTTTTGTACTTCGATTTAAACAAACACTGTGAACTACGAAATAAATCTCCGCTCGCTCCTGCTTTTGGTGGCTATGGTACAGGCCATTGTCGTTGCTTTTTTACTGATCAAAAGACGATTAAGGGGCGATCTCTTTCTTACCGGCCTGATACTATCGCTCGCGATGTCGCTGATATCGCACCTGATTGGCTTTATGGGAGTATATGATTATGCCCGCGAGCACGGTTTCGATCTTACCTTCTTCCCTTTTAGCAATTTTCTGCTGTATGGACCCTTCATCCTGCTCTATGTAATGGCACTGACCGACCTGCATTTTGCCTGGAAACGGCAGTACTGGTCGTGGTTTTTGCCTGCATTAGTCTACTATATTTATCACTTGAGTGTATGGTTAATCACCCCTGAGACTGAAAAACACCATCTTGACGACTCCTCCACCTTTATTCACATCGGCTCTATTCTGGAGGGCGTTTTTTTCTACCTGTTTACTGGCTGGTTTTTATGGAAGGCTATGGCCCGGATACGCGTATATGAAGAGATTATTGAACAGGAATACTCGAATACCAGTGCCTTGACACAGCGTTGGTTACAAGCGTTTTTGTACGCGTTTGCGGCTTATTATGTGGTCGATTTGGCATTCGAAGTGACGGGATTGTTTATTTATCTCAACTACATGGGATATTATTGGATCAACCTGATCAGGGCGGGGCTGTTGTATTATATCTCTGCCACCGGATTAGCCTATGGCCGAAAGACTATTGTGGAATACGCCTTGCTCCAACATCGGGCTGATACCCTGAAAGCTGTTGCTACAGGAGTAACCAAGGAAAATGAAGTGGCCAAACAGCCGCTGTCAAAAGAGGAAATGGTGCGTTATAGAGAGGTATTGCTTACCTTATTTCATGAAAATCCGCCATGGCTGGATCCCGATCTTACCTTGTCGCAACTCGCCGCAAAGATGAACCTGAACACCTCCCAACTCTCTCACCTGATTAATACCGGCCTGGACAAAAATTTTAATGACTTTGTCAATGAATACCGGGTAGAATCGGTCAAAAGCAAATTGAAGGACCCCGCTTTTCGACACTTGTCATTGCTCGGCATCGCTTTTGAATGCGGGTTTAATTCCAAAGCGACTTTCAACCGGGCTTTTAAAAAAGCAACTGGCGAAGCACCAAGTTCCTTTAAAGGCTAAAAAACTTTCTGAGGCCAAATATACCAAGCAACGTGCCTCAAATCACAATTTGACACCTGTTCCACCGTCTCAAATCATCTTTTGCAGCGATTGGCCCCTGCCAGGAGGGCCACCTTTGTGCCAAGATTAATGCACAACAAAAAATATCGCTCGCCATGTTCAAATACATTTACTTACTCACTGCAACGCTGTTTACCTTCTATGCCGCCCCTGCGCAATCTGTCGATGGTACAGTAACTGATCCAACCGGCACACCCAATGCTTACGCTGCTATTCGCCTGATCCGCTATTCCGGCAACGACAGCATTCAGGTGGCCGGCAACTCTGCCGACGATGCCGGGAAATTTGTCTTTAATGAAATCGCAGCAGGCGATTACCGCATTAAGGCCGCTTTGGTTGGTTTTCAGGATATCCTGTCGCCGGTTTTTCATGTAAGCCCCAATGAATCCAAAACACTTCAGCCGCTCCAAATGGAAGTTTCCACGGCATTAAAGGAGGTAGTTATCACTGCTACTAAACCACTTATTGAAGTACTGGTGGACAAAACGGTTATCAATGTGGAAGGAACTGCTTTATCTGCCGGAAATTCAGTCCTGGACATCCTACAACGGGCGCCAGGGGTAGTCGTTACCCCTCAGGAACAAATCAACCTGGCTGGAAAGGGTGCCGCCAACGTGATGATCGACGGTAAGCCCCTTCAACTCAGCGATACCGAACTGGCCGCCTACCTCCGCGGTCTTTCGTCGGATGCCGTAAAAAGTATCGAACTCATCGCCAATCCTTCGGCAAAATACGACGCACAAGGCACTGCCGGCATCGTCAATATCCGCCTGAAAAAGAACCAGAACTTTGGTATGAAGGGCAGTGCTTCCATGGGATATGCTCAAAGTATACACCACCGCTTCAATACTGGAATAAACCTGAATTACCGCCCCGGGCCAGTCAATTTTTTCCTCAATACCAATATTTTGGATGCTGCTCAAACGGTGGAACAAAAAATAGACCGCTACCAAAACGGCAAGCATTTCGATCAGTCCAATCCGGAAGTGGAACACTGGAATTCCCAGTTTGTAAAAACCGGCGCTGACTGGTACCTCAACGATTTCCATACCATAGGTGTCATGGTGACGGGTTCAAAATACGAACAAACTACCCGTGGGTTTAATTCCACCAGCATCACCGATATTTTATCTGGAATCAACGACAGTACGCTGACCTCCCAAAGCAAGCATCCAGGGAACAACCAGCGGCTGAATTACAATATCAATTACCGGTTTGCGGATACATTGGGTCATGAATGGTCTTTTGATGCCGATCGAATAATCTTTAATGAAGGAGGTACCAATAATATAGATAATCAATTTTTTAATGCAGCCCTCACCCTCGGTTCCTCCAATACTTTCCGGTCGGAGCTGGCACAAAATATCAGCATTTGGGCATTCAAATCTGATTTTGCAGTGACTAAAAAAAATGGCTTAAAAATCGAAGCAGGTGCAAAAGCAACTTTCACGACCACGGAGAATAATATCGCAGGAGCAAATAATTTTGGTGAAGGTTTTCAACCCGATCCAGGGCGCACGAACGCTTTTGACCTGGATGAAACGATTGCTGCAGGATATTCTAATATCAGTAAAAGCATTAAAAAATGGTCCTTTCAAGCAGGATTACGCGCCGAACGGACAGACATCAAAGGTGTTTCCACAGATCTGTACGGCCGGAAAAATGAGAATCCTGATACGGCTTACACCGGATTGTTTCCGTCGGCATTCGTGCAGTACCAGGCCGCAGAAAATCATCAGTTGGGTTTCTCTGCGAACCGTCGCCTCGAACGTCCTGCATACCAGGACTTGAATCCTTTTATCTGGCAGATTGACCCTTATACGTCCCAACGCGGCAATCCTTACCTGCGTCCGGCTTATGCTCAATCGGCAGAATTAAAGTATGCTTACAAACAGGCCGCCAGTATCGCCGTGAGTTACACCAAAACCAATGATATCAACCAAACCATTGTGCGTACAATCGGCAACGAAGCATGGACACAGCCGTTTAATATCGCCGGCAATGACAATATAAGCATCAATATCAGCGCGCCATTGCCTATTGCCAAGTGGTGGGAAGGGTACTTGTGGCTCGGCATATGGCACAACCAATTTTCGGCTGTTATCGATAATAATCAACTTCGCACAGGTAGTTGGGGCGGGAGTTTCTGGACGGGCCAACAGATTAAATTGGGGAAGGGATTCCAGGGCGATATCAGCATTTGGGCACAATTCCCTACCAAAGAAGGGGTATTCACCAACAAAGGTATCGCCACCCTCGACCTGGGTATCAAAAAAACATTCCTGAATGGAAAAGCAACCGTCAAACTCGCGGTGAACGATGTGCTCGGCACACAACACTGGACACAAACCGTCGATTTTGCCGGATTACAAGGCCGCCAGCGCAATGACTGGGAAAGTCAGTCGGTAGCAGTTCGGTGCAGTTGGAATTTTGGCAATGAAAAAGTAAAAACCCGCAATCGGGATTCCGGTAATTCGGATGCGGATAACCGGATCAAAAAAGGGAAAAATCAATAGTTTACATATTGCCACAACCATATTTTTTACAAAAAATTTAAAACACATTTTATAATGAAAAACATGCATTTCATCATCGCGCTCGTTGTTGCAGCGTTCTTATTACTCACCAATGTCACCACATTTGCACAGAATCGCCGTGCGCTCCTTGGCAACGGCCAATTGGTGCCTGTGGAAATTCCAAGTCTGGAACCATTTACTGCCATAGAGATCGAAGGCATTCCCGGAGGCAATGGCGGCATTCAAATCATTTCCGGAGAAACGGCAGCAGTGACCATATTGGCCGACGAAAACCTGGCTAGTTTATTCGAAATCAAGCAAAAAAATGGACAGATTACTGTTTCCATGCCGAAAAACAAAAACAACCGCATGTGGATAGAAGACACCCATATCCAGATCACCATCAAAGCCCCGGTCATTCAAAAAATCAACATTGATGGCAATATGAATGCGGTGGCCACCAACCTGAATATCGATGATTTGACCATAGAAAAGGCCGGCAATGGCAACCTGACCTTATCTGGAAAAGCCGATAACCTAGACCTCTGCAAAACTGGCAATGGCAATGTAGACGCCAAAAATCTGTTGGTAAAAAATGCCAAAGTTCAATCCATGGGCAACGGCAGTGTCGCAGTAAATACCAGTGAAACACTTCAAACTGATCGGAGTGGCAACGGCGATATCGTACAAATTGGCGAGGGCAAAGTATCGAAAGGACTCAATATGGGCAATGGAGAAGTAAACACCCGGGAAGAAGCGAAAAAACAGGCAGAAGCACCCACCACCGACTATGTTTCCGTCACCCTGGTCAATGACAATCTCCGTTCCCGCAATTTTACCGTGCGCGGCCGTGCCAATAATAAATTCAGCTATGGTATTGAAATCCGCCCCAAAGGCAGCCGCAAGGAGCGTTTCCCGGTCGGAACTGTTATCGAAACCAAGTTAGGGAAGACAGTTTATACGGTGGTGAAGGAGGATGACGGGAAAAAGGTGGTATTGAAATAAATTGATTTTCATCTGTATAATTCACATTACGCTACACTATTGCATAATGTGAATTATACAGATGTCTTTAAGTTGGTGTAAAAACACACGTAACGAAAATTAGTCCAGCCCATCCTCTGAAATTTCAAATTCCGCATCCTTTTCCCAGATTTCCATTTCGCAGGGTTTGCAGTTGAACTTCAGTTTGTATTCCGTTTCGCCGTGTTTCAGGGTGAGGGGTTCGGCGAGTTTAGTGCCCATAGTATCGCGCTGGTATCGCGGACATTTGCCCAATTCATATTTCACGCAATACTTGGTTACCATAACGCGTGATTTGCCGGGGTCCCATTGCAATTCAAAGGCCTTTTCTATTTCGTCCACAGCGTGACGCTTGTAAAACGCCCGGGCCAGTTTATTGGACACGTTGTAAGTAAAATCGAGTGCCTTCACCGGGTAGGGATGCTCCGTTTTGACGATCTGATGGGTTTCCCGCTGGTAATCGCGAATGCGGATATCAGCCAATTGTTCCAGGGCCACTCTTCGGACCTCGTTTACTTTTGAAATGGGCAAAAACCAGTTTTGAGAAAGGTCCAGTTCCATTTCATCCACGATAAAGGGCGTATTACCCGCTTTAGCGAGGTTCTTTTTAATGTTCTCGATCAGTCCATCAGCGTTTTTGGCGGGTTCTTTGGGCGTTTCGAGGGTGGCGGAGCTTTCATGCCCGTCTTCATCCACCACATGCAGGCAAAAGCCGGTTGCTGTTTCACTGAAGCGCATTTTGACGCCGATTTTCCGCACGGCACTGTTTTCATTCTCCAACATCCGGATGAACTCGGCGTCGAGGTTGCGGTATATGTCAGTGCCTGCCTTCAGGCGTTTCAGTTCATTGGGCACCACCACATCGTTAACAATGATGTTGACCTGCATGCCGTCGGCTTCGCCTTGTTCGTTGATGAAATACAGGCCGTCGCCGTTGTTAATTTGCTCGTAGTTTTCGATCCGATAGCCATTGGCTTTTATTTCCAGCAATTTACCGATGTACTGTCCCTGGGATTTGGGGCTTTCCCAAGAGCCGATTCTTTCGCGGCGGTGATTGACAAAGTAGTCAGTGTAGCCCCTGTTGAAACTGCGATCCAATTCAGGCTCAAATTGGTAGAACGTTCTACCCGAGGAGGCCTTTTGGAATTGATCGGCATTGGCTTCCAGAAAAGTATCCAGCTTTTGACGCAGGTAAGAAGTGTTGTTTTTGACGTAAACAATGTCTTTAAGCCTGCCTTCAATTTTAAAAGAAGAAATACCGGCTTTTATCAGGTTGGGGAGTTCGTCACTCAGATCCAGGTCTTTGATTGAAAGGAGGTGACTGTTTTCGATCAGGGTAGTACCGGTTCCGTCGATCAATTGGTAAGGCAGCCGGCAATTCTGGGCACAGGAGCCGCGGTTGGCCGAACGTTCGCCGTTGGCAACGCTCATGTAACAATTGCCACTGAAGGAAACGCACAGCGCAC
>JBILHQ010000407.1:0-2662 GCA_044350415.1 Saprospiraceae bacterium | reverse complement strand
CGGTTACGTGTCCTGCAGGTACTGCTACGATTAATACCAATGGCGGTGGAACGTGTGAAATCACGATTCCGGATTATGTTGGTACATTGACTGCCACAGACAATTGTTCAGGAGTTACGGAGGCCCAAGACATTGCAGCGGGTGCTTACACCAGTGGTGTAAGTGACGGATCGACGATCACGGTAAATTATACCGCTACTGATGGTGCGACTCCTGCCAATACAACGATGTGCACGGTTGTTATTACAGTAAATGATGATGATGCACCGACGGTTACGTGTCCTGCAGGTACTGCTACGATCAATACCAATGGCGGTGGAACGTGTGAAATCACGATTCCGGATTATGTTGGTACATTGACTGCCACAGACAATTGTTCAGGAGTTACGGAGGCCCAAGACATTGCATCGGGTGCTTACACCAGTGGTGTAAGTGATGGAGCGACGATCACGGTAAATTATACCGCTACTGATGGTGCGACTCCTGCCAATACAACGACGTGCACGGTTGTCATTACAGTAAATGACAATACCCCTCCATCCTTAACCTGCCCCGCAAATGTTTCTGGTGTTATGCCACTACTCGGCACTTGTGCTAATATAGTAACCGGTATTAACGCAACTTACAGCGACAACTGCTCTGCCGCCACGCTGACTTATGCCAGAACAGGTGCAACAGTAAGCAGTGGTTCCGGTCAGGTGAGTGGATTGTCTTTCAATGACGGTGTCACTACAGTAACATATACAGCAACAGATGCTTACAGCAACTCCACCACCTGCGCCTTCACGGTCACCATCGCACCATGTATCACCATCAGCGGTGCCATCCTTTGGGAGCATAACAATAGCCCGGTTAAAGATGTAACTGTTCCTCTGACCACTCTTCCCGGATTGGTAGCGGTAAATTCTCCAGTACTGACTGGAACATCAGGTACATATTTGTTAACAGCGGGCCCAT
Organism: Saprospiraceae bacterium; assembly: GCA_044350415.1. GTDB lineage: Bacteria > Bacteroidota > Bacteroidia > Chitinophagales > Saprospiraceae > M3007. Next base: position 1,705 of record JBILHQ010000407.1, on the reverse strand, counting down.
CAGGTGATTACCGGGTAACACCGTCCAAGAACCTCTTGCCACTCTGGCCGAATAATTTGCTGAACGGTGTCACTGCTGCTGATGCTACCCGTATCCAGCAGCATATTACCAATAACCCGCCGTTCTCAGGCCCTTACAAACGTATTGCTGCAGACGTAAATAGGAGTAATTCTATTACTACATTGGATGCGCAGCTCATTACACAGGCTATAGCGAATAACCCTTCGGCATTAGTCGCATTCAATACTGCATGGCGTTTTGTGCCATCGTCTTATGTGTTCCCGAATCCGAATATTCCTTGGGGCTTCCCTGAAAAAATTGACCTGCTGGGCATCAGTACCAGCCAGATCAATCAAAACTTTATCGGGGTGAAACTGGGCGACGTGAACGGCACTGCCAATCCGCTATTGAAACCAGGACCGCCGGTCGTTTGGACAGTGAGCGATAAAGTATTGACAGCGGGAGAAACCATTTCGGTAACTTTCAAAGCCAACCAGTTTATTGATATTGCGGCTTATCAGTTTGCTTTGGGCTTCGATCCAGCGCAATTAGAATACACCGCTGTACAATCGTCGGGAGTACTAGAATTCACGGATGACAACTTCGGCGCGTTTAACAGCCAAAGCGGCGAGTTCCGCGCGGTTTGGAGTACCGCACAGGGTCAAAATCTGAGCCAGGGCACCGGCGTATTCACGATGAAGTTCAACGTACTTGAAAGTGGCCATAAACTCAGTGAAGTACTGTATCTGGATCAAACTGAATTGCCTGCAATAGCATACAATACTGAACTGGTGGAAACTGGTCTGGGATTGCAATTCATTGATACCCAGGTATCAGGAACTTCCGGCCCGGCAGTTCATCCGGACCTGCAGTTGCTGCAAAACCACCCGAATCCGTTCATGGAACGGACAACTATTGGATTTGTACTCCCAGGTGCTTGTGATACTCAATTGCGTATTTTTGATATCAACGGTCGATTAGTGACAGAAATGCACAAATCATATCCATCTGGTTATCAACAGGAAACGTTTGATCTAAAGGGCCAAAGTGGTGTTTTGTATTATGAATTAACAACACCATTTGGTGTTCTGGCGAAGAAGATGATAGTAGTCAAGTGATAGATTGCTGAGCGTGTCGATGTATAATTGCACAAGATTTCATTGTTTTTTTGCCTCTCGTGGCGTAACAACGGGGTCTTGTGCAGTTGTACTCAAATCAATCTAATGATACGTCAATAGTAAAGTCTGGTTATAGATGAAATGTTGATTATGTCAAATTGATGGGTTTGTAAAAAAAAAATTGTATTTCAGCTGTTTCTTTATTTAAAGCGATACATTTGTGGTTACTTTTAAAATGTTTGATACTTTGAGCAACTGTAGATCTGCTTGTGTTTGAATACTTTTTTAATCCATTGCAATAAATTATAATTCAATATTCGTGAAAGTTGTGTCCCGCCTTTGTAAAGGGTATATGAACATTTTTGGTTTAATATATCTATGTACCGGTATCTATTCCGGGGTATCCCGACCAGGTTTCCTGACTGTCGGGTCTATTAAATTAGCGATACACTCTCCGTATTTTCTTAGGTGACAGTCTTTTTTGACTGTCTCTTATTCTCGTATTTTATTCCTCAGGACTAAAATACTGAAAATAGTTTTGTGCAAAATAGGTTATATTAACAAATTTACTCGTTCCAACTCATGAT
>JBILHQ010000046.1:0-28917 GCA_044350415.1 Saprospiraceae bacterium | reverse complement strand
AAATTCAATACATCCTTTTTCAGATAAGCAGCCCGAACGATTTCGCTGCGAATCCTTTCCTGTCCATAATAGGCAAATACAGCCCGGTAATCTGCCCATGGCGCATAATTAAATACTTTTTCCAGAATAAAAAGGCTGTCCTGTTCCACATCCAGGCTGTCAATATCGACATCCCAAAATGGTAATCTGGAAATGCCAACGGCTTGTATTCCTGTTGCTTGTGTCATTTGTTGATCTATAATATACGAAAACAAAGATACGCTATTGGTCTCAACTAAAAAAACATCATACTGGTTAGTTTATTGGGCAGATGTGTTTTCCAAGGCAATTTATTATTTACACCTTCCTCTATAACTATTGCCGTTTTTTTACATATTTTTGCGCCACTGCTATTTTTACAGCAGGCCCAAGTCAATATCTGTAAATGAACGAAAAGACCAGTTTCCAATCCATCCTCTCTACCTTTCGCAAATACGCGATTTCCGAACGCGACAAAGGCGACAAATTCGAGCGCCTCATGCAGGCTTACCTGCAAACGGATCCCAGGTATGCCCCCATGTTCACCAATGTATGGCTTTGGAATGATTTCCCGGCCCGAAGGGATTTTGGTGGAAAAGACACCGGGATCGACCTGGTGGCACGCACCACTTCTGGCGATTATTGGGCCATTTAATGTAAATGTTTTCAGGAAAGCGCCACGATTGATAAACCCGCAGTCGATTCCTTCCTCTCCACTTCCAGCAAAAACTTTAAGGACGACCAACTTCGCACGGTCGGTTTTGCGCACCGCCTCTGGATTTCGACCACCAATCACTGGGGGCCAAATGCCGAAACCACGATCAACAATCAACACCCGCCAGTCACCCGTCTCGGACTGTATGAACTCAGCGAAGCGGCTGTCGATTGGGGAAAATTAGAGAAAGGAATGTCGGGCGATGCTTCCCGCGCGCCTAAAAAGACGCCGATGCAGCACCAGTTGGTGGCCATCAATGCCGCGCATGAACATTTTAAATCCAATGATCGCGGCAAACTCATCATGGCCTGCGGAACGGGCAAAACGTTCACTTCACTCAAAATCGCTGAAAAGGAAACCAACAATAAAGGTTTGGTCCTCTTTCTGGTGCCTTCTATCGCTTTGCTCGGACAAACTTTGCGCGAATGGAGCGCCGATGCCGATCAGCCGTTCAACGCGGTTTGTATCTGCTCGGACTCGGGCGTGAGTAAAAAACGCACCAGCAACGAGGACACTGATGGATTCAGCGTGGTGGATTTGGCTTTGCCGGCTTCCACGGATGTCAAAAGTATCCTGAAACAATTCGATGCGGTTCAACAGATCAAAAGTTCCGACCTGACCGTTGTTTTTTCCACTTACCAATCCATCGAAGTCATCGCCGAGGCACAGGCTGCGTTATTGAAAAAGGCTAAAAACACGGAAAATTCTTTCGGTATTTTTGATCTCATCGTCTGTGATGAAGCGCACCGCACCACCGGCGTGACGATCTCTAAAGGCGACGAATCGGCCTTTGTAAAGGTCCACAACAACGACTTCCTGCGCGCCCGTAAACGCCTGTACATGACGGCCACACCCCGGTTGTTCAACGAAGATTCCAAATCTAAAGCCACTCAGAACCACGCTGTGTTGTGTTCGATGGACGATGAAAACTATGGCGAAGAAATCTACCGCATCGGTTTTGGTGAAGCGGTTAGTCAGGGCCTGCTTTCTGATTATAAAGTGCTGATTCTCACGGTCAGCGAAGAAGATATGACTGCGCCCATTCAAAAAATGGTCGCAGATCCTACTAACGAAATCAAAGCCGACGATGCCTCCAAACTCATCGGCTGTATCAATGCCCTTTCGAAAAAAATCCTCGGCGATGCGGGTATCCTGAAAGACAGCGATCCCGAACCGATGCGGCGCGCGGTCGCTTTTTGCCAAAATATTGCGGTGTCGGAAAAAACGACTAAAACGTTCAACGAAACCAAGGACATTTATTTCAACAGCCTGCCTTTGGAGGCCCGCGAAGAATTGGTCGCCGTTAATGCCCAACATATCGACGGGACGATGGCAACGCCCCTGCGCGACGAAAAATTGGCGTGGCTCAAAGCGGCCCCCAACGATGCCCGCGAATGCCGGATGCTCACCAATGTCCGCTGCCTCAGCGAAGGGGTGGATGTGCCCTCGCTCGATGCAGTGCTGTTCCTTTCGGCCCGCAACTCTCAGGTGGATGTGGTGCAGTCGGTCGGTCGGGTCATGCGCCGTTCGCCCGGCAAAAAATACGGCTATATCATTATTCCTGTGGTGGTGCCAGTGGATGTGGAACCTGAAAAGACGCTCAACGACAACGAACGTTTCAAAGTGGTCTGGACGGTGCTCAATGCCCTGCGCGCGCACGACGACCGCTTCAATGCTATCGTCAATAAAATCGAACTCAACAAACAGCGGCCCGATCAAATTCTCGTCGGGCGACCAGATAATACCGTCGGTGATGACAAAGAATTTTCCGGCGTAAAAGAAGACCGCCAACAGGCCAACAGCGGGGTGGGCACAGCGATCAGCCGGCAACTGACCATACAGTTCGAACAATTGCAAGGGGTGCTTTTTGCCCGGATGGTTCAAAAAGTGGGCGACCGCCGCTATTGGGAACAATGGGCAAAAGACGTGGCGCAAATCGCCGAACGCCATATCGAGCGTATTCAACGCCTCATCCGCGACGGCGCTGAACACGAACGCGCTTTTGCAGAATTCCTGCTCGGATTGCAAAAAAATATCAATCCCGCCATCACCGGCGACGAAGCGGTGGAAATGCTCGCGCAGCACTTCATTACCAAACCCGTTTTTGAGGCGCTGTTCGAGGGGTATTCTTTTGTCAAAAACAATCCCATCTCGGTGGCTATGCAGGGTATGCTCGACCTGCTCGAAGGCCAAAGCCTCGATAAAGACACCGAAATACTCCAAAAATTCTATGATTCCGTGCGTGAACGGGCTGGCGGTATCAACAATGCCGCAGGCAAACAACGCATTATCATCGAACTCTACGACAAGTTTTTCAAAACCGCTTTCCCCAAAATGGTCGAAAAACTCGGTATCGTTTATACGCCCGTAGAAGTGGTAGATTTTCTGATCCGTTCTGTCGATGCGATCTTAAGAAAGGAATTCTCCCGCTCCCTCAGCGACGAAAATATCCATATTCTCGATCCTTTTACGGGCACAGGCACCTTTATCACCCGCCTTTTGCAAAGCGGCCTCATTCGCCCCGAAGACCTTGCCCGCAAATACGCGCAAGAACTCCACGCCAACGAAATCGTGCTGCTGGCGTATTATATTGCTGCGATTAATATTGAAAATGCATACCATGATCTCATGGGTGAGCAGGCGGCCCGCAACAGTGAGGCGGTGACTCCAAGTCACCGCCTCACTATCGACCCGGCTTACTTTCCCTTCGACGGCATCTGCCTCACCGACACTTTCCAACTCGGCGAAAGCGACGAAAGCGAAAAACTGTTCTCCGCTATGTTCCCCCAAAACTCGGAGCGGGTGCTGGCACAGAAAAAAGCGCCGCTAAGGGTGATTATGGGGAACCCGCCGTATTCTATTGGTCAAAAATCAGCAAACGATAACGCGCAAAACCAGGAATACAAAAAACTCGATGCTGACATTGCTAAAACATACGCCAAACTGTCTAATGCAGGACTGAATAAGTCGCTGTACGACGCTTACATCAAAGCATTCCGGTGGTCAACGGACCGGCTTGACCCGAAGCATGGCGGTATCATCGCCTTTGTGTCGAATGGTGCATGGATTGACGGCAACAGCACTGACGGCTTCCGAAAATGCCTCGAAAAAGAGTTTTCAGCCATTTATATCTTCAATTTGCGTGGAAATCAGCGCACGAGTGGCGAACTCAGCAGAAAGGAAGGTGGTAAAATTTTTGGTTCCGGTTCCCGCACTCCGATTGCTATTACTTTTTTAGTAAAGAAACCTGATACCAGTAATACCAAGACGATGATTTATTACCACGACATCGGCGATTACTTGAATCGGGAAGAAAAATTGGACATCATCCAAAAATTCGGCTCCGTTGAAAACCCCGACATGGGCTGGCAAATCCTGCATCCCAACGAACATGGTGACTGGCTCAATCAAAGAGATGATGTTTTTGGAGAGTTTATTCCGCTTGCGCCAGAGAAAAAATTTGACCCAAAGGCAAATTCTTTTTTTCAAACTTACTCACTTGGTGCAAGTACCAATCGGGATGCATGGGTTTATAATTTCTCAATCGAAGGTATGAAATCAAATATGCGGCGCATGATAGATTTTTACAACGAACAACAGAAATCTTACGCAGAGGCTTCCTTAAAAAACTCCAAATTGGCTGTTGACGATTTTATTGATACTGACCCTGAGAAAATAAGTTGGACAGTGAATTTAAAAAAGGATTTAGAGAAAAGTCAAAGCCATAATTTGGATATAAAGGCTATTGCCATTGGATATTATCGTCCATTCATCAAACAGAACTTTTACTTTGAAAATAATTTTGTTGAACGCCCGGGTTTAAATCGAAATTTTTTCCCAACTCCCACCACCAAAAACCGTGTCATTTGCGTCTCAGGCGTAGGTGCTAGCAAAGAGTTTTCGCCCTTGATGACAGATTGTGTACCAAATCTACACTTTTTGGATTCTAGCCAATGTTTCCCCCTCTACTACTACGAAGAGCGCGCCAAAGCAGCCCCGACCCTGTTCGACGCGGCGGCGGGCGTATCGGAGAGCGAATATATCCGGCGGGACGGCGTATCGGATTTTATCCTGAAACAGGCGCGGGAGCGGTACGGCGAGCGGGTGACGAAGGCCGATATCTTTTACTACGTGTATGGCATACTGCACAGTCCGGAATACCGCACGCGGTTCTCCAGCGACCTGAAAAAGATGCTGCCACGCCTGCCGCTGGTGGAAGAGCCGCGCGATTTCTGGGCATTCAGCAAGGCCGGTAAACTACTGGGTGACTGGCATATCGGGTATGAAGATATTCCGCCGCCCACCAAAGTAACCGTCACGGGCATCGAAAGCGGACAATTCCGGGTGGAAAAAATGCGCTTTCCGAACAAAACTGACAAAAGCACGATCCATTACAACAGCCATATCACCATCAGCGATATCCCCGCAGAAGCCTACGAATACGTGGTGAATGGCAAAAGCGCCATCGAATGGATCATGGAACGCTACGCTGTCACCACCCACAAAGAAAGTGGGATCCGGAATGACCCGAACGACTGGGCAGCGGAAGTGGGCAACCCGAGGTATATTCTGGATTTGTTGTTGAGTGTGATCCGGTTGAGTATGGAGACGGTGGAAGTGGTGAAGGGATTGCCGGGATTGAAGATATAGGGATGAGGTGAAAACGATTCTATTTACAAGTTAGCCTCATCAAAAATAAAAGGCACAAAGTGTCCTGGTTCGCAGTCACGGGTTCCCCCTTTGAAGGGGGAACCCGTGACTGCGAACCGGGACGCTTGTTGGCATTTACTTCTTGATAATAATAGTGCATAAAAACTGCTGCTTAAAAAACAGAAATATGGGTAATCGTTAGCCCTATCAGGGGCTGGGGGTTTAGTACCCCGATTTTGTCATGCACTCAAATCAATATATTACAACTGAATATACTTATGGACAAATAATCATCTTAAACGAACAGCATGGGATTCATCTCAATTAAAAAATTAGTTGACAACCAAAGACTTAAATAAATATAAAAGCCAACTCTCAGTTGGCAAACTCAACATCCAATCTGTTTTGCAGGAGATTAATGGATCATATTGCTCACGGCGCGTCGAATGCTTATTTTGACAGTTTCCCAAGTGAGAGATGGGTCAAATATTTGGGGATCGGGGTAGTTTTCCGCATCTTCAAAATAGGATAGGCTCTTAATCACATGAAACACTTCGTGCTGCCTGAATTTTTCTTTAAATAAGCCCAGCATTTCATCTATCGACAGATGTTCCATGAGATAGTAAATGTCATAAAAGTCTTTTTTGCTTCCGCGTTGGGTTACAGCCTTCAATTTCATTGGTGCAATGTCTTTAATATCCAACATTCGCACGCCTTCGGTGATAATTGGGGGAAAAAGTACAGGGTAACTCATTTTGACAAAATCAACTTTGATGGCGTTGATATTTGTAATTAACATGCTGGTGCCTTCCGTTTCAACCATGATATCGAAAGTACCGTTCAGTGTATCGAGCAACTCCGTTTTGTCAAAAGGTTGGGGCGTAAATAAATCAAGATCTACGGAAAAACGATGCCCCAACTGTAAGGCTAATGCTGTGCCCCCAACCAAATAAAACTGGTCAAGTTGACGAATGCACATCAGATCTTTTAATAATCCCAGTGTTCCGGGTTCGACTGTGCGAGTTTGTAACATCGAAATTCTGTTTCTGGTATATCAAATATTGTACTGCAGAAAGCAAGTGTAATTTTGTCAAGCCACCGCGCATTTAACAGGCTTTTTTTGACGGTATCGTTTCCATAAAACTGCATCATGGCTCTAAATTCTTCCAGATGGCCGCGCAAAGTGATGCGTTCAATGACGGATGCCTTGTGCTTTTGTAAATCTATTTTTTGTATGTCAGTATCCCAAAAAAGGGATGGGCGGAGTGCAAGCGACATATATTATGGTTTATTGGTGGTAAAGGTAGTAGATTTTAAGGGAAATTGGCTTGCTCCCGGCGATTGAAATTATAAACCTTCCTGAGTATCCTCAAAACGGAATGCAACTTACTTTTAATAATCCCAGTGTTCCGGGTTCGACTGTGCGAGTTGGTAACATCGAAAATTGGTAAGGGGTTCATCGAAATAAGCCGAGCAAAATGCTAAGGCTTGTTTGTCCAAATGTCTTTGTTGTAAAGCGACCTGGCGAATGGTTTCTTTGCCATATATTTCTTTAATCAAAAACCAATCCGACAGCATCCCATGCGATAGCACTCTGCCGATCACATAAGCCGAATACTTCTGTATATCTAATTGAGCCCGGTCAATGTCCCAAAAAAGGTAGGCACTAAACCTGGCGACCATCGCTCTTTCTGTTGCATTCTGAGCATTCATAACACAAAACTACTTGTTTTTTTGGTCTTTTGGGAAGAATACTTTTAACTATAAAGCCCCTTCGGCGCACTTTCATTACTTCGACAGTGCAATTCGGCAGAAAAAAGTATGGGCGACCATACGACTGGACGACATCTTCAAATCTGCGTCAAATCTGTGCAAAAAATCTGCGTCAAATCTGCGCAAAATACACTCTACGTGCTGCGCAACATAAAATTCGTCCAGTAATATGGTCGCAGGCCATTAAGTCATCACTGATGCAAAACAACAATCTCATCCGGCCCTGTACCCGTTGCAACATCAAACACCAAAACACCTGCCTTACTACTCTTTAACCGTTTCACTGTCTTGTTATTGACCTGTATGGTATAATAACTGTCCTGTTGCAGATCGTTGATTTGATAAGTCAACTTGCCGGGGTGGGCATCTTTCGACGATTGGGTCCAGGACATTTGATCTGTTCCCCATTGCTGAATAGCCAATTCCAGTTTGGTTTTGGGCGCGGTGGTTACTTTTAAGGCCGCCTTGTCGGCATTGCCATTAAAAAATAAAAGTGTCTGATGGGTACTGAAAAAACCAAAGTCGGTTTTAGAGGTGATCTTAAACCGTTGATTGGATATAGCGTATTGACCCATCTCCAGATCGATGGTTAAGGGCTGATTCTGGTAGGTGTACTTTATTTGGGTGCCGGCCAATTGCTCCGTAATATGAGGATCGAGATAGAAGCGGTTGTACCGCGGATTAATACCGTAAATCGCCTGGTACAGGCCCACCACCGACAGGCTGTTGCCCGACAGGATATCATCGCCTAATCCGTCTTGCTGATTACGGCCGTAGCGTTGAAAAGCCAATCCGTCTTTGGCGTATTGTGCCAATACGTTTTGCACATATTTCAGGGCCAGTTCAGGTTTGTAGGCGGCATATGCTTTTACACCCACTGCCCCCCAGGATAAAAAGATGTCGCCGTTTTCATAATTGGGAAAAGGAAACTGCCAGTCATTTCCTTCGCCGGGAGCATAACTGAACAGACAAATCGGCCAAAAGAACAGGTTTTCTTTTTGCATCTGCACTTCAATCGCATCTAAAATGGTTTTGCTTCTTGCCGCATCATCGCAAATGCCATAAGCAATGGCCATAAAATTGACGGGTGTTACCATATTGTTGCCGTGGGTGGAACCGTCCTTATCTCTCCAATGGATATAACATTTTTTTTCAGCATCCCAGAATCCGCCTTGGGAAATGGGTTGGTTAAAACTGGTCTTCAATTTTTGTGCAAACTGCTGATAATATTGCGCTTTGGCGGTGTTGCCCAATTGCTTTTCTATATCCGCCCATAACACGAGCGCATGGTATAGTTTGGCATTGACAAAAGCATTTTCATAGGCGGCCCAGATAATATCGATCCAGTCACTGCCTCTTTTTTGTTGGTGGCTATCCGTGATCATTTCTACCAGGCCGTTGCTGTTGCTATCTCTTTTCATGATCCACTCCAATGCCTTTTCACAGGACAATTGCTGTGTCTTCACCCATTTAAGATCGCCGGTCTGGTCGTACAACTCAGCCACATTGGTCACAAAATCGGGGTTGGCATCTAACAAATATCCCCATTGTGCTTCATAAAATCCTTTATCGGTAAACCCCTTCGGCATCGCATCTTCATTGCTGTAGGCCCATCTCGGCCACACCCGGCCATCTGGTTTGATGGCATTATCCCTGTAAAAATCAAGGCATTGCTGATAGCCTTTTAAATAGGCCATATCATTGATAGCCAGCCCCATTTGGGCAATATACTGTTCGTGTAAACAGATGGGCCCATAAGGCGTATGCCAGCTGTTGCCGCCAAAATGCTGTTTATCGATTACGCCTATTCTGGCGATGGTATTCAGCACCGCACTGACCTGCTCCTCATTAATACCCACCAAATGCCCCCGGCCAAATTGCGCTTTAAAATCGAAATAAGTGAGGGTAATGCTTTGACTGCTTTTCCCGGCACTGATTTTAAACGGCGCCCACACATCCGTCGTGTCCCGCACAAAACGCCTTCTATGGGTATCTTCATCAAAACGGGGCTGCATTGCTGCGGGCGATACGGCTATGGTACAGGCCATTTTATCGGCTGCGGTGCGGCTGTAATCCATGGCCACTTGTTGGCCGGGTGCAGCAATATCGATGGTCAGGCCATTACCGGTTTTGCTGTTCCAAAAGCGGGAGGAACTGCTGTGTACCCCGTAAGTATCCAGTTTTTTATTAAAAAGATAGAACCAGGCCAGACCGCCATAATCCTGATAGGCTCCTTCCCAGGTATCCATGTGCTCGAACATCAAAACGGGAAAGCCCACTTTTTCTGCCGTAATGGCTTTTGACAAGGTTCTGTCCATATCCCATTTAATGTTGCGGTCGCTGATCGTGAAGGTCCAGGTTTCGTTGATAGTAAGACCTTTGTCGCCATACTTGATGCCACTGACACGCACGGTGTTGCCGGAAACCTTTACAATCGGATCTGACAGCAGGTGCAGGGTGGAATAAACGGCTTCTTTGGTTTTGATCGTAGAATAAATACCTTCATTGCCTTGTATTACCTGCTGGCCATTGACGGTGCATAAGGAAATATTGGCCTTTTGGTGATAGTCCAAGGTGACCGCCAATTTTTCGTTGCCCAAAACGACGATTTTCGCTTTGTTGTCATTGTTGATGGTGATGGATTGAGCAATGCTGCTGCTGCACAGGCCCATAAAACAGAGGAGGCAGAGGAGGGATAAATGTTTTTTAAGTGCCATGTTTAATGTGGGAGAGCCCCTGATGTTGATGAGTATAGTTACGGTCCATCTTCGTGGCCGGGATATGTTACCTTTTCGCCTTTTTCGGCGGAAAGGTAACATATCCCACATACTGCCATTTCAAAATCTCTCCTTAGAGCATGTCTGGGATTTTTTCTTTATCCCTGGATTGGGAAGCCCTCGTAGATATCACCGTAGCACGTACTTTTTTGTGCGGCACAAAAAAGGTACCAAAAAAAGCCGCGGCTGACGCAAAATACCGGGATTTGGCTAAGGCCGGATGAAAACAGCCAGTGCCAAAAGGGCTTATCAATTTCAATATTCGCGCATATCAACAGCAAGACTTTTTTGACACCGCAACAATTCTATTATATGATTGGTGTCTTTGAGCGTGGTTTTTGACTCCGGCAATCACCCACCCACCAACGGCATTAACCGCAAAAACGACACCCTGGTGGACCCATCCACCAATATCGTGTCATCCAGGTCGGCCACTTGTTTTTGATCGATCATGACAAAAAAGCGATTTTTCTGGAAGGCGTCCCACGCGACAAATACTTGTTTTTCCGGATCCACGAATTTTTTAGAGCGCATTTTATAGGTATAACCGTTGAGGGTTGACTCTGCGTCGGTGGGTTGTACCAAGCCCTGGAAGTATTCTTTGGCTTGTGTATTGTAGGTCTCCACTTCCTGGCGTACGCGGGCAGCGATAAGGTCGCGCACGGTCATGATCTCGTTTTCCACCATTATTTCAATGGTGCGCAGGATATCCCCGCTGACGGTCTCGTCCTGAAATACAATTGTTTGCATAGTTTATTTTATTTTATTTGATTCTAATTTGACTTAAGATACTGCCGTCTTTGATTTTATCATCTTCGGCCAACAGGAAACATTTGCTCAGGATCAAGGTGAGCAGACTATCGCCTTCGAAGGGCAGCCAGACTTTTTGGGAGACCGTGGATACCGCTGTCGGGGCAGGCACGATGCACAGGTATTGGTCATTGGGTTCCATCAAAATATTGCCACTCCCAATATTGACTTTATAGGTGCGAAATTTCCCTTCCACCCGTACAAAATTACCTTCAATGCTGGCAACCTTAGCAATTTTGGTGCGAGGGAGCATTAAGGCTAATATTTTTTTGCGTTCGTCGGCGCTTTGGGTTTCGGAGAGCGTGCCGAAAGCGTAATTGTGCCAATAGGCCTGTTGGTCTTCACCGTTTGCCCGCCAGTTGGGATCGCTGCCAATAGAAGTAATGGCAACAAACATATCCACATCGCGCATCACTTCAGAAAAAACAACCTGTGGCACATTTATCAGATTGACCCACGAGGTGTCGCCGGCGGTTTGCTGAAAATGCAAACGCCCGGTAGGACTTAAACCACCCAGGGGCGCCTGAGCGAGGTCGAAATCGGCCCGGAGTCCCCATGCCGGGAGGTGGCGTTTGGGAAAGGCGCAGTCATAGTGTTCATAAACAAAATCCCAGTCGCGCTGCGGGGCGATGGCAAACAGGTTATTCGATTTCAGGATATGCCCGGCAAAGCGATTGGAATGGTCCACTGTAACCAATTCGGCATCGGTGAGCAGGTATATTTCGCGGAATGCCTGTTTGAACGGTTGCCGCCACTGTTTTTCCAGCAGAAAATTCCGCCAGGCCATGGTTTCTGCCACTGTTGCCAACACAGGGTGCCAAATCCGGATCGCTTGAATGCTTTCAGGGGCTGGATACGGCACAGGACCGTCGGGCCGGAGCAAGGTATCCTGCAGGGCCAATCCTGTTATTTTTTCGTGGCCCAGGTCAAATTCCCAAATGATTTTTTCCGCCAAAAAGCGCATCAACTCGTGCGCCCGGAGACCCTGCTCCCATAATTCCCAGGTCCAGCTCCCGTTATTGATCCAACTGCCTTCCAGGCGTTGGCGCTGCGCGGAAATAGTTTGCTGGAGGGATTTATGCAGAATTTGCAGATTTTTCAGTTCGGCAGCATATTGGTTTTTGAGGGCGGTCGGTGCGGATTTGAGTTCTTTCCCTTTGGCATCGTACCATTGCAGTTCCGCTTTATAGTCTTCAATGGTGATAGTGGCAGCGTAATCACCGATTATTTGTTCGATTTTACCTTGTTGCAGCGAAAAGTCATCCACATTGCGGCTTTCCAATTCCTGTTCCGACAGTCCCGTTTTTTGGCAATATGCCTGAATGGCTTTTTCCAATTGCTTTTTAAAACGCGGGTATTTGCATTTGGCCCGCATCAGGGTCAGTTGCGAAAACGCCAATGCCTGATCGGATTGGGCCAAAATTTTCAACCCCACATCGCCCAATCCCGTAGCGCGTGGCCCTTTTCCCGGTACTTTGGCATAGGCGTACTCGACCACCTGCCGGATCATCGCGAAACTTTGGCGGTCGGGGGCCAGCGACAAGGCCCACAACATACCTTTCACTGCTTCCAGACGGCTTTCCTCGTACCAGAGTTCGGTGCGGTAGGTGTGGTCGAGCAAATAAGTTAGCATATTGCTGTAGCGCTCCGGGCCCAATACCTTTTGTTCGGCGGCGATTTTGGCCAACCATTGCACGCCCGGTTTGGCACCGGTAGCATAGGAGAGCACGAGGGCAGCCAGCGGTTTAATATCGTCGGCATTTTCTATTTTATCAATGACCGTTTCGGTAAAATGCGCGAAACGCATATCACTTAATATATCGCTGCTGCCGCCGCTTTTTCGCGCAGCTGCGCGCTCTTTTTTCAACTCGGCCAAACTTTTCGGGCAGGCAGGTGCCTGTTCGCGGGTGGATTTGCCGAAAAAGGATAAATCCACTGCTGATTCGGGGAAAATTTCAGGAAATTCATCCAGCATCCAGGTTGTGACCAAACGGACATGGGTACCGGAGACACTGTTGTGTTGGGAATAATACCACTGGTTTCTTTGCATGTCCGCGCTTTGACAGGAGAGCCGGTAGGCGCTGCCGGTTTGCGCCAGTATCAGGTTGATATGGGTGCAAAATTCTGTCATGGTAGTGTTTAACTCATGGACTTTCCCATCGGGAAAACGCAGGGAATATTTGAGCCAAACTTCATGTTGCCAGGAATTTCTGGCATCGGCAGAACTTTGTTTTACAGACAATACCTGCACCGCACATACCTGGGAGAGCAGCAGCAACACATCGTCTGCCCATTCCTGGATGTTTCGGAAGCGCGTTTGGGGATGGGAATAATTGTATTCGCTGGCTTCGACGGACGACCGGAAACCACTGTTCATCAGCGCCTCCGGGGTAAGGTCATTGCTGCGGGAAGTGGACTGGGCTGCAAAATGCGTATCCAGCAGTTTTTGGTATTTGTCCAATGCGGGCGATTGGGTCAGCCACGACACAATATCGGCGGGCAACAGCGGATCTTTTTTCTGTTTTTGGGCAATCGTTCGTACTAAATCCCTGTGCGGCGCATACGGAAAACGCAGGAGATAAAATAGGTCTTCGTAGGAAAAATCCGGGGTAATGAGTTTTTTTACGGCATTTTCTATTACATCAGTGAATATGTTAGCACCCATAAAATGCCGGTAAAATACCAGTAAACTGGTGACATATACCCGAAATGCCAAGGGCTGTTGCATCAATTCCTGAAAAAAAGGCAATACTTCCGGGTTGAAATTATTGCTTTCTTTCCATTGGTGCGCTGCTCTGAGTACAGCAGAATGTTGGCGGATGGCAGCAATTAAGGTATTCAGTGCCGTTTCTTCCGGGCCGTCGAAAGGCAAATCGCCATAACCCAACGACGCTGCGAAGCGTTTCTTTTGCACATCGAGAGCGGCTTCAAAACGGGATTTCCATTCAGATTTCAGATTGCGGTAATTGTACAACAACTGGTAAAATTCATCCACAGTTTTAAGACTTGGCGCTATGCGCATTTTCTCGATCAACCACTGTTCCAAGATAAATTCGGGATACCCATCCGGCGTATTTCCCTGGTGGGAATATTGGTCCGGGTTAATAAACGCATTGAATTCGTGAATGCGGGGATGGTCGTTCCGCAGCCCAAAAACAATTACTTTTTCGGTAAAAGCACGGCGTTCGGGGTCAGTTTGCCACCATTGCGGCATATTCGCCAGTTTCCTGCCTACATATAAAAAGGAATCAAAACCGGAGTCATTGCGGTGTGCATCATTGATAGCATCACCTTCATCGGGGTATTCGTTGGCAAAATTGGAGGTTGCGATTTTGGTCAATAAAAGCCGGTAGTTTTTTTTCTCGTAATCGCGAACATTCCCTGTTGCTTCCAAATCAGTCAACGCTTCATTGACCATCATGGCAACGCTGTTATCCGTAAGAGCGGGTTTCTTTTCAAAAAGTTTGCTTAAAAAATTCATAGTAGTGATGTGTTGGTACGAGATTTGCCCGGGAAGCGACGGACAAAAGTAATAAACATTTTGTTTGTTTTTGTATTGTAGCGGGAGGAATTATTATTTTGATTGGTCGGGAGGTCGGCGGCTCCTACCGCATCAACCCTAAGAGCATGTCTGGGATTTTTTCTTCCTGAAAACCAATACATGCTCTAATGTGTGAATACTGTAACTCTTTCCAATAATTGTATAACGGCTAAAGCAGCAAAGGCCATCACCTTTGCGCTGTTGTAACGATTTGGATGCAGCATAAACAATTTTACCATGCAAAACAATCGGGAATTACAGGTCATCGCTGAAAGACTGTTGATGATAATGTTAAACAAAACGCTTTAAGATCATGAAAAAATACAAATTATTTACCGCTGCCAGGGTTGGTGATATCGCACTGAAAAATCGTGTCGTTATGGCACCTTTGACACGGTGCCGGGCCATTGATAATATTCCTAATGACTTAATGGCCAGTTATTATCAGCAACGTGCTACTGCTGGACTAATCATCACCGAAGGCACCTCGCCTTCGCCAAATGGTTTGGGTTATGCCCGTATTCCGGGTATTTTTAGTCCGGAACAAATGTTCGGATGGAAAAAAACAACGTCGGCAGTACATAAAAGTGGTGGAAAGATAATTGTACAATTGATGCATACCGGCAGAATAAGCCACCAGCTGAACATGGCACAGGATGCAGCAATAATAGCACCTTCTGCCGTAAAAGCAGCAGGTCAAATGTGGACAGATGCCAAAGGGCTGCAGGATTACCCAACGCCCAAAGCAATGACCGCCGAAGATATCGTACTGACCCAGGCCGAGTATGTGACCGCCGCAAAAAATGCCATGGAAGCAGGATTTGATGGGGTGGAACTACACGGCGCGAACGGCTATTTGCTCGAAGAGTTTTTATCACCTGCCACCAATACGCGTATTGATAAGTATGATGGCAATATTGAAAATCGCTGTCGATTTGTGATCGAAGTGGCAAGTGCAGTTGCGGCCGCTATTGGCAAAGGGAAAACGGGTATTCGTTTATCGCCTTATGGCGTAGCAGGTGACATGCCCAATTATCCCGAAATTGATGCGACCTACGATTACCTCTCCAAAGAATTGAATAAACTAGATATTGCCTATATCCATCTGGTCGACCATTCTGCAATGGGCGCCCCTACCGTGCCTGTTGAAATCAAAAAACTAATCCGTAAAAACTTTAAAAACACCCTCATTATTTGTGGTGGATACGACAAAGACAGCGCAGAAGCCGATATTGAAAGTGGCTTGTGTGACCTTGTTGGATTTGGCCGCCCATTTATCAATAATCCGGATTTGGTGGAACGGTTAGAATTCAATCATGAATTATCGCAAAACCTTAAAACGGAGTCATTCTATTCAGCAGATGAAAGTGGCTATACCGATTATCCCGTGTTTAAGGCGCCGCTGGTGCTTCAAATCAACTAAGACAGTTATCAAATCAGCAATATTTTTGGTTCCATCGCTAAAGTGATGACCATTTTACTGGCAAGTATAGCCGGCATTTCGCTATTGGTGGGCGCTATCGGCATTCTGAATATCATGCTGGTTTCTGTTACAGAACGTACACAGGAAATCGGCATTCGCATGGCTGTTGGCGCAAAAGGCAAAGATGTACTCATTCAGTTTATGATCGAATCCATTGTACTAAGTATTTTAGGCGGACTGATTGGCATCACATTAGGTATTCTCATTTCCAGGTTAATGGCCGTATTGGGCGGCTGGCCAGTGGTGGTTTCTTTATCTTCTGTGCTCCTGGCATTCTTATTTTCATCAGCCATTGGCCTTTTCTTTGGATGGTATCCAGCCCGAAAAGCGGCTGCATTAAATCCTATTGATGCGCTGAGATACGAGTGATATTACCTTATTAACTATGCCATTTAACAAACAATATTATGAAAAAGAAAGACGTACAACTTATTGTAGTAGTGCCTTCGGTAGCAAAACCGTTAACAGACAAACTGATGGCAGCAGTACATAAAGTCCTGAAAGCCAACAAATCTGAGCTGACGGACAAAATGCAGAAAGTGGTCAATAAGTCCATCAAAAAAATTGTAAAAAATACCGATAAACAAATCCAAAAAGCGCTTACAGCCCAATAATCAAAAGTGTATAACCCTATAAATGCCCGTACCGCGACAATATATGACCAATACAGCATTCATATTACGCTTGTCGGCTGCGCTTCTTGCAGGTCTGTTGATCGGTTTTGAGCGGCAATGGCACCATAAATCGGCGGGATTAAGAACCAATACATTGGTCTCGATCGGCGCCGCCATTTTTGTTTTGCTGTCCATAAAAGTGACCGAAAATGTAGGTGGCGATGTCACCCGCATCATCGGTCAGGTGGTGACCGGTATTGGTTTCCTGTGCGCCGGCATTATTTTTAAAGAAGGAATAAATGTGCACGGACTAACAACGGCTGTCACGGTTTGGTGCTGTTCGGCAGTGGGCTGTCTGGCGGCGGCAGGTTATTTTAAAGAAACATTTGTCGCTACATTTTTCATTATCGCCGTGAACTTATCCTTAAAACCATTGGACGAATGGCTAACCAAAAGAACACAAAATGGAATCTGATTCCCCATTAAAAGTAGTACCTAGCGCTACCGCCAGCCATAAAATCATTGCCAAAATTATAAATGCGGGCAAAGAATATAAAGCGGGCGATACCACGATCACGGCGCTAAGCGTAAGCAATGTGGAACTAAAAGCGGGCGAACTGTTACTCATTATTGGCCCATCGGGTTCCGGCAAGACTACGCTGTTGTCCTTATTTGGTTGTGTGATATACCCCAGTTTTGGAGAAGTATGGATTGACGATATGAATCAGTTGGGTGCATTGGATATCAGAAACCTTCGGGCTGTGCAAGGTATTACCGGCGTGAAAGAAGCCTTTCCATTGATCATCACCGGCGCCGCGTGCAATTTTAACAACGGTACAAGTGGCGCCATTACATTACTGGGCGTTGATGAAAATCATATCAATGCGCTGGTTAGTGGTGATAAAATCATGGCCGGTAATGTGTCAGATTTACAATTGGATGGCGCGGTAAGTGCGGAATTTTTCGAAAAGAAAAACTTAGGCGGCAACATTGATCTCAAAATCAACTTAGAAATCAATGGCAAGCGGGCATTCTTTGTTTTACAAACCAAAGGTTTTCGGGGGTTCGGCAGCAGTTTTTGTGTAACCGCCATTGAAAGAGCACGTTTTTTCTCCAATCAATCCGCCACGAATATCAGTGCCGTTTTGGTGAATGTGGACAACCCCAAAGCAATTGATCAGGTGGTGGCCAGTATTAACAAAAACATTTTTGGTATCCGGGCATGGGCATCGCCCAAACTGGCCTCGTCTTCTGTGAAAAAAATATTGGCGAGCAGCGGTATTGCTTTGAGTACGGGTACGCTCATCATTTTTGCATTGATTGCCTGTTTTTTTATCATCGGTTTGACCATGTATTCCTCGGCCCTCGACCGTTTAAAAGATTACGGTACATTAAAAGCCATTGGCGCCGGCAACAGATACATCTCCAAATTAATCCTGACGCAAGCCCTGTTATTTACGGTTGTTGGCTTTGCAATAGGGTTGGCCCTGCTGGAAGGATTCAGGATAGGGGTGGCAAAATCAGGACTCATCTTTTCATTTTCACCACTGGTATTGCTCTCCATGTTTACCACCATTGGCCTGATTTCACTCAGCGGCGCATCATTTGCCCTGAACAGAATAAGAAGCGTGGAACCCGCCGCGGTGTTTAGATAGGCAGATTTGACAACTTTTAAAAAGTTGTCAAATCTATACCCGCATTAGTAACGATGAAACAACATAGATATCATGCATTTTCTACCATTTCAAATGACCCAACCTGCCGCAAAATTATTGACAAACCTGATCATACCTATAATGGTGCTGTTATCCATCCATACAGGTGCTCAACATACCATCACGTTATCGCAAGCGATCAACGACGGATTGGCCAACCGGAAAAATATCAGCGCCGACAAATTGGATCTCACCATCAGCAACTTACAAACGCAAGCCTTGTACCGGAAATACTGGCCACAAGTCAATGCGGAATACACGTATCAGTACAATCCGATTTTACAAACTTCGATTTTACCTATTGGCGTGTTTAATCCAACCTATCCGGCAGATGCGACAAAAAGTGTACAATTTGGCACCAAATGGACGCAATCGGCAGGAATTACAGCAATCCAACCGCTATTTGACGTATCCATCCAAAGGCAAATTCATGAAGCCCAACTGCAGGAACGCATTGCGGCGCTGTCACAGAAGCAATCAGCAGATGAACTGGCTTATACCATTGCCCAAACCTATATTGATATTTATTTAGACGCCGCAAAAATCAAATCGGCGGTTGCCGATACCAGCCGAACGTACGTTGGCTACGTGCTGCTCAATAATCAATTTGAATAAAAACGGCTGTTAAAATCTGATTTGAATAAATCGAAGATCTATCATAACAATGGGGTTCAATTGTTATCCGATGGGGTTGCGCAGTTGGTGGAAGATAAAGTGTACCTGCTTTTTTTGATGGGTTCGAATGAAATAGAAAAATGGGATTTTGACATTGACTCCACTTTTTCCACCTCATATTTTGCGGCAAATACGGCCGGCCCGATAGCAGTAGACCAATTACCCGATTTGCAACAACTGGCGTTGCAAAGTCAATTAACTGATTTACAGTCGCAGTCGGAAGGTGCCAAGCACGTACCTGTCATCAGTTTCAAAGGCTTTTTAGGTGCCAATCAATACACCAACACCTTCAATCCGGTGGCGGCCAATTCCTGGTTTGGGTTGAGTTATGTTGGCCTGGATGTAAAAACCCCTTTGCTTTTTGGTGAAAAACCCAGGCAGCAAACATCACACTCAGCCTGGAATCAATTGCCATTTTTCAGGCGCGTGTACAGGAAGGGCAGGAGTCCGCATCCAACCTGAATACAGAAGAAGCCAATCTAACAGGTATTGGAAGCCGATTATGAGCGCAATAAAAAGCAATTATGGGTGTATAGGCTCGATTACTTAAAAGCCTCCGGGCAATTATCCATATTATGGAAATGAAATCCATTACTGATATTGTAAAAACCATCCGGGTTACGGATAAGGCATTCCAACTTTCAGATTATCATACCAGCTTACGGTCTAAAACACTACCGAAAGACAGCATTTTAAAAGAAAAACTGGATCGGAATATTGAAGAGATTTCAAAACTCCAAAATATACTGTACGCCGAAGACCGCCGGTCGCTGCTCATCATTTTGCAGGGGATGGACAGTGCCGGAAAGGATGGCACCATCAAGCATATCATGAAAGGCGTTAACCCGCAAGGCGTTCTGGTAACCAGTTTCAAACATCCAAGCACCCAGGAACTGGAGCATGATTATTTATGGCGGCACACCATCCAACTCCCTGAACATGGTCAGATCGTGATATTTAATCGTTCTCACTATGAAAACGTATTGATCTCAAAAGTCCATCCGGAATTAGTGCTCGCCGAGCGCTTAAAAGACTACGATCGACTATCCAAAACTGACAAAGCATTTTGGAAATTGCGGTACAATCAGATTAATCATTTTGAGCAACGAAACATTGAAACAGGTACCCCAATACTCAAATTCTTCCTGCATATATCTAAAGAGGAGCAATGCAATCGATTTTTGGACCGGATAAATAGCCCGGACAAGCACTGGAAATTTTCATCAAATGATATTGAAGAGCGAAAATACTGGTCGCAATATCAGGATGCCTACGAACTGGCAATAAAGCATACCAGCACAAAAATTGCTCCCTGGTTCGTCATTCCGGCCGATAATAAATTGCAAGCACACCTGCTGATTGGCCGCATTATTTTAGAAAAGCTACGCTCAATGAAACCCGCTTTTCCGCCTAAAAAAAAAGCAGAACAGGCGTATATGCAAAAAGCCAAAGTAACTTTAAAAAAAGAATCATGTCATTGATGGCCATATCGTCACTTGCCCGCTATAAAATATTGATCTCTGATTTTTGGTTGTGAGGTTCATGTGTTGACTTTGACCGGAACCTCTGCTTTAGCGATTACAGTAGGTGCAACTTTTCCCGAATACATTTTAGCGTAAGTGGCGGTAAACTCGGCGCCCAAAAACATAATCATTGACGAGTACGATACCCACAAGAGAATTAAGATGACCGAACCGGCTGCGCCAAAAACGGAACCAGGCTCCGCTTTGGCAAAATAGAATGCCAGTGCAGTTTTGCCCAGCGCAAATAATGAACCAGTCACTAAAGACCCCAGCCACACATGTTTCCATTTTATTTTGGCATCGGGCAAAATTTTAAACATCAATCCAAAAAGTGTGGAAATTATGGCTAATGAAAAAACAAAATGGAGGGCATTGAAAAATATTAACATGATTTCTGATGTATCAGCAGGAATCCAATTGCTGATGGCAGCAATAGCAGTGGAAACAACCAATGAGATTAACAGCAAAAATGCGATGGCCATTATTAATCCAAATGAAAAAAGCCTTGCTTTGAGATACAGCAAAATTCCTTTTTGCGGGACTGCTTCCACATGCCAGATTAAATTCAATGTTTTTTGTAATTCAACAAAGACACCCGTAGCCCCTGTCAATAAAATAACGATTCCGAGAATTGAACCTGTTACAGTTGCTTGGGATTGCCCAGCCTGGGCCAACATACCTTCTATTTGGGCTGCAGTGTCAGCGCCCATAGTACTTGAAATTTGCATTAATATATCCCGACTAACGGCATCTTTTTCAAAAAAATAACCGGTGATCGTGATAATCAGCACCAATAGCCCGGGAATACTGAAAATAGCATAGTAGGCAATAATAGCGCTTTGCCGAAAGGGGTCTTTGGCATACCATTCCGATAAGGTTGTTTTAAAGAGTGTACCTAAGTTTTTGATATTAATATACATAAAAAGGTGGCCCATGATGCATTAGTTACACTGTCCGAGCAGGTACCAGATGATAACAAAAATGACGATGGTGCTCACGCATCCGCCGCCTAATTTTGTGGCGCCGTAACCTGAAATTAATCCCTTGAATAAATTGTTCATAATGTATTGGTTGCCGAATTCCCCTGCTCCTGCAAGGTTGCCGAAAATGTGGCGAATTTTCGGTGCACAAAGTTGAGCCTGTTTTTATCTGGTTGTATTACATAATTACGGCAAAAAGTTACATTATTCACACGCATTTCCCAACGGTATGGCTTTTCTACTGCAACATTATCCCGCACAGCACCAGGTTTCGCTGAGCAATATCTTTGGGCGAGCGCGCTCCCAGGGCAATAAGTCTTGCCATTTTTGAAGGCTGTACCTGTCAGTCCGCTTTGTAATACGTCGTATTTCAGTTCTAAGTAAAACAGGTCATTTAGATCACGCGTGGCACTGGCGGTACCAGGGCTTGGCATGATCGGACAGGCTGCGAGTCCGGTGTTGGTGCCTCCCAGCGAAGCAGCATTGAGGGTGGTGAGCCAGGTGGGGGGAGTGTCGAATACTTTTACTTTTGCCGTTTTTACCTTTCCTTTTTCGATGCCGGTGGTCCCGTAGATATTTTCGGTGTATAGGTCGGTAGGTGCCATTATTGTAGGGATCGGCGATGGAACTGCGCCTGCATACAGGCCGGTTTTGAGTACCCGGCCGTAATCGTCGTATTGCATACAGCGCCATTTATTGAGTGCAAGTAAGTTACCGTCTTGTTCGAGTGCCAACTGATCGCGGGTATTGTATTTCATGGTCACCAATGCCGCATCGGGCACTTTTTGGGTGAGTATGTTGTCGGCCGGATCGTAGGTGTATTCGAAATTGAGGGTGGTGCTGGCAAAAGTGGATCCGGGTGGGATCACTTTGACCATGCGGTCTTTATCGTCGTATATATTATAGGTGTTGGCGGGTCGGTATTCGCGGTATTGGTGCGTTTGGTCAGGAGGTTGCGGCCCATTTTGTCCAGCGATTCTCGGTTTAAAACTATTATTAATTCGTACTCCGTTATTTGGAGCGTTTTAGATCACTTTAAGTCCCTGTAAACCATTAAAAGCACAACAAAGAGTCAATTCTTCGTTAAATACGGCACTTTTGCATTACAATTATTTGCAAACCGAGAACGGCTGTGAAGGAGTTTGATGCTTTCGGCCTGCGCCCCTTTTTGCTGACGCACCCTGTTGACGGCATGAGTTAATTACGCTGCATCCACTGGCTTGAGCAGGTAATCAACGGCAGCGTACCGGAACGCACGCAACGCATATTCATCAGAAGCCGTAATAAAAATCACTTTGGCCTTTAAATCCGGGAATATCGCCAGCAAATCAAATCCTGTTCCGTCGCCCAGCGTAATATCCAGGAACAACAGATCGGGTATTTGCTGCCGCAGACCGTTATTTTCATTCAGAATGGACTGGGAACTATCGGCAGGATGGAGCAACACAATACCGGCATCCTGTGTACCGGCCCAGATTTTTTGGTCTTTGTCCAAAAACAAACTAGTAATTTTTTCTACCTGCTCCAATTCCTGCACCATGCGCCGGTCGGCCAGGATACACCCGGCCTGCGACTGCGACAAACCTTACCCCACATTGTAGTTGAGGAGGCTGAGCGGCGGCGCGGAGAGGCAAGAAGTGAACAGCAAAAAGGATATCAAGTATCTTTTCATACTTCATTAGCGCTTAGGCCCAAGTAAATATCGGCCAGCAAAAGGTGTCCCTCCCCCAAATATTACCGCTGCAATAAAACACGCCCACACGCCCCCGTTCCATTGTCAGCAAACCAATAGCAAAAATAAATACCATCAAGCGCACCTTCCGGAAAAGCAAAAGCGTATTCACCGCCCTCCGCAGCGGTTACCTCCACAGGAACAGCAACGCCGGCGATATTAAATACCTGAAGTTGGACGGACTGTCCACCTGCTTTTCCCAGAAAAAGATGGACAATGCCCTGGGAAGGATTAGGGGACAGTAAAAAATACTTATCTGTTTGAAAATAAATACTTTGTATCGGAGAATATTGCACATCGCCGTCCAGGTCTGTCACCACCAGCCGGTAATAATTTACACCGAGCAAGGGCAGTTGATCGCCCGAAAAGTAGGCGTTACCTGCGCCTTTGGGCAACTGGCGATCGATTGGCGTGAAAGTGATACCGTCGTGGCTTTTTTCAACCGTGAAAAAGGCGACCTTTTCTTCGGCATCCGTTTTCCAGGTAATGGCCACCTGCTGACCGGAGCGGGTCACTTCAAAAGCAGTCAGTTCTACCGGCAGCGGTAAAGAAGCACAGGGATTGAAAAAAGTGATACTGTTTTGGGAAGCCAGGGTGGCCAATTGCGCGGCATAAACCGGGCCGGCGGCCAGATTGCTTTTCAGAAAACGATCAAGCCAGGGCGTCAGTAGTTTAAATACGATGGCCCGTTGTGCAGTAGCGGAGAGGGCAGGACCGCCCGGATTGCAGGTCATTTCACCAAAATTGCAGTTGAAATTGGCGGCGGCAAATCCGCAATGCCCGCCATCAATGATAGAAACAAACGATTTGCAGCCCGGTAGGTTATTGTAAACAGGGGTTTGGTGGGCCGCTGCCGGGGCCACACAATCATCGCTGCCACTAAAGACCAGGCTAGATGCCGTAACACTCGTGGCTGCAGCAATAGCCGAGGGCGTGGTTTCAGCCAATGCAAAAGTGGCCGTACAAGTTACATTCGCATTCACGGCCGACCCGAGAATCGTGCAACCGCCTCCCATGGAATGCCCCATCATACAGGATGTTAACGTAACATGCTGAAAAAAAGGAGAGCTGGAATTCGTATGCTCAGCGTATAATTTGGAAATAACAAACGCGAGATCGAGGCCATAATTGGAATGGCTGGGCGAAAGCCCTGTTTCAGTATTCACAATGGCCACGATATATCCCTTAGGCGTTAAGGTATCGGCATACACCACATAAGGCGCATAATTCATCGCAAAACCATGGCCGATCACTACAATAGGGAAACTACCGGTTGCCAAAGGAGTACCTGTGCCCGCCGAAGTAGCGGGATAATAGAGGTAGGTTTGAACATTCCGGTTGCTGCGGGCTGGGTCCTGATAGGTAATTACCTGATTACCGATGGGATAAGTTTGGGCATGCAGTGCGAAGCAGCCCGCAATAAAAAATAACAACAATAAATGGCGCATGGGACAAAGATAATTCTTCCCTGCTAACCCAAGGGCACAATCAACGTTGTTTCTGTAGCTGCGACAATACTATTTTCCACAGTGTTTCGTAAGGAATAATTTCCAGTTCGAAGGGTTGATCTGCGATTTGCACCGATGTGTCCTTCAAGCGGTCCACAAATTTTTGTGCCTTACGTGCCACCGCTTCCGGGTGCATATTCCCTTCCGACACCTGCATGAGCATATTGATAAAACAATTGCTACGCAGTTGGTTGTCGTCGCGGAGATATCGGGAAGTGTATTTGGCTAATGCTTCCGTGCTGTCGGCGAGGAGGTCCTGTTTGCCATCAGCAATAGCGTGGAGAATTCGGGCAAAAAGGATGGGTACATTAGCGCCGCGTTTGTCTTTAGAAAACTTCGGCACTCCATTCAGGAAACGGGCGGCTTTATACTTCTTGGCATGCCCATCGGCAGTTACATCCCCTGTTTTGACTAGAAACTGTGTGTATGCCTCGTAAATGCGCCAGGATTCCTGAATCATTTCCGGCATTTTTTCAAAAGTCTTGTGTTTGATAGCTTGTGCCTGCAACTGATAAGCCGCATCGTAGCGGCCGGTATGCATGGAGAGCAGGAAAAGCAATTCCTGGAATTTGAACCAGTTCCAGGAACCGCTTTCAAATGCAGCCTGCTGCTGCTTAATGGTCGATTGGCCTTCATCGAATTGTTTCAACTGAATCTGGCATACAATTAACTGGTAATGAAATAATTGAGATGGTACATTACATTTATATTTCTGTTGCCCGAAAAAGGCAATTGCAGATTGACATTCTTTGGCGGCTGCTGTATACTGACCGCGGTAAATATAGGTTGACACCAGCAACATGCGACCTGAAAGATGGAGCCTGTAGGAGTTGTTACCTGTTAGCAGCGGTTCAATTTTGCTGAAAACACCAGCCGCCGTTACAGCGGCATTCAGCCGTTCCGCTTGGGTGGGTTTATAGGTGACAGACAGGTCATTCAGGGTATCTTCCGCTTCGTTTTCGGCAGCCCATACCGTTTGGTAATTGCCGATCATGTCGCGGTATTCATCATATTTTTTGACAGCACCAAACTGAATCGCATAGTAGCTGCACAGTTTATGTAAAATACTGATTGTTAACTCCGTAAACTCAAATTTACGGGCTTTTTTCAACAGATATTCGCTTACCTCAATACCTGATGACACAGCACCTTTAGCAAACAGTGTACAGGCCGCCGCCCAACGCTTGTGCGATTCAATATATGCTTTCTGCCGATCAGAATGATCTGCGCCAGTGGTGTCAGAAAGCAAAATAGCCTGTATTATTTTATCTTTTAACCGGGATTTGAGAATACTGTATCTGGCCTGTGCATCCGCTGCGCTGGGATATACCAACGCAACAGCCTGGTCGTCGGAAGTAACACTCCCACTCAGGATGGCTTCAAATAAAGTTTCCGATTTCGAGCCCGTTTCAAAAAGAAAAGTACGTAATGCTCCTAACGCAGTGGACTCCTGCCGGAAAAGCATGACAAGTTCTAGTAATTCTTGCATGATCCGGAAAAGTCAATTAGTCAGAAATGAAATCTGGAGATGATTCTGTGAATACAGACCAAAGGGATTTTGTACAACAACAAACATGAGATTAGGCGGTTTTGATTAATTAAAAATGCATCAAATATTTTGAAGCACATAAAATAGATTACGCCATAAGATTATACAATAGCAATAAACTAAAGGACAAGCCATTATGGAAATTGAACGAAAAATCGAATTGGGATGTGTCAGTGGCTGATATGCACAAATTGGTGAGTGACGGGAGGTCAACAACACGATATACAACTCAGGCGGCGGGGATTAAAAAAAAGAAATGATAGCGTAATAACTCGAATCGGATGCAAGGTATAAAATTATTACAGGATATGTCTAAATTATAAGCAAAAAAATCTCACTTTTGTGGAAAATTTTACCCAGAAAATATTTTCAATTCAAATTGCGCTTCATAAAAATTTAAATAATGGATTATTATAAATACGAAATAAAAACAAGTCAGGACTTATCAGAAATTTTAATTGCTCTTTTAGCCGATGCGCCATTTGATACTTTTGAAGAGACAGAAGAGGGGATTTCGGCTTACCTCCCGGCGGGAGATGGCCATGAAACGGAAGCGGAAGTGCTGCTGGCAGATTTGTTATTGCAGTTTGAATTTACCTGGACCAAGGTATTCATCAAGGGAGAGAACTGGAATGAAATATGGGAATCGAATTTCCAACCCGTCATTGTTGATGACTTTTGTGCGATTCGCGCAGACTTCCATGACCCTATCCAGGGCGTAAAACACGAATTAATTATCAATCCTAAAATGGCATTTGGCACTGGTCACCACGAAACCACATGGATGTGCCTGGCTGCGCTCGAACATCTTCCTGTCAAAGATGCGCGCTTACTTGATTACGGTTGTGGTACCGGTATTCTGGCTATTATGGCATCCCGGTTGGGCGCCGCCAGTATTGAAGCGGTGGATATTGAGCCACAGTCATACGAAAATACCCTAGAAAACTGCCGCATCAATAACGTCACCAATGTAGTGACCCGTTTGGGCGATATCACCGCTATCCAGGGCACCCAATTTGATGGTATCCTGGCCAATATCAACCGCCACATCATCCTCGAATCCTTCGAACAACTCGCCCAACTGATCCGCCCCGGTGGCTGGCTCCTCATCTCCGGCATTTTGATCCAGGACGAAAAGGTAATCGTCGAAGCCGCCAAAGCCGTGGGATTTGCTACCTTGGAAGTGAAAAGTCGGGGAAATTGGCTTTCTATAGTGATGAGTGATGAGTTATAACTCATCACTAACAAAGTATTTTTTCACCTTTTCCGCTGCGGCCTTTCCTACCGCTGCAATGATTTCTTCTTCCGTTGACTCCCTTAGTTTTTTGACAGAGCCAAAGGTTTGCAGCAATTTTTCGGCTGTTTTAGTGCCAATACCTGGTATTTCCGTGAGTTCGGTACCCAGAAAATTGCGGCTGCGTTGGTCGCGGTGGAAGGTGATGCCAAAACGGTGTGCTTCATTGCGGGCCTGCTGGATCAGTTTGAGCGACTCCGATTTTTTATTGATATAAATAGGGACGGGATCTTCGGGGAAATAAATTTCCTCTAATTTTTTGGCGATACCCACCACTGTCATTTTTCCTACCAGATCGAGTACTTTCAGACTTTTCATTGCTGCACTCAACTGCCCTTTACCGCCGTCGATAATCACCAGTTGGGGCAAAGAGGCGCCTTCTGCGAGCAAGCGTTTGTACCGGCGGTACACCACTTCCTCCATGGAGGCAAAATCGTTGGGGCCCTCGACAGTTTTGACATTGTAATGGCGGTAATCGCGTTTGGCAGGTTTAGCATTTCGGAATACCACACAACTCGATACAGGATTGGTACCTTGCAGGTTGGAGTTGTCAAAACACTCTAGGTGGAGTGGGACTTCGGCCATATTCAGGTCGGACTGGAGCGTGCGCAGAATGCGTTCGGCGGGCAACATGCGGCCCGTATGGTTGGCTTCCATACGTTTGCGCTGGAGCAGGTGGTGCTGCACATTTTTTTCGGCCAGTTCCAGGAGTTTTTTCTTATCCCCTATTTTCGGAACGGTAATCAGCACCACATCATTTTCGGACATCACTACCTGACAGGGGACAATGATTTCGGGCGCGATGCTATTGAATTTGGCGCGCAACTCAGACACCGCAAAGGAGAGCAGCGTTTCCTGGTCTTCGTCTAGGTTTTTGGTGAGGGTAAGCGTGTAGGTCTGGATCAAAGCGCCATTCACCACTTTCATATAATTGACAAAAGCTTCCTTGTCGTCACTGGCAATGGCAAATACATCCACATCCTTGATATTGGGGTTCACCACCGTGCTTTTGCCCTGATAATCCTCGAACAACAGCAGGTTATTTTTCATTTGCTGCGCCATTTCAAACTGCATATTCGCCGCATAACGCTGCATTTCCTCCAGCAAATGCGCACGTACTGCCGCAAAATTGCCTTTCAGCACATTTTTGATCTGCTCAATTTTGGCCTGGTATTCCTCCAGGGTTTCATAGCCGACACAAGGCGCCGCGCAGTTTTTGATATGGTATTCCAGACAAGGTTTGAATTTGCCTTTGGTAATATTTTCTTCGGAAAGGTTCAATGTGCAGGTACGCAACTGAAATAGTTTTCGGATCAGTTCTGTGATCTCTGAAACGCGAAACTTATTGATATACGGTCCGAAATAAACCGATCCGTCGCGAATGGCTTTGCGCGTGACGAATACCCTGGGGAACCGCTCTTTTTTGATACAGACATAAATCAGGGGCGATTTTTCGTCCTTGAGCATGACATTGTACCGCGGCTGATACCGCTTAATCAGGGTATTTTCCAGCAGGAGCGCATCTTGTTCTGTTTCTACAATAGTAAATTCAATGCGGAG
>JBILHQ010000254.1:0-8249 GCA_044350415.1 Saprospiraceae bacterium | reverse complement strand
CAGTGAATGATGTCTACGTCACCAATTCGGTATTTATCGTTTCCGGCCAAGTCAGAATCGTCGTCCACATAGATGGAGTTGAGTGGCGCATAATTGGTCCCAACAGATGGGGCATTTCCCGAGGCCGGAATCCCTGCGATACCATATAAGTGTACCGGAGGAGAGAGTGGTGGAGGCTGGAAACTAGGGTAAACCAAGGCATCGCCAGATACCCAAACAGTACTATCACATTTCCCTTTTTGAGTTATAGCAGGGTCAAAGCAGCTATATCCGTAATCAACGCCGCCAGCTGAGTTTGCATTATTGAGCGAGTTGCCAATGTAAAATGTTTGGGGAGAAGCACTCCATCCTGTAAAATGGCCACCCAAATATTCTAACGCCCGCGAGGAATGCGCACTGGATGTTGACGCGCAACCGGTGTTATCATTCTCTGTATGTTCGGCCAGAATCATTTTTCCATCTGCCGAAAATTCAATATCGGTAACTGGATTAGACCTGGAATTGGTATAAGGAGTAATCGGATTTATTTCAAGACTTTCGCTTCCGGAAAAATCTCCAGAAGCATTAAGCGCTACTGAATAAATTTTATTGGGACCAACGCCTGCATTATTTACGGTTTGGTTATTTTGGCTAAAATAAATTCTGTTTTCGCTGGCTAAATAGCCTATTCCAAAAATACGCTCCCCCACACAAGCCATTCCCGAGGTGCCGTTGTCTGGTGAAAACGGATCAAAAACACTCTGAACGATGCCTGCAGCATTGAGGCGGTAAATCTTTCCATCCTCCAGATTGGTCACAAAAAACTGTCCACCAGGCCCACCGTGATTAGGGTCGTAACAAATATTACCCAAACTCGAATTATTGACATTGGGGATGGTGTTGGTACCAATGGTGTTGGTATTGGAGAAGGGTGAGGTTTTGACAAAAAGGGACGGTACACAGGTTACTGCATCAATTTTGTAAATGGCACCTGATCCACCTGACCCATACGATAAGGTCTGGCCTTGAGAATAAAGAGAAGTGGCGCAAACATAAATATTGTTGGACTTGTCAACGGCAATACCAAAGATCTCACCAAGATTGGCAACGGTCCAACTTGGATCGGATATTTCCGGCGCAAGCCAGTTATACCCTTTCGGAATGCCACTACAATTACGGATGTCCCGCACAGAAAGTACTTTATGAAGCGGATTGGAAATAGAATAATACGTAGTAACAGCCATGCCACATTTGAATTTCGAAACGGGCGTCATATCGCAATTCACCGTAATCGTAAAACTACAGGTCTTCGTATTCCCACCCATATCGGTCGCGGTATACGTCACCGTAGACGCTCCCTGCATAAAATTGGTGCCGCTCGCATCGTTCTGTCCGGAACCACCCGTGGGTGCCGATATCGTATAGGCCACTCCCAGCATTGGACAATTGTCGGAGGCCGTCGGTGCAAGTCCGTTTACCACTGCTTGGCATTGTACCGGTGGGGGACTCGATGTGCCCAACACAGTTATGCTCAGCGGACAAGTAATCGTTGGCGGCTGATTATCCCTTACCGTCAGGGTATAATTGCAATTCTGACTGGCATTGTTGCAATTATCCCGCGCATAACAGGTGATATTGTTTGTTCCCTTTGGGAATTGGGTTTGTGGTGTAATCAGAATCGACTGTGTGGGCGTTAACAACGAACAAATAATTTCCGGATTCGGATCACAGTTGTCGGTGGCCGTCGCCAGTGGGATAGTCCCCGTGTAATAACACTGACCCGGAAGGGTATTGACGGTCGTATTTTGCGGACAGACGATGGAGGGCAGCACTATTTCGATAGTTTGAATTCCTGTTGTACAGGTGCTGGTGTTCCCGCACCAATCTGTTACGGTGAGTGTAATCGGAAAATTACCACAACCCGTCAGCAAAGCCGGATTGACACTCAGGGACTGGATCTGGCAATTGTCCGTAGAGCCATCATTTATCGCTGCAGCTGTGACGGCATAAGTGCAATCGGGCCCCAACGTGATCCCGAATCCAGGCAGGCATTTGGCTACCGGAGGTATATTGTCCACCACGTTTACTGTTTGTGTGGCACTGGAAGTACTTCCGTCTGCACAAATGACCGTTACACAAAAAGTATGCGGACCGCAGGGCAATTGCACATCGAGATTAGCGGTGGTTTGGCCGTCGCACCATTGATAGGTGAAGGGCGGTGTGCCAGTACTAGTATTGGTCACCTGATAATGGCCGCAATTGCCTATCTGATTGACGGTAAAAGAAGCCTGACAAGGGGCTGCACCACATGCTTCAGATTGCGCCCACATCAATAGCGTACTCGTTAAATCTGTTCCCGGGTTAACATCAAAAAACAATAGTTCAATGACCGGACCATTGAATTGCGGAGTAGATTCCTCCAAACTGATAAAATCTTCGTCAAGGCAGGATAATGTTGCACTCATATTGCCAACGGCCAAAAAACCGTCATTGCCACCAAAGCCGTGGGGATTAGCGGCCCGGGCATCCACAAATGCAATGTCACCCGAAGGCAATAAGGCGATCGCCCCTCCGGAATACGATGCCTCGCCATTGCTATAGTGCTTGGTCCAGACTAAAGTCGGTGAACCATTATCCGTAATTTTTAAAACGACCCCTTGGTCCTGGCCACTGCTCAAAAGAGCGGTGCCGACCACGTAAACTACGCCACCGCCAGCGTCTAATACCTGGTCAATGGTACCTAAGGCAGGGATAGCCACGTCCCAAACTGGAAGAAAATCAATATCAAAACGCGTCAAATGGGCCGTACCTGTCGGAAAAATGTTGCCGGCGGCATAGTATCCACCATTATTTCTTTGTGCAATATCGGTATAAGTATAGGAGCCCGGATCAAATGGGTTGGCGCCATTGATCAGGTTCCCGCCGCTATCGAAATGGAATATTTCACCAAAGCCATTGATATTGCCGGCGACAATGAACTCGCCATTGGGAAGCACCTCTAGGTCTCGCGCAAAATCATCATCTCCGCTGCTTAGAAATTTCTTTTTCCAGGCAACGACACCAGCGGAGGAAACACTCAGCATCACCACATCACTCTGGAATGCTGCTCCTCCTGATTCATGCTGAAAACCAAGTACATAAAATGAGCCGGTGGAGGGATCGCGGGCAACCCCCGTAAAAGCCTCCAAACCTCCCGGAAAATCATACGACCGCACCCAAGAAAAAGTGCCGGCAGCAGTGATGACGCCCATGGTGCTTCTATTCGTAGCTGTGGTAGTGCCACTTAGTCCCACCACAAAAAGGTTGCCATTGGCCGTAAGTGCAGCATCTGTCCAACCAGAAGCGGTGTTCAAACTACGCGTCCATTGCAGCACACCCGCACTATTAATACGGGAGACTGTCGCGGAGCCATTATTAGTCCCTAAAACATAATAATTCGATCCGTCCCGAACAACTTTATTAAAAATGTTGTCATTGGGATCGCCATAAATGTTTTGAAACTGAGAAAACCCCTGAAACGAGCAGGTGAGGAATAATACAATAAATACCCATTTCGGAATGAATGTACCCTTGTTAGGGCTCCCAGGAACATCTGTAACATTGTTTTTCATGCCTGTTATATTGAAATGGTAAATGAATATCTCCCATTCATCCCAGCACGAGGCACTTTTGTAACCGACTTGCTGTGATTTTTTTTAAAGCCATTTTTTGGAGCACCCTGGTAAGCTGTATGAAATGGGAAAAGGAGAACTAATGACCAACTCCTTCAAAAGGCGGACCCTTCAAAGAAACCTTGCTGCATACCATCGCAAATAGGTACAAAACCTTGCCCATTATGCAAATATTGAAATGGATAAGCCCTTTTGGTGATAAGCGTTTTCGACCGGCCTTGGCCAAATCCCGGTATTTTGCCGCTGCTCCGTCGGCGCCAAAAAAACTCGCCGGTCAGTTTTCGCGGGCTGCGCCGGAAAATGGAGCTGGCGCAAACGGTTTTTGGCTTCATCTGACTCCACAGCGCAAAATACCGGGATTCCTTTAAGGCCCGGTCTGCAAGCGGGGACAGATTTGTGGTCGAGGCACTAATATTCCAGGCGTGTTTTCAATCGCACCGCCGCCTCCTGAAATGGAAAATCAGTATCGGCAATCATTTCTTTCAAAACCGACCTTACAGCGGGTTTATGGGCGTTTCCCTGCGCTATTTCGCACAACAGCAGGTTCCAACGGGCTTCATATTTATATTTAAAACTGTTCTCTAATTGTTGGAAATCTTTTCCGGCAGCACTGAATTGCCCGTCTTTAAACCGTGCATTGGCGCGTAAAAACCGTGCCGATTCATCGTCACCAATCAGGGCCTCATCGCGCAGCAAGGTAGCGGAAAGGTGATATTGTTGATCGGCAAATGCGTCATCGGCCTGCTGAAGTGCCGTTTTTTCGGTCGCCTGTTCATTGGCCTCGCGGATAAGCCTGCCTGTCGGTGACACATAAAATTCTTGTGCAAAAGCTATGGGATGACCTGTAACAGGTAATAAGGGCCGCGAAGTACCTTTGGGTTGGATAGATTGGCCGGGTACAGTTACCGGAGCGGGTGGCGGATTTTCAGGAGCTTTTTTATTGATTTCTGGCGGATTTGCAGGAGGATTTGGCTGACTTGATGTGGCGCTTTTATCGGAAAAAAGCCCAAAAAACAACACCAGTATTCCTGCTCCGGCAATACCCGACCATATCCATCGCCAAGTTGACCGTGGTTTTGCTGCTTGTTTCCCTTGCAAAGCCGTCCCCACTTTTTTCCGCAATAGCATACCAACAAACCGCTGATGCAGGTCGTTATATTGCACTACAGCCCGCCCCAGTTCAGGATCAGTCTTCAACGCCTGTTCAAATGCTGACAGGTCCTGTTCATTCAGTTCACCTTGCAGGTATGCTTCAATTTGGAGCGTATAATCTTTCACGATGGGTTAATCTTTTTTAATGTTTTGCGCCTAAGGCCATCAATTTTTTCATGCATTGTGCCCGGTGGTTTTTAAGCGCATCCACGGTTGTATACTGCGTTAGTTGTTGTTCGATGATGTCTTTGTCGCGTATTTCATCTAAGTATTTGAGGCGGATTAGTTTTTGGCAGTTTTCGGAAAGCCGGGACAGTAGTTTTTCAAGTATCTCCACCGATTCCAGGCTCGTATATTCTGGCTCAACCGGCAATTCTGGCAACTCCGAGAGGTCAATGGTATTTCTTTTTTTAAAATGCCGGACTTTGTTTTTAGCAATTTCGATGGTATATGTTGCCGGATCGTGTCCTAAAAAAATGTATTGCCCGGTCCTTATTTTCAGCAATAACAACGCAATGCAATCGCCAATCAGCTCCTCGGTATCTTCTTCCATCAGCCCATACGACCTTCCCAATTTCACTAAGGTGCCCGAAATGCGCGCATAAACGCACTGGATAGCCGCATTTTCTTCCCGTTGCAATCCGTCGAATAATGCTGCCGCGTGCGGATAGTCGGCACAATTATGCCGGCTTCCTTTGCCCAGAAAAAAATTCAACAATCGCCCCATGCAGTTTTTTTTGCAAGGTTATTGAATTTTTGCCCGGTGGACAAATGGAATTGATCGTTTATCCTCATTTTTTGAAAAAAGTAACCGGGATTGCTCTTGAAAGTTATAAATAATTTTTAAAGTGTCGTTGATAGGATCGGTGAGCATTTCAATCAGTTCTTCATTCATGAATTCGTAATCGTCAGCAATATGGAGCACACTTCTATTGCAGGAAGTTCCACATGGCTGTAAAGTGCTTTGATTTTTACGCGTTGCCCAGTTTCCAAAACCAAATTTGCCCAATTCAAGTCGTTTTCTGAAATTTTTCTGTCGCTTTTTGGACTCAATCCCGCTGACCGGATGTTGAATCGATTGTCATTTTTAAAAAGATATTCAGCTGTTCTGCTACGCTTTTTATTTCGGCCACAAACGACGAGAATGTTGGGTCGGTATGTCATGGATGTCGGCATTTAAACTCTTTTTCAAAATATTGCCTTAATCTTCTATGCTTATTCGCAGTCTTTTTTGGGCCGAAACGTTTTTTAAACACTCTCTTGAATCATTTCAAACCCCAGCAACCAGTAACTCAGTAACCCCGAAACATCGAAACCAGTAACCTCGCAACCAACTCACTCTTCATCCACCTCCGGTATCACCAACTTCTCCGCCGTTCGTCGCGGTTTGCGCTGGAACAAATCCTGTGACATTTCTTTGTCCCATTTCCATAATCCCTGTTCATATTCCCGCCGCATCAGCGCCATATTATTGTGGTGGTATTCCTGCTGGAACCGCTGGAACTTGTAGCGTTCCCACAGACCTTCTTCGTCGAACGGAATACCTGTGGCAATACTTTCCCGCAAGGCATAAATATACCCCAGGCTCTCAATGCGCCGGCGCAACCAGTCGTTGAGGGAGAGCGAAGGCGTTCCATGTCCGGGGACGAGGCGGGTAAACCAGTTGCGGTCGTGTATTTGGGGCAGTTTTTCGAGCGTGTTTTCGTATTCCACACTGCTGTGGTAGATAAAAGGAAATTCGGTAGAACAAAGATAATCGCCCGCAATACACAGCCCCAGTTGCCATACCACCATGATCATACTGTCGGAAGTATGGCCGGGAGCGGTGTAAAAAGTCAGTTTGGTATGTCCCTGACGGTATTGTACGCCGTCTTTGAACACGAGAAAATCGGGGTCGGGATATTCTACTGCATAAGGCCGTTCGATATAGTATTTTTGATCAAAATCGAGGATCTGATCGAGGATATCATCTTTGTCTGTCCGTTCGGAAAAAGCCTTGGACGCAAAGATTTTATCGGCATTAAAGGCGCCGTATCCGATGATATGATCATAGTCGGAATGGGTAAAAACAAGAAATACGGGACGTTTCCCACGAATGGAGTCCACGTACTGTTTGATACCCATGACTTCATCGGGCAACCATGCCGGATCCACCACCAAAACTACATCGTCGGTTAAAACAACTGTTGAATTAGTCTGGAAGAGCGCACTTTGAAAAATCGTAATATTCAGATCGCGGTAGATGATCTTTTGCATAAAATGGCTTTTCTTTGGGCCGAACGGGGTAATACGGCATTATTCATTATCTTAATCTGCAACACCACGCGTCATTTCACGTGCCTTTTGCCTACCTTTGTGGCGCAAAAATAACCGCATCCTGTATACAAAAAGAACAGTATCGTTCAAAAATAAATAACCGCGTTGTAATTTTTTGATTATCAATGAAATACAATAAGCCGGTTTGCGCGCAGGATTGCCAATTTCAATGTTATGGGGAATGTAGTAGCCATTGTGGGCCGGCCGAATGTCGGCAAATCCACTTTATATAATCGCCTTGTGGGATCGCGTGATGCCATTACAGACGATTTTTCGGGGGTGACCCGCGACCGTAAATACGGCTTTTGTGAATGGGGCGGTAAACGCTTTACCGTGGTCGACACCGGCGGATTCGTACACGGTTCGGATGATGTGTACGAAGAAGCCATTCGTGGCCAGGTGCGGATCGCTGTGGAAGAAGCAGCCGTTATTCTTTTTATGGTGGACACCCAGACCGGTATTACCGACCTGGATGAAAGTATTGCCAAGCTTCTGCGCCGCAGTAATAAACCCGTCATTGTGGTGGTCAATAAAGTAGACAATCACAGCAGCTTGCTGGACGGCAATGAGTTCTGGAGCCTCGGTTTTGAGTCGGTATTTTTTATCGCATCGATCAGTGGCAGCGGTACGGGCGACTTGCTCGATGCAGTAATGGAACACGTGGAAAATGTCGAACCGCTAGAAACAGAATTGCCTAAATTTGCTATCGTGGGCAGGCCGAACGTCGGCAAATCTTCGTTGATCAATGTGCTACTCGGCGAAGACCGCAATATTGTCACTTCGCTGGCTGGAACTACCCGTGATCCTATTCACTCGGTGTACAACAAGTTTGGAAAAGAATTTGTCCTGATCGATACGGCTGGTATCCGCAAAAAAGCAAAAGTGGAGGAGGATCTGGAGTTTTATTCCGTCATGCGCGCTATCAGGGCTGTCGAAGAGTCCGACGTTTGTCTTTTGGTGCTGGATGCCACTTTAGGGATTGAAGCGCAGGACCTCAGTATTTTTCGCCTCGCCCAGAAACGCCATAAGGGCATCGTTATTCTGATCAATAAATGGGATTTGGTGCCGAATAAAGGCACTAATACCATCCGCGATTACGAAAAAATTATCAAAACAAGGATTTCTCCGTTC
>JBILHQ010000047.1:0-28917 GCA_044350415.1 Saprospiraceae bacterium | reverse complement strand
AAGGTTGGTACAACACTCGCAGAATTCATTCATCTCTGGACGGAATGAGCCCCTGGGAAGCCTTCTATGAGAAAAATTCAAAACTCGCTGCTTAACCTTATCTCGGTGTCCACTATAGTGAGGAAGTACAGTATCCATTTTAACCACTCACCACTAACCACTCACCACTAACCACTCACCACTAAAAACTATTTAATAAATCGGCAGCTGAATGCGTGTACCTGGAGGTAACACTTCATTTTGGTCTTTGCCGTTGATCAGGGCCAATTCAGAAGGATCGAGTTGCTGTTTGCGGGCAATATCCTTCAGGGTTTCACTGTCTCTGACAAAATAATCTTTAAAGCCGATAGGTTCTTTTTTGTTGGTTGGTTTGATCACATCTGGCTGCGTAATGGCCGGCTGGATGGCTGGTGCGCCACCAAGAGGCACAAAACCTGTTGCCGGTGCGCCAGGCTGCGTAAGACCAGGCGTCGTGCTGCTGGTAACTGGTGCCAATGGCTGAAAACCGGGTGGTGTATTTACCGGTTGTGTCAGTGCAGGTACAGTGCCCGGCTGCGTTAATGTGGCGCCGGAACGGGCACCAGCTGGCGTAACGGTCAACGAAGAGTACGTCTGAACAGGCGCATGTTCGCAATCTGAAACCTTCACCAATTGACCTACCTGAAGCGCTACATTCCCCGTGGCCGGAAATCCATTCATGCTGCGGAAACGCTCGTCGGTAAATCCAAATTTCTTGGCAATAACGTATACCCCTTCACCAGGCTGTACAGCATAAAACTGTCCCAGGTTATTCGGAATGGTGGTCGCAGCCGGCACCGAAGCAGGTACAGGAACGGTGGGCTGTGGGGAGGTATAAGCTGCCGGAGCCGTACCCGGATCAAACAAATTAGGCAAGTTGCTTGCTGGCGTTGGCTGAACTGGCTGATAAACAGGCGTTGTGGCAGGTGGAGCCGGTGGCCCCACTACTTTGGGTGGCGCACCAGTTGGAGCACCTTTCACACTTTGAATCGGTTTTTTGGCCGTTGATGCCGAAGCCGACACCCGCAATTCCTGGCAGATGGTTATTTTATTAGCATCTTTAATGCCGTTCCAGCTTTTAATTTGTGCTGCAGTAACGTCATAAAAACGAGCAATACTGTTCAGCGTTTCTTTCGGTTGTACAATATGGTAACCCGGAGCAGCCTGCTTATTGCAGTTCACTACCGGATGGTTGCTGATCGCCGAAATCGTTACATTCGGACCGTCGGTGGACGGCTGTGGATCGCCAGTATCCGGGTCGCCCAAACGGGGTTCCCGTGGGGTAATATTGGAGGCGGTTGGTGCAGGGGGTACTGCTTTTGGCGGACCTGAATTACCACATTCCCGACTGATATAATCAGTCAGCGGCATACCATTGATGCCCCAAAGCGATATTTGATTGGCTTGCATTTCAGCAGCATTCCGGCCACTGCGTTCTGATGTAATACCAATACCCGGAATAAAATCAAATTCAGCCGTTTCTGCACCAGCGACATTAGGTGTGCGGCGGAAAGAATACTGGTATTTACAATTCTGGTACCCAAAAGTCGATAAGGAAACAGATGACCTGGAACCAGCAGCAGCCAGCTCGCGGCCCATAAACACATTGTCGGCATCGAGGATAAACGAATAGGCAGCGGCATTGACTAAATAATAATTGCCACTCTTACTGACTTTCGTGACCGAAACAACCGGCGACACCACATATCCGCGCTGCTGCTGTTGCACCACAAATAACTGACGGGATACACTATTGACACCGGTTTGGAGGTCATCCGTGAGCTTAAAATCACGACTCATCTGTGTTCCATTGGGCAAGTGATCGGCATAAACACCATTTCCGGTATACAATACATACTGATCAGAGGTCCCTGGTTTAAAAGTATAAGCGTAATAAGCTGTCGTAGAGTTTCCGCCGTATGCCATTCGATAATCGAGAATATCCATGTTTTGACTATTGTACAAAACATACACTGCGGGCGGTGCCACTTGAGCAAACAAACCACCAGCAATTAAAAGAAGGCAAATGGATAAGAATGAACGATTCATAATTAATGATAAGTTGGTGAAAAGCACTGTTTTTTGTTAGAAACAATACTGCAATATAATTATTTAGTAAAATTCAGATACTATAAATAGCGATGAAATAATAAGTCCGCGACTTCAACCCGTTTTTTTACCCTCATCTGGCCCATCTTTTTCGTTACATAGCTGAGCTGCTCGCATCAAAAGGCGGTTATCTGAGGCTAAAATAACTGGCCCGAAACCGTAAACCTGTTATTGCATCGCTACTATAACGCAAATATGCGACATTTATGGCCACAAAATTAAGATAAAATTTTGAGAATCATTATTCTATTCCTTCTGCTTACTTTTGCGCCATGTCGAAACCATTAATTTTAGTTACCAATGATGATGGAGTGGTTGCACCGGGAATCCGTGCATTAGTCGAAGTGGCCTCTCAATTTGGAGAAGTAATCGTAGTGGCCCCCGATGCGCCGCAAAGCGGACAAGGGCATGCCATCACTATTCACGATCCATTGCGGCTGCGTAGGGTAAAGATTTTTCAGGATATCGAAGCCTGGGAATCATCGGGTACGCCCGTGGATTGTGTGAAGCTGGCCAAACATGTAATCCTGAAAGACCGCAAAATCGACCTGTGTTTGTCGGGCATTAATCATGGCAGTAATTCTTCCATCAATATCCTCTATTCCGGCACCATGTCGGCAGCCATGGAAGCCTCCGTCGAAGGAATCAACAGCATTGGCTTTTCCCTCCTCGACTTTTCTTTTGATGCCGATTTTTCGGCAGCCAAAGTCTGGGCAGGCAAAATAATTGAATATACCCTGAAGCACCCGTTCCAAACAGGTAATTTATTGAATGTCAATATCCCCCGACTCCCTTTGGAAGAGTTGAAGGGCCTCAAAATATGCCGGCAAAGCAACGGTCGGTGGGTAGAGGAGTTTATCGAAGGCCGCGACCCCAGTGGGCAACCTTATTACTGGCTTTCCGGCAAATTTGTGAATGACGATAAAGGAGAAGACACCGATATCTGGGCATTAAAACACAACTACATTTCGGTGGTTCCTTCCATGCACGATCTCACACATTATGCCGCAATTCCTGAAATGAAGTCCATGGAAAAAACAAACTGATTTACGATTAATTCGAAGTACGATTTGTCACGGAGCAGTGTCTAAGTACGATTGTACAAAACGCAGGCATATTTTGCCGTTGGTCAATGAAATGCATCGTACTTCACCACCGCTCAGTAACCATTCGCAAATCTTACATATTTTATGTTTAAACGCAACCATATTATGGCCGGACTGGTTCCCGGCTTACTTTTGCCACTGGCTATTTATGCTTTACTTTACGCTGCTTTTGGGCTGCTGGAATCTAAGGGGGCGGCAAGCGGAGATGGCCTTGCTACCAATTTCAGGGTCCGGACTTTAGCCATTGTAGCCTTAGCCATTAACATCTGGCTGATTCAGACTTTCAAAAAACGGCGTTGGGAAGATGCGATGCGTGGGGTGGTTGTCGCTACAGGTATTCTTGCGCTGATCTGGCTGATTTGTTTTGGTCCGGGTTTATTTTAAATAGTTTTGTTGCGGTGGAAGCGCATCCCCGCTCCCGCCGGAACAACCCTGATAAAAAAAGCCATTCTGATCTTCCGTCAGAATGGCTCACAACATAACCATGAAAACAATTAACCAATTTAATGCTATACCCTTTCTATGCTTTATATCTTTAAAAACCGTGCCAATAATAAAAAGGAACGGTAAAATGGATATATTTTTTTGACTTTAACAAATTAGACCTGAGCAGATGAACAGAACGGAATTAATCAACACCATATTCACTAAAAAATCTTTTCTCTGTGTAGGGCTTGATACAGAGCAAAGCAAGTTGCCCGTGCACCTGCGCCAACAGCCCGACGGTATTTTGGCTTTTAATAAAGCGATCATCGATGCCACCCGCGATCTGTGTGTCGCATATAAACCAAATCTCGCATTCTACGAAGCCCTGGGACCGGAAGGCTGGCAGGTACTGAAAGCAACGGTTGATTATATTGGCAAGGAACATTTTATCATCGCAGATGCCAAAAGAGGAGATATTGGCAATACCAGCCGCATGTACGCAGAAGCCTTTTTTCACCAAATGGGCTGTACCGCTATAACTATTGCACCTTATATGGGCGAAGATAGTGTAACGCCTTTTCTGGGATTTGACGGACATTGGGCGATCTTGCTTGCGCTCACCTCCAATGCCGGAAGCGCCGATTTCCAAACTACCCAACAAGAAGAACCAGGCGGTTTGCGCCTGTTTGAAAAAGTAATCACCAAAGCCAACACCTGGGGTACTCCCGACAATGTAATGTACGTAGTAGGTGCTACCCATCCGGCATTGTTTGCCCGGATACGGGAACTGGCACCCGATCATTTTTTCCTGGTGCCGGGTGTGGGTGCGCAGGGCGGAGATCTTGCCGCAGTATGCCACTATGGCCTTAACCGCGATTGCGGATTGTTAGTCAATGCCTCCAGAAGCATTATTTATGCCTCCGACGGACTGGATTTTGCAGAAAAAGCCCGGGAAGAAGCGCTGAAAATGCAACAGGAAATGGCTGGTTTATTGCCGGAAAGATAAATCCCTCAATCCTTAAACTTATCAATATCCCGGCGATCCCTTTTGGTGGGTCGGCCGATACCGCGATCGCGGCTTTCTGTTGTTTTCAGGCTGTTATTAAACCAAGCGTTGTATTTATTTTTTTCCTCCTCCGATGTCACGTCTTCGTAACAGGTGACGGCAATAGGAGCGCCCACCCGTT
Source organism: Saprospiraceae bacterium (assembly GCA_044350415.1). GTDB lineage: Bacteria > Bacteroidota > Bacteroidia > Chitinophagales > Saprospiraceae > M3007. The sequence continues at coordinate 24,071 of JBILHQ010000047.1, read as the reverse complement.
TTTCGATCAGGCTGAGTGCTTTGTACTCGAAATTAAAACCGTCCTTTTTGACCATTACAGTCTCCCCTACTGCCATCAGGTAGGAAGGTTTTACAGCTTCGCCTTTAATTTTTACTTTGCTTCCTTTGCAGGCATCGGTGGCCAATGTTCGGCTCTTAAATACCCGAATACTCCATAACCATTTGTCAATTCTTACTTTTTCCATATTGAACCACAATAATACAACAGTCTTGCGAATTCGACCGACCGATACTTTTTTTCTAAATTTGCCGAATGAACATAAACTGGTTTCTTAAGCTTGCTATTGCAGCTGCGGTCCTTGTTTTAGGAATATTTCCAGGATGCACGCCTCCCCTAAAGCCTGTTGTACCGGCATTTTATTATTGGAAAACAACTTTTTCGCTCAGCAATTTGGAGCGGGAATACCTTCACCAAATTCACTCCGATCAACTCTTCCTTAAATTTGCCGATATCGCCCGCAATCCAGTCACCCGTGAGATTGAACCTTTTTCACTCTTGCAGGTAACTGACAGTCTTAACGCCCAAACACTCCATTTTGTTCCCTGCTTTTTCATTACCAATACCGTTTTTGAAGCCGGAAGTCAGGCCACCCCCGCCTGGCTCGCCGAAAGATTACTGGAAACGGTAGCGAGTGTGGGCGGCCAGTTTGGGAAAAAAACGACCGACTGGACTGAAATTCAGATTGATTGCGACTGGACCAGCAGCACCCGGACAGCTTATTTTCTTTTTTTACAACAACTGAAAAAAAAATTATCGCCACAAATCATCCTGACTGCCACCATACGCCTGCACCAATATAAAAACCCGCGCCAAACAGGTGTTCCTCCAGTAGACAGAGGCGTGCTGATGTGTTACAATACCGGCGATATTGACTCAGAAACAGCCACCAATTCCATTTTCAGTCTCCCGGATGCTGTCCCTTATTTTCAAAATACCGTACCCTACCCGCTCCCGCTGGACCTCGCACTCCCGGTATTTTCCTGGGCGCTGGTATACCGCGATGCCGCACTTTGGCGAATCATCCCGGAAACCGATGCCGGCAGTTGGTCCGACACTACCCTTTTTGCTCTGTCGGGAACAATGATACAAGTTAAAAAGGCAACATTTAAAGGAGGACAGTACCTTAGCGCCGGCGATCGCATCCGGCTGGAAATTTCGAGCCCCGGCATGTTGCGACCTGCCATACCATTATTAGCAGGCGTTCAACTGGCAGCTGATGCCCGATTGCTGTTTTACCATTTAGACAGCGCGGCCATCAGTCGGTTTGATCCCACCTTTATCCAGGAATTATGCGATACAATAAACCAATCCAGGGGACTTTAACCCGTTTAAAACGGTTTTTCTGGTGGCCGGTCCTCCTGGCAGGACTAGCCTTTTTCCCCGACGATAAGGCGCCAGGCAAAGGCAATGCGCCAACAGGTGCCTGCTCCAAAAGTTGGGAATATGCCAATGGGTATACTTTTATCCGACCTGATTTGCTGGATATCCGATCTGCGTATGCCCCCTATCTCTTAGATTGGGGCACTTTTTACAGGGATTCATTTGCCATCATCGACTGGCAGAAAAAAGAAAATGTGGAAGAATGGGCCGATCGGTTCTGTGGCCTCCCCAATCCTGTCGATGTGGAAGATGTGGTGTACAAAATTGGCAACAGCGACCTGCAATACCTCGATGATCTGACCCAGCGCAAACGAGGCACCACCGATCTCGGGTATCCGTTCACCGGCAATACTTTTGCAGAATGTATCGTGTATAATGGCTGCTCCGACGTGGTGGATTACCTGCAGTATGCCCGCGTTTGTGAAGCGTACGTGATCCGGAAAGCATCCAAATGGCGGCTCCAGCCCGACAATAAAGTAGCGATGCAGCAACTGATCTATAAAGGCAAAGGTGCATTGAAAGACACCAGGTCTTATTTTTTGCGCATGCGCTACCTGTACCAGATTGTCAGGCTGGCACATTATTCAGGAGAACCGCAGCAGACCATTGATTTATACAACGACCTGATGCCGATGATCGAGTTTAAAAAATCCAGTATCATGTTTTACTGGACATTGGGGCATATCGCAGGAGCGTTGCAGCAGCAGGGGCGCTATGGCGAGGCCGCTTACCGGTACTCGCTTATTTTCAGGTATTGCTCGTCCAAACGCACCCAGGCATTTGAAAGCTTTAAAATCCGCGATGATAACGACTGGAACAAGGCCCTGAATCTCTGCAAAAACGACAGCGAACGCGCTACCCTCTTCCTGATGCGCGCAGGAAAATACCGGTCCACATTTCTGGCAGATATGGAAGCCGCTTACGAAGCCGATCCCGGCAATCCACAACTCACCCTGTTATTGGCCAGTGAGGTGCAGTACCTCGAAAAGTTGCTGTTGCGCACTCCCAACACTGATCGGCGGTTCAATAAACAAACTTTGTCTAAACGCGAGCGCGGTGCGGCAGACCGCCTGATCCTGTTTCAAGAATTTGTGCGCAAAGTGGTGAAAGAAAAAAAAGTGGCTGACCCTATGGTGTGGCGCTGCATGGACGGTTACCTCGAAGTAATTGCCAAGGACCTGTATGCCGCAGAGCACACTTTTCAAAACATCGAAAAGGACCTGCCCAAAGGCGATCAGGACAATGTCTACTTCCGGCAAATTGAAATATGGCGCACCCTGGCAGAAATGAACCAGCTGGACACCGGTGCCCGTTTTGATTACAGCCGGGCCGCCAAAATCAGAAAATACAGGTCGTTTAAAGATCATCCTGACCTGAGTTTGTACATGCAGGACATGATCGCAGCGTACTACGAAGGGAAAAGCCAGACCGGATTATCCATTTTGACCGTTTACGGTTCGAACGGCGTATTTATGAATCCATCCATTCCGGTCATTGATCAAATGATCCAGCAGGCCAACCAGGGCAATGAGGACTTTTTTCAGGCTACTGCCATATACGATACTAGTTCGGCGCGTACAGGTATGCTCGCCCGCCTGATTAACCTCAAAGCCATTACCCTGCTCAATCGCGGTTACCCGGAAGCGGCCCTCCTGGTGGGCGCATCGATGCGCGAAGCCGATGCCGCCATTTTGCCCAAATACTCGCCTTTCCGGGAGAGCATTTTGGATGGAGCCCCACAGTTCGATCCCGTCGATTCCATCAAAGTGTCCAGCATCGAATTTGTAAAAAAACTTATTGAATACGAACAACTCGCTAAAGCGGCAGAAGCGTTAAACCAGGAGGCTGCAGCCCGGTATTACTACACCCTCGGCCTGGGTTATTACAACACCTCCTATTTCGGGTACGAGTGGCGCTTACGCGACACGTACCGATCGGGATACAACTGGAACAGGCTGGCCCAGGGACCTGTGTTTCCGATGGTGGACACCTATAATGGTAACTACGAAAATACAGACGTCAGCAAAGCGCTTTCTTACTTCCAAAAAGCATTGGAATTTTCGAAAGAAAATGTCAATTTCACGGCTAAAATCATCTTTATGGCGGCCCGTTGTGAACAAAAAATGTGGTTCTGTCAACCCGATTGCACCTATTTGCCGGGCAGTAAATTAATTGCCCGTCCACCCGCTAAGTATTTCGGCTATTACGATGCCTTGTTGAGGCAATTTCCGGAAACAGAATTCACCCAACAAGCGATCAGAGAGTGCAAATGGCTGGCGGCCTACCAAAATTAATCCGGCATGGTTTTGTAAACCCATTGAATTGCAGTAGGTTTGCCACTTGAACAAACAATTACGATATAACCATGGATTTGTTGAAGGCGAAGATTTATCTAGACAAGATCAACCGCGAATTTGCGCGCATGCTGAAAGACCCGGAAAACGTACCGCGGATTGACGTAGACATTACGATGTCCTATGTCCGGGAATTGTATGACGCCTTTCTTTCAGAATATCCGGAGGCTGCCCGTGGCGCATCGAGTGCCAAAAAAGTGCCACACGTGGAAGCCCCTCCTCCTGTAATGGCTGCGCCTGCACCATATATTGCACCGGCACCACCGGCCCCCGCGCCGCCGCCAGTTCAGGCGCCGCCTGCGCCGGAAGCAGCACCAGCACCGCCGCCTATGGAAGTTGCACCAGCACCACCGCCGCCACCAGTAGTGGTAGCGCCGCCGCCGCCCGCAGCAGCAGCACCGCAACCCGAAGCGCCTGCTCCTAAACCTGCTGTGCCAGTCAGCACGCCGGTTATCGCTTCGACAGCTGAAGTCCTCTTTGAATATAAAGAGGCGAAAGAATTATCGGAAAAACTGTCGGAAACACCTATTTCCGACTTGAAACGCGCCATTGCCCTCAATGACAAACTGTTGCTGACCCGCGAACTTTTTGCCGGCAACAGTGCCGCTTTCGATGAAACTTTAAATGCCCTGAATAGTTTTTCTGGCTTCGAACAAGCCAAGGCGTACCTCATCAACCATTGTATTGGGAACTATGATTGGCTCGACAAGAAAAAAGCGGAAGCCGCCAAGGGCTTTATCCGCCTGATTCGCAGACGTTATAAATAAGCTTGTCTCTCAAAATCTTGATTGCTGGACAGGGTATCGCAGGTGCTGTACTCGCCAATACCCTCCGCGCTGCAGGGGTAATCGTCTGTATTGCAGACACCACCCCTTTTGTTTCTTCCTCTGCACTGGCGGCAGGTGTCATCAATCCGGTGACCGGCAAACGATATGCCAAGTCCTGGGGATTTGACCTCTTTTTCCCTTTCGCCCAACAGTTCTATACACAGTTAGCCCAACAAGCCGGAGAGCAAATCTGGTATGACTTTCCGATTATCCGCCTGCTGGGTAGTCATTTAGAAAGTAATGAATGGAACCTCCGGGCGGCCCGGCCCGAATTTGAGGGTCTTATGGGTGTTGCGGAGGATGCTATAGACTGGAAAGGGTTGATCAGTGCTGATTTTACCTGCGGCCTGTTGCACCGCGCTGCAAGGGTCGATTTTGAAGTGGTCCTGCGCTTTACCCGCACGCTTTTTTCAGCAACCGGGCAATGGCTTCCTGAATATATCGCGCCGGACCAAACCGATTCCTGGCTGAATTCCTTCGACCGCATTATTTTCTGCGAAGGCCATAAAGGCGCCTCCAATCCATTCTTCCCCGGCATCCCCTGGCAATGCGCCAAAGGAGAAAGGCTGCTGATTGCCCTCGATGACGAACGGGAGATTCGCCACATGCTTAAAAAACACATCATGATTGTCCCAGTAGGACCAAATAAATATTGGGTAGGGGCCAATTATATCTGGGATTTTGAAGACAGCGCACCCACACCCGGTGGGCTGCAATTTCTCACCGATGAACTAGACCAAACCCTGCTATGCGGCTACCGGATATTAGCACACGGCGCAGCAGTCCGCCCTGTCGTCAAGGACCGGCGCCCAATCATCGGATGGAGTAAAGAAGACCCCAGAATTGGCATTTTTAATGGCACCGGCAGTAAAGGCGCACTGCTGGCACCGTATTGGGCCGACCATTTTACCGGGCATATTTGTGGGGAGACGGCAATAAATACGGAAGTGGAAGTGGGGCGGTTTTAGGGACGTAGCAGATGATCAAAATGCCTTTTCACCGCGTTTCTCCCCATTCACCAAAAACATAAATATCCCTTTGAAAGAAATGCCGTCAATTGCTGACCCAACCGCCACATTAACCCATTTCATACAGCAAGCCGCCTGCGCTCCGGCCTGCCACGTCCGTATCGCCCCCACCCCATCCGGTTTTCTACATGCCGGCAATGCCCTCAATTTCATTTTCAATGCCTTGTGTGCCCGCGTGCATCCTCAGGGCCAAATCCTTTTGCGGATCGACGACCTCGACGACGACCGGAAACGGCCGGAATTTGTGGCCGACATTTTTGATACGCTCCATTGGCTCGGTATTTCATGGGACCAGGGCCCAACAGATCCCGATGACTTTGAACAACGGTGGTCGCAAAAGTATTTTTTGGCCGATATGCTCCCCGGACTGGAAGCACTGGCCGCCGAAAAACAGGTGTTTGCCTGTATGAAATCGCGCAAAGCATGCGCATCGTTTGGCGATACCTATCCCGATGCCTTCCGGTTGCAGGGATTGCCATTGAACACCCCCAATGCCGCCTGGCGCGCCGATACGCCCCCAGGTTTCCCACTGCCTTGCTTTATCGTCCGCCGCCGCGACGGAATGCCGTCCTACCAGATGGCCAGTGTTGCACTGGATACCAAGTTCGGAATCACCCATATTATTCGGGGCGACGACCTCCGCGCCTCCAGTGCCGCACAGTATTGGCTGGCCGAAAAAGCTGGATGGCAACAATTCAACAACGTCCGCATTTTTCACCATCCCCTCATCCAGGATGCCACAGGACAGAAGCTATCAAAGTCGGCTGGAGCCACTTCCCTGCGGGAAATGTACCTCCAAAAAGAATCCCCCGCACTTTTTTTTCAGCAAGCAGCAAAATGGTTGGGCCTTCCGGAAAAAAATACACAAAATTTGTTTGATATTGTGGCCCTTTTTAAAGCGCATGTAGTTTAAGTAGCGTCCGCGCCAGTTTTGTAATACCACTATAACAATGAGCATTCCAGTAAAATATTTAGATACCCAACTTGATTTTAACAATGAAATAGCGCTGTTAAAAGACGCCCAATGGATCGGCTTCGACACGGAATTCGTAGGTGAAAAATCGTTTATTCCAGTGCTTTGCCTCCTCCAGATCGTTTGGGAACACGGCATTTTACTCGTGGACACTTTGCGCATCAGCGACCTCTCCGGTTTCCTGAATATCGTTGCTGACCCCGGCGTACTCATCATTACCCATGCGGGCGACAATGATTACCGCTTGTTGAACACCCTCTTCAACACAATCCCTAAAAACCTGTTCGATACCCAAATTGCTGCGGGTTTCGTAGGATACAACTATCCGGCAGGGTTTGGTAAAATTGTGGAACGCGAATTAGGCGTCAGCTTGTCCAAAAGCCATACGGTGGCCGATTGGGAAGCCCGCCCACTGGACCAGAAATCTATTTCCTATGCCATCGAAGATGTAAAATACCTGCCGGCCCTGTACAAAAAATTACAAGCCAAACTCGATAAGAAAAAACGCAGTGAATGGCCGAGGGAAGAATTATCCAAGTGGGAATCGACCGGCTTTTACGTGTCAGATCCCTATAAAGAAGCCCTCTCCAGTGATTTTATTTACCAGCTGGACCGAAAAGAACAAGTGTTTTTACTGCGGATATATGCCTGGCGCCGCAACCGGGCACTCGAACTGAACATTCCGAAAGAACAGGTGGTACAAGGCAAACACATCAGCTCCATTATGCGGACGCTGAAAGATGGCGGCGGCTCCATTCGCGCCAACCGGACTATTCCGGAAAATGCCTGGAAAAAATACCAGGCTGATTGGTTGAACCTTTGGAAAGCACCCGCCGAACAGTTTGAAATTGATCTGATCAACAACCTCCCCGGAGCCCCGCCTGATGACCCGGAATGGGAATGGCACTACGAATTGCTGTATCATTTTGTGAAAAAACAATGCATCAGCCACGAAATCAGCGCCGCGCTCCTGTTTCCCCGGGGCGATTTCAACAAACTGAAAAACGGCAATCCCGATTTCGACGCTTCCATGCTCGATGGCTGGCGTGCCACCATTTTGGGCAAAGACCTTGTCTCCTGGCTCAAAACCGGCGATCCGCTCCAATTATCCTGGCAACCAAATGGTGGTTTACTTGTTAGAAGTTTAGCCAATAACCCGTAGACTTGATGCGGCGGGCACCCTCCCGCCAATAAGTCTCGTAAAGACATCGTGCACAGAAAAGATGTTCACTCTCCTTGCCGGCAGTGCCGCGCTTAGCTTTTTTCATGCCCTCATTCCAAGCCATTGGCTACCCATCCTGGCAGTCAGCAAGCATGCAAAATGGAGTGGCGGCAAAACCCTCCGGATTACTTTATTAATCGGATCGGCCCACGTACTCAGTACCATTGCCCTTGGTTTTGCCATTGCGGCACTTGGTGCTTCGCTGGCCAATACGGTGGAGGCTTTTACCCGCTGGTTTTCGCCCCTGATGCTCTTTTCGCTCGGCGCATTTTACGTGTACCAGCACTATTACCACCACCATTTTCATTTACACCAACAGGAATCCCGCTGGGGCATCGTCGCCTCTTTAGCCATTTCCATGTTCTTCTCTCCCTGCCTCGAAATCGAAGGCTATTTTCTGGCCGCCGGACCATATGGCTGGCCCTTCGTCATCAAAATCGCCCTTGTTTATGCCATTACTTCCGTAGTCGGCATGGTCATTTGGATGCAACTGGCGTACCACGGCATGCGCAAAATGGATTGGCACGCGTGGGAACACTCCGCAGGTCTGGTGACCGGAATACTGTTAATTGCTTCGGGAATTTTGATGGTGATTTTTGATTGAAGGGGAGGGTTGTGGTGGCTGCGCCGGGTGCAAGACCCCCAACCCCTAAAGGGGAGCCGTCTGTGGTGGCTGCGCCTACTGCAAGAATATATCAGATAATAAATTGATTATCAAATATTTGAATCATAGATTATGGCAGTAGGCGCAGCCACCACAGACGGCTCCCCTTTAGGAGCTGGGGGTCTTGCGCCCCCCCCACCACAAAAAACAGCCGCAAACACCTCCACCGGCATTTGCGACTGCTCAAAATACAATACCGACTTAACTTCAGCTCGCAAAAGCCTCAACCGCCTCCGACCAGGCACTTTTGCGGAACAGCGTCCCCAGCGACCGGACCTGAATCATCAAATCCTGTTGGCCGGGCAGATTAGATACCTGGATAGACTTGTTTTTACCGTAGGTGCCCATTGTGCCACCCATTCCATGCCTTTTTTTCGGCATTAAATATGAAAATGAAAGATTAAAGTATTGAAAATCAATTTATTGAGAAAATAAATATTGAAAAAAAGCGGCCATTTATCTTGCCTGAAAATGACGTCTTCGATTCAAAAAACAGTTTTGTTGCGTAACAAAACTGTTTTGTTGCGTAACAAAATTGTTTTGTTGCGTAACAAAATTGTTTTGTTGCATGACAAAACTGTTTTGTTGCATAACAAAACTGTTTTGTTGCATAACAAAACTGTTTTGTTGCATGACAAAACTGTTTTGTTGCATAACAAAATTGTTTTGTTGCATAACAAAATTGTTTTGTTGCGTAACAAAACAGTTTTGTTGCGTAACAAAATTGTTTCGTTGCGTAACAAAATTGTTTCGTTGCATAAAAAAACTGTTTTGTTGCACACCCTCGCAGGACGCCACATGGACGGTCTTTGCACAGCAATCTGGACGATAAAACCTGCTGCCGAATGGACGTAATCGCTTATGCCAGATCAGCACTTTTGTACCAGCCCACCGCCCCGCTTTGCGACCGGGACCCGCTACCTTTTCGCCTTTTTCGGCGAAAAGGGTGACAGGGCCAAACTAATGACCTAAACAAAATCCGGCCTTTTAACAAACATTACTGTAGTCATTTATTGATTAGTTGGCGCATATTGCAAAGCACCCGCCTTTAACCGATTAAAAATCTTCTCTTGTAAGTCTTGAGGAGTCAATACTTGCACTTTTTCACCATGCGATAGGATTAACTGTTCCAGTTCATAATTGGGAATAACACTCAAAGAAATGACCATACCTGCTTCATTTTGGGAAACCCGTTTTTGAGAACCATGCAAGGGCTTGGTCAATATATAAGGCACCAATTCCTTCGTAATAAATATTTCAACTTTTTCAACCTCAGCGCCTTCATTGCGCGACACCCCGACAATATCGTCAAAATACTCCTTGAAATCAAGGTTTTTATCCGGAATAAAGGATTCCCCCGTTTCTGTTATTCCTTCGATCCTATCCAGCGGCATAACCGTAATTCGGGTAATCCCAGGAGAAGTAGCCATCAAAAACCAGCGTCCATTGTACTGTTTAATGTAACGGGGATGTATCAAATATTCACTTGCCGTTTCAGCCTGAAAAGGTTTATAGAGCACCATCAATATCTTGTTGTAGGATATTGCATTAAACAGATCGCTGATATGCTCTATACCACGGAGAAACTCATTATGATCAAAGCCCACAATTTCGCGATTTTCAGTGGTAAGATGAAGCGTCTGGTCAAACTTGAGCAACATCTCGTTCATCCACTCGAACTGCGGCAGACCTTTGAACCGCGTCAACATCGCTAACGCTGACTTCAACTGGTTGATTTCTGTTGCGTTGACTGGTTGATTGTTAATGGAAAAATTGCGGTTGGAATACTGGTAAAATGTTTTTTTACCATCTTTTATGCTGTCTAATGCAATGGACCAGCCTTGAGCACTTTCCATATACCTAATGTCGTTATATATCTGGCGGCGTTTTACACCACTTGCACCTGGTTCCAGGTCAAGAATCGCCTTATTGCATTCTTCTAGTAAATCCTCCATGTAGTAACGGCGTCCTGGATTGCGGAAACATTTGTCCAGTGTTTGGTACCTGATGGATGCATTTTTATTTTTTGACATGGATGCCGATTGTTCATATTGAAATTGATTTGCAAATGTAATAAAGTTTTGATCTGGCCAACGTTAAATACCTCGATTTTGGTTAATGTTACAACCTGTGCACGTTGATTGCACACATGCCTATTACATTTGCAGGGTATAATTAATATTATTTATGGAGAATTCAATGACAGCAGAAATGGAGATTTTATTTTTAAATTTGGATGTAGTTTTCCATATAAATCTTTGATTATCATAAATTTTATAAATTTATTTTTGATATTATTATTCAATGTGAAGTTTGGTGCTAAATTTGCCCTTGACTTTCACCAAAGGTTTTTTAACTAAGAAAATCCAAATCAGATGCAGGTTTTTTCGCTACAAAGCAGAATCATCAATCAATACAAGTCATTTTTAGAGAGTTTTATCCGAATAAAAAATACCGCGATTCGGGAACAGGTGGAAAATGCAATGAAAGAAGGGAAACTTCTCCCTGAACCACTTTTGCAATTTAACCCTGCTTATGAAAATGGGGGATCAATTGAAGATCTCTGTCACCAGAATATTCTGGAACCTCGGCTTGCTGATATTCTGACGGGATACACCCTTTATCGCCATCAGTTAGAGGCAATTAACCTGGGTTCCGCAGGGAAAGATTTCGTAGTTACTTCTGGTACTGGATCAGGGAAATCGCTTACCTATATTGCTACAATTTTCAACCATATTTTGCGGAATCCTAAAGATTCAAAGGGAGTAAGGGCGATAATTGTGTATCCAATGAATGCCTTGATTAATTCCCAGGAGGAAGAATTTGCCAAATATGAGAAACAATATGAGCAAAAACACGGGCAAGGTTCTTTTCCTATTTCATTTGCAAAGTACACTGGTCAGGAAAAAGAGGATAGAAAACAACAGATCAAAAAAGATCCTCCAGATATTCTGTTGACCAATTACATGATGCTTGAACTCATCATGACCCGTTCCAGCGAATCTTTTCTGCGTGAGAACATCCAGGGAAATCTTGAGTTTCTTGCATTTGATGAACTTCACACATACAGGGGGCGGCAAGGAAGTGATATTGCAATTTTGATACGCAGGATCCGGGCAAAAGCAAAAAATGATATTCGTTTTATGGGGACGTCTGCTACGTTAGTTTCAAGCGAAATCCAACAGGAACAAAAAGAAAAAGTTGCTCAATTGGCGCGAATAATATTTGGCCAAAAATCGTTTTCAGCAGAACAGGTAATCAATGAATCTTTAAAAGTTCAGACCGTTTTTTCAGGACAAATACCTGACAAAACTGATTTGAAAAATGCTATTAAGTCTACCATCGATAAGAATGCATCAGAAGAACTCCTCCGAATTAACCCAATTGCTGTTTGGTTAGAAAACAGAATAGTTCTGGAACGCAAAGATGATTGGATTCGGAGAGGTAAACCGCTGTCACTTAAAGATATTTCTCAAATGCTTGCAGAAGATGCCGACGAGCAAGTTGATGAATGTTCAAGCCAAATTTTAAATCTCCTGGATTGGTCGGAGGCATTAAGTGCAGCAAGTAGCAGCCGAAGTATCTTTCCATTCAAATTACACCAATTCATTTCTCAAACCGGAAGTGTTTATGTTTCTCTTGATCCGGGTGAAAAGCGATTCATTTCTTTAGATCCTGGTTACTATATAAACGCAGGTAATAGTGATCAAAAACCGATTTTTCCGGTTGTTTTCAGTCGGATATCCGGCCATGATTTTATCTGCGTTCGAAAAAATAAAGATTTAAGTCGATTGGAACCCAGAGGGTTTCACGATACGTTGGTAGAAGAACTCGACATCGAAAATCTCGAGGCCGGTTATTTAATCATACCTCATGAAAATGAAGAAATATGGAGCGATTCGGAAATTGAATCTTTGCCGGATGCCTGGATACAATTTTCACAAACGCGTCAATCGTGGGAAGCTAAACCGGATTACCGAAAACGCCTGCCCCAAAAAATTTCTTTTGACTCATTTGGCTATTTTTCTGAAAGTGAACAACTAGAAAGCTGGGGGTGGTATATGCCAGCTAAGTTGTTATTTGATCCGACCAGTGGTGCATTTTATGATCCTAAAACCAAGGAAGGAACCAAACTGATGACGCTCGGTAATGAAGGCAGAAGTTCAGCCACAACGATTCTTTCCTATGCTATAGTAAATGAGCTGAGTAAAGAAGGTGTTCCTGTAAGCGACCAAAAAGTACTAAGTTTTACTGATAATCGCCAGGATGCGGCTTTGCAAGCTGGCCATTTTAACGATTTTTTGCAGGTAGTAAAGGTGCGCTCTGCAATTTATCACGCATTACGGCAAACGCCCAACACAACGCTCGATTTTAAATCGATAGCGGATAGTGTTTTTTCTGCATTGGATATTTCTCAGGAAGAATATGCACAGAAACCTGCAAGTACGCCTGGAGCCCGGCGCGATAATGAGGATGTGCTGAAGGATTACATTATGACGAGAATACTGCTTGACCTGAAGCGTGGATGGCGTGTAATTATGCCCAATCTTGAGCAGTGCGGCCTTTTGAGAATATCATATAAATACTTAGACCAAGAAGCTCAAAGTAATGAATTATGGTCTGATTTGGATGAGATTAGTCAAATGCCTGCAGAGGACCGGTTTAAGTTTCTTGAGAATGTATTGGACTTTTTCAGAACCTCTTATGCTATTTTCTTTCACAAACTGAATAACCCAAGACAACTCCAAAGCTCATTTTTACAAACACTCAAACAACCCTGGTCAATTGAATCTAATGAAGAATTGGAAATACCTCCTTACTTGCGTTTAGGTAAAGTGCCAAACGATCAACGCCGAAGTGTTTTTGCAAATAGTATTGGCTCCAATTCTGCATTGGGGAAGTATATCAAGTTCGCGCTAAAATCTTATGGGTTTGATGGATTAAAAGGGCCTGTTTACGCCAATTTTGTTGAGAAATTAATGACTAAACTTGAGGAATGTGGTTTCCTACGGAGAGAAAATGGAAGCGAACAGAGCTATTTCCTTTGGCAACTTGATGTCTCCAAAATACTTTGGACTTTAGGGGATGGGCAATCTGTTAAGCCAGATAATGTACGTATTCTTACATATAAGGATGATTTCGAACTCGAGCCCAATGCATACTTTAAACAGTTGTACATGCAGGATCTCAGGAAAACAAAATCAATGGAGGGGCGAGAACATACAGGTCAATTGAGGTACGATGATCGTATTGAACGGGAAGACAAATTTCGAAAAGGAGAGATTAGCGCGTTGTTCTGCTCTCCAACCATGGAATTGGGCATTGATATCAAAAATTTGAATGTGGTACACATGAGGAATGTACCTCCAAGTCCCGCAAACTATGCACAACGAAGTGGTCGTGCTGGCCGGAGTGGGCAAGGCGCCTTAGTGTTTACGTATTGCTCTGCCTTTGCACCACATGATCGCCATTATTTTAAGAATAAAGAGGACATGATCGCCGGAGTGGTATCTCCTCCACGTATCGACCTGATGAACAGGGATTTATTACTTTCTCATGTCAACGCTACGTATTTGTCAATACTTGGTTTGAGTGGGATCGAACGATCAATCAGTGAAATCATTGACCTGGATGATTACCCCAAACTTCCTTTAAAGAGAGAAATAGTAGAGAGAATAAAAGACGGTCACGAAGAACGTTGCTCAAAAGTACTTGCTGCAAGTAAGGCTGTTCTGGGTGATATTCTGGATCAATTAATGGAAACTAATTGGTACACTGATGATCTTTTAGTTAGCCATATCGAGAATTTTCTTCAGGTGTTTGATAAATCTCTTGGCAGATGGCGTGAACTATATGTGGGTGCTAAAAGTCAATTAGCAAACGCACAGTCCATTTTAGGAAACCCTGTGTTTGGACCTAATTCTGATGAGCGAAGAAACGCATGGAGGATGGAAAAACAAACAGTAAGGCAGTTGGACTTGCTCCGAAATGAATCGGGCAACAGAGGGAACGACTTGTCTGAATTTTATCCTTACCGTTATCTGGCCTCAGAAGGATTTTTGCCTGGTTATAACTTCACCCGGTTACCCTTGCGCACGTTCTTGTCAGGAGACAAAATGGATGGTGACTATGTAAGCAGGGCGAGATTCACAGCCTTAAAAGAGTTTGGGCCCCGCAATATTGTGTACCACAACGGTGCAAAATATAATATTCTCCGAATGAATATGTTAAATCCGGAGTCTCAGTTGCAAAATGCAAAAACGTCAAAAGATTCCGGCTACTTTTTTATTGGGGATGACTTCTCTGCTAATCTATGCCCGGTAACAGGGTCCCTCCTGGATACTGATGCGCATCGGGACCTGCTTATGGATTTGGTGCCCATGTCTGAAACTACTGGTGAGGTACAAGAAAGAATATCCTGTGAAGAAGAGGAACGAACCTCTACCGGATTTGATATTAAAACATACTTTTCCGTTACAGGAGGTTTTGATCAGACAAAACCAATAGAAGTGTATCATGGGAAAGATCTTTTATTGCGGATGTATTTTATTCCCACCGCCAATATTATTCAGGTAAATACACGTTGGCGACGATCACAAAAACGCGGCTTCCCAATGGGGTTGCGAAATGGATATTGGAAAAGAGAAAAGGAAATGGAAGCGGTAAGTCCTAATGCCGAAGAGGTCCGCAGAGTAATGCCATATACTACCGGCAACGCTGACTCATTATATATTCAACCCGTTGCCAGATTAAATCTGGATGCAAGTGCTACTTCAACATTTTTATATGCACTTAAACGTGCTGTTGAGAACCTTTATCAGGTTGAATCTAATGAAATAGGGGCTTATATTATGGGCGAAACAGAGCGTCCTAATATTCTTTTGTTTGAAGCTGCTGAAGGCAGTTTGGGGATTCTTTCCCAATTAGCACGTGATCCTGAAGCATTTCCTAATATTGTCAAAGAGGCATACAAGGTTTGTTGGTTTGAAAACGGCGTAGATGTTCATCCACAAATACCCAACGCTCCTGTTGCTTCTTACGATGACCTGTTATCGTATTACAATCAAAGGGACCATGACAGAATTAACAGGTTTCACATTAAAGAAGCATTAGAGTTATTAATGGACTGCCATATTCAATTCCCACCCAAACCAGTCTACGCTAGTTTGGACCAGCAAAAAGAAATGTTGGTACAAGAAAGCGATCCAAACTCTACACTGGAGCAGCAATTTATTCGCTACTTACACAAAAATAACATCAGAATGCCCGATAGTACTCAAACCCAAATGTCGGGAATAAATGGCCTGTACATCCAACCTGATTTTATATATGAGCCTAATGTGGCAATTTTTATTGACGGAAGTGTACATGATAAGGAGGACGTGAAGGAAGCCGATGTTGTCAAGCGAAAGGCTTTGCGTAATGCCGGATGGCAGGTCTTAGTCTGGCGTTTCGACGAGCCGATTGAAAGTTTTATCCAAAAACGGCCTGATATCTTTTATAAAGTTAAATCATCAACTTAATTCCTATGCAGTTTAACCCAGGATCACTTGTTCGACTTCGTCAACGCGATTGGATTGTTATGCCTTCAGCAGATAATGACCTATTACTGTTGAAGCCTTTGGGTGGAACAGAGGAGGAACTTACAGGCGTTTATCTTCCGCTTCAATCCCAGGATGAATTACCACAGCCTGCAACATTTCGTTTGCCTGAAAAAGTGGATTTGGGCGATTTCGCTTCGGCAAAAATGTTATTCAACGCATCCCGGCTTTCTTTCAGAAATGCAGCCGGACCATTCCGCTCCATTGGAAAGTTTTCATTTAGACCAAGGGCATACCAGATGGTGCCTTTAATAATGGCCCTGCGGCAGGAAAATCCGGTGCGATTACTCATTGCGGATGATGTGGGTATCGGTAAGACGATTGAAGCACTGATGATAGTTCGGGAAATGCTTGATCGGGGAGTGATCAAACGCTTTGCAATCATTTGCCTTCCTCACCTTTGTGAGCAATGGAAGCAGGAATTGTTAGATAAATTTGGCATCGAAGCGGAAATTATCCGCTCCAGTACTGCGGCCCAATTAGATCGTAAAATTTACGGTGATGCGAGTATTTATCACTATTTCCCTTTTCAGGTTATTTCAATTGATTACATAAAATCTGATCACCGTAGACAGGAGTTTGTACATGAATGCCCTGAATTGGTAATTGTAGATGAAGCCCACACTTGTGCTAAACCTCAGGGTTCGCTGGATGGTCAACAACAACGGTATTACCTCTTAAAAAAAATATCTGAAAAACAGGCACAACACTTGATCCTGCTTACAGCAACTCCGCACAGTGGAAAACCTGCCGAATTTCAGTCACTCTTAGGTTTATTGAAGTCGGAGTTTGAAACACTTATGCTCTCTAATGCAGAAGAAAAATACCGAAGAGCAATTGCCAGGCACTTCGTTCAGCGAAGACGAGCCGATATTGAACGGTGGATGGGAGAAGATAATCCTTTCCCGAAAAGAATCCCTGCAGAAATCCCATACCAGCTTTCAACCGAATACAGTCAGGTATATTGGGAGGTATTTCATTTTGTACAGGGAATGATTGAAGGTATTGGTCAGCCGATTAACAGAAAACAACGTATCCAATATTGGACAGCACTGGCACTTCTACGGGGTGTTATTTCTTCCCCGGCAGCAGGAGCATTGATGTTGCAAAATCGAGCAGGAAAGGAACGCGAAGATACCGATGACGACAGTACGACCAATCCCGTGGTTGATTCTGATTTTGGTGAAGAAGGTGATATAGAACCTACACAGTTGGTAGATAAGAATACCTGGTCGGAAAATCAGGTTAGTCGGTTCAAAGATCTGGCAGGTAAAATGGAGCAACTAAAAGGTGTTCAAACTGATAAAAAAGCAGCAGAAACTTTAAGTACAATAAAAAAATGGCTCAAAGAAGGGTATAACCCTATCATTTACTGTCGGTATATTGAAACGGCAAAATACATTGGCGATATTCTAAGGAGCAATTTGCCCAAAAATATTGCTGTCGAAACAATTACCTCCGAATTGGATGATGAACAACGACGGGAACGTATTGAGGCGCTGAAAGACAATAATCTTAGTCAGCGTGTACTGGTGGCTACCGACTGTTTATCAGAAGGCATTAACCTGCAGCACCTCTTTACCGCCGTTTTTCATTACGACTTACCATGGAACCCCAACCGGCTTGAACAACGGGAGGGCAGGGTGGATCGCTTTGGTCAAGCAGCTAAAGAGGTGAGGGTGGGCTTGCTTTACGGTCAGGATAATCCCATGGATGGCATCGTATTGAAGGTTTTATTGCAGAAAGCCCGGGAAATCCGGGAACAATTAGGTATTTCTGTTCCATTTCCAGAAAATAGCCAAACCATCATTGATGCCGTATTAAATGCTGTCCTGCTTAATCCCAAAAGTGCACAGGAATACAATCAAGGTACCTTATTTGATACCCGTGAATTCACAGTGTACAATGAACAACGGGATAAGATTTCGCTGGCTTATGATTTAGCAGCTGAGCAGCAAAAAGCAATACGGAGTATTTTTGCACAACACGCTATCAAAGCACAGGATATCGAGATAGATTTGAAAGAGGTTGATGCTGTCATCGGTGATGTAGCCACCGTTGCTGATTTTGTATCGCAGACACTGGCTTACTTGGGGGTACAGTTCGAGCCCTGGAAAAAAGGCCACCGACTTTACCCTGATAATTTACCGGAAGATATAAAAGCAATGTTTCCAAAAGCAAAGGAGACTTTGCTGAGTTTTCAATCTCCAACGCCGGATGGTTATCGCTATATTGGTCGTAATCATCCATTGGTGGAAAGGCTGAGTCAAATTGTATTGGCTAACGCGCTTTATCCTGAAAATAACCGCTTCCATGTTGGCAGAAGTAGTGTGTTGCGAACGAAAGAGGTAACACAAGTTACCGTACTTGCAGAGTACCGGGTACGTAATGTCATTGCAACCCTGCAAGGCCGTCAGGAAATAGTGGCTGAAGAGATGCTGTTGTGGGGATGGCAAGGTGATGCAGAAGCTGCTGAAAATCATCTCAACGCTGAACAAGCAAAAGACTTGTTGAATCGTGCGGTACCTTCTGCCAATATTACGCCCGCCGAACAATCCTACTGGTTGGACGAGGCATTAAGTACGCTTCAAAAAATGACGCAGGTAACGGATGCTTTAGCCAGTCAAAGGGCGGATCATTTGATTGAAGCGCATGAGCGTTTTCGGGAAGCGCTGGACAAAGGCCACCGGTTTAAAGTGGTGGAGCCCATCCTTCCAATGGATTTATTGGGCTTGTATATTTTGGTACCCGACAACTCCAAACTCAACTAACCTACGCTAACTGTTATGCAATTTCACGCTATTCAAGTTCAGGGAAATATATTATCTGCCGAACTGCTGGCCCAAATACAAAGCGAGCAGCAAGGTGTCGGCCAGTCTCCTAAAGATTTTTGGCTGGACCCGGGTACGAAGGTCAGGGATGAGATCCAACGCGCATGGGCGGATGTAAAAGATCAATACCAGATTTTTAGACGCCGGCAGGAAAAAATAAAAGATGGTGATACCGGTCGTGCAGACACGCGGAAGTATTGGATGCTGGATTTTCTCGATTATTTGGGGTACAAACTGGAGTCATCACCAGATGAAACCCTCAATGGTAAAACATATAAGATCAGCCACCGTGTTGCCAATCTTGATGGACTACCGGTGCATATCGCAGGGATTAAAGAGAGCCTCGATCGGAAGCCGGAAGGTCGCCAAAGTATGAGCCCTCATGCCATGGTTCAAGAGTATCTGAATGTTACGGAACATGTATATGGCTTAGTTACCAATGGCGCTCAATTGCGGTTGCTTCGGGACAGTTCAAGGCTCACACGTATATCTTATCTCGAGTTTGACCTGATAAAAATACTGGAAGAGGATCGCTATGCCGATTTTGCATTGTTGTACCGGGTTTTACATGCCAGCCGTATGCCGCGCATGGCCACCGACGCACTATCCTCTCTTATCGAACGGTATCACACTGATTCCCTGGCTGCAGGCTCCCGTATCCGTGAAAAGCTTTCGGGAAGCGTTGAATTCGCTATTCTAACTTTTGGGAATGGCTTTTTGAAGCACCCCGCAAATGAGGCATTGCGTACCGCATTAGTTACCGGTCAACTGACGCCCGATAAATTATACGATGAGTTATTGCGGTTGATTTACCGGCTCTTGTTCCTGATGGTCACCGAGGAGCGCAACCTGATTTATCCTGAGCCCGAAGATCGTCAGCCACTTGATCCAAAAGAAGCGGCTCGGCGACAGATTTATTATCAATATTATGCAGTAAACCGTGTGCGTCAATTAGCAGAAAAACGACTGTACGATCAGCAACGGTACACAGATCTTTGGGAAGGGGTAATGCAAACATTCCGGTTGTTTGAAGCTGGCGACCGTGGAAAAGCACTGGGTGTTCAACCCTTAGCAGGTGATTTGTTTTCTTCGAATGCATTAGCATACTTGGGCGATTGCAGGTTGGACAATGAAAGCCTGCTTCGTGCTGTTTTTCTCTTGAGCGCTTTTGAAAACGAACAAAGACAGATCATCCGGGTGAACTACGCTGCATTGGATGTAGAGGAATTTGGTTCGGTGTATGAAGGTTTGCTGGAATACCAGCCAACTGTGGACCAACAACCCTGGGAGTTTCGTTTTGTAAAAGGTAAAGAGCGTGCCAGCTCGGGATCGCATTATACTCCCGATGAACTGGTACATCCACTTATCAAACATTCACTCGATCATTTAATAGAGGAACGGCTCCAAAAAGACCCCACAGGTGAAAGCCTGCTGACGCTGAAAGTTGCCGACGTAGCTTGTGGTTCTGGCCATATCCTGTTGGCTGCGGCCCGGCGGATTGCACTAAAACTTTCGCAGGCTCGCACCCAGGAAGACCAACCAGCTCCGGGGCCATACCGGCGGGCGTTGCGGGAAGTGGTACAGCACTGTATTTATGGGGTGGATAAAAATCCACTGGCAGTTGAACTCTGTAAAGTGGCCCTCTGGCTGGAAGCACACAACCCCGGACAACCGCTTAACTTCCTGGACCACCGTATCCGTTGCGGCGATGCCATTGTTGGGGTAGGCCGTGCAGAAGATTTAGATAAAGGTATTCCCGATGAAGCGTTCAAAACCTTACCCGGTGATGATAAGGAGGTCTCTGCACGGTTGCGGACGGCTAATAAAGCCGCTCGAAAAGGGATGGACGCTATCCGGAAAGCCAATCAAACAGAACTGTTGCAACGTCTCTCCGCCTTGGGGGCCGATTGGAAAAGTTTGGATACACTGGAGGAAAACACTGTGGAAGCCGTAGAGGCCAAGCGCAGACACTTTCAAAATCTGCGCACTGGCGCGCAATGGTGGCGTTTAAAACAATTGGCAGATATTGCCACTGCTCAGTTTTTTATACCCAAAACGCCAGAAAATGAAACACTGCTTAGTACAGAAGAAGATTTTCGTAATTATAGCAGCGGACGTAAATCACTACAGACTTTGGCATCTGCTAAAGCCGTCGCAGTTAGTTGTGAGCGCCGGTTTTTTCATTGGTTTTTGGAGTTTCCAGAGGTGATGGCGCAGGGGGGATTTGATTGTATATTGGGAAATCCTCCGTTTTTAGGTGGAAAAAAAATCAGCACATTAAATGGCGTGGAATACAATAACTGGATCAAATCAATGTGGGAAGAAAAAGGTAGTGCCGATTTAGTTGCTTTCTTTTTACGGAGGATTTTTGAAATAATAAATTCAACGGGCTATCAATCCCTTATTACTACAAATACAATTTGTCAGGGAGATACAAGAGAAGTTGCCCTTGATGTCATCTTAAATAAAAAGGGTAAAATTAATTTTGCGATTAAGTCCATGAAATGGCCAGGATTGGCAGCCGTTGAGATTTCACTTGTTTCAATAACTAAGAATAAATTGCATAATAGTTTCTATTTAAATAACAAATATGTTGAAAGTATTTCATCATATTTTGAAGATACTTTAGATATTGGATTTCCATTTAGGTTAAAGGCGAACGTTAGCAAAAGTTTTAAGGGTGTCTATGTTTTTGGTCCAGGTTTTATCTTGTCAACTGAAGAGGCTAAAATATTGAAACATGATGAGCAAAATTCTAAGGTGATTTTTCCATATTTAGTTGGAGAAGATTTTAACGGACATCCTGAACAAAAAGCACAAAGAGAGATAATTAATTTTTTTGATTATACCGAAAATGAAGCTCGGAAATACCATGAATGTTTTCGTATTGTGGAACTTAAGGTAAAACCCCAAAGGGAGGCATTTTTAAAAACTAGTAATCAGATACATGAATTAAGTTTTTGGAAATATTGGGATAAGAGGCCTAATTTAATGGAGGCTATCAAGGGATTAGATCGTGTACTTATTTCCTGTACAGTTTCAAAACATCTATCTGTTGACTTTGCACAAACTAATCAAGTTTTTGATATTGCATTAAATGTAATAGCATATAATCAATATTTCCATTTCCTAATGTTTCAATCGAGTATTCACTCAATTTGGGCATGGAAATATGGATCGACTATGAAGACTGACTTAAGATATACACCATCAACATGTATTGAAACATTTCCTTTCCCTCCTGATCTCACTCAAACTGATAAGCAGAATTTAGAACAAATCGGTCAAGCTTACTATGAGAATAGGAGAGCACTTCTACTTGGCATATGGATGGGACTTACTAAAACCTATAATATTTTTCATGCTCGCAATCTACCGCAACTTGATCAGGTTGAGAAAATTTTTGACATAGGACAAAAAGAAATTGAAAAGCAATACGGAAAAGATTGTGCTTATCTATTAAAGCACTTGGGGACCTGCAAGGAAGCCACTTACAATATACAACAAGCACTGACTGAAATTCAACATTTGCGGATACTGCACGTAGAGATGGATCAAGCCGTTATTATTGCTTATGGCTGGAGAGACATTCAACTACGCCATGATTTTTATGAAGTAGATTACTTGCCAGAGAATGATCGTGTACGGTTTACCATACATCCTGATGCAAGAAGAGAAGTGCTAAAGCGGCTTCTGGAGTTAAATCATAAGATCTATGCAGAAGAAGTGGCACAAGGATTGCACGATAAAAAGAAAACTAAAACTATTAAAGCAGATAGTGATGGTGAACAGCAGATTAACTATCCTGGAGAGCAAGGGAAATTATTTGAAGATGGTGGGAAGCAGGGGAAATTGTTTTAAATCAAAACTTAAATCAAGCAATATTTTATTATGGAAGAGAATTTAAAACCACTGGAAGAACTATTTAAAAAAATTCAGAAAGAGAATAAGGATTGTGTTACGTCGCCTAAATCAATGATTGAGTTATTTGGTGTTAGGCGGAGAGGATGGCGGGTGGTGGAGGTAATCAACTCCCTGCTTGAACAATATGAGTTGTTTACTGAACCAGCCTTTGGTAATACGTGGATTTATAGTGAGATTATTATAAAGCCAAAGCCAAAATTACATGCTAAAAAACCTAATTCCGAGGTTTCTGAGGACTTCGATCCTGTCCCTCGAGTTAGCAGACTTCGTGCTGCTACTTACGTCCAGTCAGCCGAAAAAAATGAAGGTGTCGGATTGATTTTTGTTAGCAGGGATGCTACTATTCAAACCGCAGTACATTTGATGATGGCGCATGATTTTTCCCAATTACCTATTCTATCAAATAATGGGCGGGAGCCAGAAGGTATCATAAGTTGGAGATCGATCGGCAAAGCTTCTGCTATGGGAGAGAATTGCAAGACTGTAATGGATTGTCGTGAACCTGTCCAAACCATCGATGAAACTACACCATTATTTGAGGCAGCAAGAATAATATTGAGAGAAGAAGTTGTCCTTGTCCGCTCCAAATCAAAAAATAATTTAATCACTGGTATAATTACTGCTACAGATCTTGTTGAACAATTTATCAGTTTAGCAGAACCCTTTTTGATAATTGAGCAAATTGAAAATCATTTGCGGAAATTACTTTCTGGTAAATTCACAAAAGAACAAATTGCAAAAGTTATTGATCCAAATGATGGCGGTAAAGAAATTGATAGGTTAGAAGATTTAAATTTCGGTGGATATGTACGGTTAATTGAGAATGAATCGCATTTCAATAAGTTGGAACTCAATTTAGAGCGAAAGTTACTTATTCAGCAATTAAATAAGGTCAGAGAAATTAGAAATGATGTAATGCACTTTGATCCTGAAGGAATTGACCCAAGTGAGTTGGATTATTTGAGAAATACTGCTAATTTTCTTGCATCGATTAATATCTCAGTTAAGAAGCGACAAGTAGCTGCTAAATAGGGTAAAATTCTCCCGCGAAACACCATTCCACCCATGTACCCTGGCATAATACCTGGTGGAATGGCCATACTGATGGATAACTCCTTTTGCTGTGTGTTCGTAAGCGTCCCACCACCCCCATCTTGTTCACCTGCCTATAGTCATCCGATCTTTACGTCGGTAAAATAAGACAAACATATGGGCAACAAGACAAGAACATACCGGAATATTACAC
>JBILHQ010000253.1:0-8264 GCA_044350415.1 Saprospiraceae bacterium | reverse complement strand
AAAAGGGGTACCTTTTCTAACCAGGTGCTCAGTGTCCACTTGCGTTTCAGCCAGTAATCCACCACCACCATCGACACCACCAGGGTCACGGCCTGCACTTTGGAATAAAGCGACAATACTGCCAGCAACATCGACAAGGCAAAAAATACCCATTTTTTAGTGCTGGCTGACGCCTTGGCGTAGTGGATATAGCATTCTAATGAAGCAAAAAAGAACATTGTAAACAAAACGTCTTTGCGCTCCGTAGCCCAGGCAACAGATTCCACCCGCATCGGGTGAATACCCATGAGTAAACCGCCAATCAGCACACCCCATCGGCCTATTCCCAATAACATTAGCACACGCATGGCAAACAATACCACCAGCAAGTGCAGGATAAGGTTATCGGTATGAACCCGGCGGACGAATTTTGGACCAAAATCATCTTTCATCCAGGCTTTCTCCACAGCGAAAGTTAAAATGGGCAGTGGATTATAGTTACCAATCACATTTCCTTTTTCCAGACTGAAAATATCTGAAAATGTTCGGTTCCAGTTTTGGCCTTTCATGCCCACCTGAACAAGGTTAACATTTTCAGTAATGTTCTGGTCATCATCCCAGTTGACCAGATCGTTGCTGAGTGACGACCAGTAGCAGGCGGTAGTCACTACTAATGCAATGAGTACCTGTAGCCAAATGCTGGTACCGGGTTGATTTGAAATAGCTGGTGTGGACTTTGCGCTGGAGGGTGCGGTCCTGATCGTTACCGGTTTTGTCGGTTGCTGTTTTTTTGCCATAACGGGTTGTGTTCTTTGACGCAAATGTACAGTACTAGTTAACGTTTTTAAAACTATGGTTAATGATGATTGTCATTAGGCGTGAGTTTATCTACTTTTGTGCCCATATCCATGTATCAGACACTGCAGGAATTTCAGGAGATTATCGGCCATTGCCGCGAATTATTTTTGGCAAAAACCAAAGATTACGGCACTGCGTGGCGCATTTTGCGCCCCAGCAGCATTACTGATCAATTGTATATTAAGGCATCCCGGATCCGCAGTATCGAGGAAAAGGGAGCGCAGAAAGTTAAGGACAGTATTGCATCTGAGTTTGTTGGACTCATTAATTACAGTATTCTGGCCCTTATACAGCTCGAACTCCCTGAAGATGCACCGCTGGAAATGGAACCTGCAGCAGTCGCTGTTCATTATGACCGCCATGTAGCCGAAAATATCCGGTTGCTGCAGGACAAAAACCACGACTATGGAGAAGCATGGCGCCTCATGCGCGTGAGCAGTATGACAGACCTTATCCTTCAAAAACTACTCCGAATCAAACAAATAGAAGATAACGACGGCAAAACGACTGTTTCCGAAGGCCTTGAGGCCAATTACCGGGATATTATCAACTATGCTGTTTTTGCACTAATAAAAATGAAGTGAGAACTGTAGATCAGGCTTTAAGCAGGTATAATCTACAATTCTCTCTCCTCTCTCCTGAAAAAATACTTCATCAAATATGACATCATTACCTGTACTCCTTACTTCGTTTGCCATTACCGGTGCCATCCTCACCTGGCTCATGCGGAGCCGATCCACCAATTTACTGATGAGTTTTTTGCAGTACTTCTGTGGGGTCTGGTTTATTTTTTCCGGCCTTGTAAAAGCAGTGGACCCCATTGGTACTGCCTATAAAATGGAAGATTATTTCGTGCAATTTGAAAGCACCTTCGAAGGACTGACGAATTTCATGAAAGGTTTGGCACCCATGTTCCCGGCTTTATCTGAAAAAAGCACTGGTTTTGCTATATTCATGGTCATTTTCGAAATTGTGCTCGGTGTGATGCTGATTGTTGGCTGGCGTCGCAAACTCACTGCCTGGTTATTTTTCCTGTTGGTAGTATTTTTTACGCTCCTCACAGGATTTACTTTCCTCACCGGGTATGTACCATCGGAGGCCAATTTCTTTGATTTTGCCAAATGGGGCTCCTATGTGAAAGAGCAAATGCGCGTCACAGATTGTGGTTGTTTCGGCGATTTTATCAAACTCGATCCGCGTATTTCTTTTTATAAAGACCTTGGTCTGCTCATTCCTGCATTCCTTTTTCTGTTCCGCTCCAAATGGATGCACCAGTTATTTGATGGCAAACGCTCCTGGATTGTAGGTGGAGCCACGGTATTAACACTGCTGGTTTGTTATCAAAATACGCATATGAACCTCCCTATGGTTGATTTCCGGCCGTTCAAAATCGGTAACAACATCCGGGAGATCAAAGCAATGGAAGAAAAGGCGCGCAGCAATGTGCAGGTTACAGGATGGGTACTCGAAAACACAAATACTGGTCAGGTTGTCACTTTTAATGAGCCGGACCCAAGCAAAATAACCTATTACAAAACTTATGCGAAAGCCGATGGCTGGAAAGTTAAAGACCAGATCAAAACGGAACCGTTCATTGAAAAAGACGGTCAAAAAATTCTGGTGATAGAGACCAAAATTAGCCAGTTTGCTGTGGAAGATGCTTCCAACAATGAAATGACAGAGGAAATTCTCACCGAGCCAGGCTACAGTCTCATGATCGTGGCATATCACCTGGAAGGAACAATGGTGAAGGAAATCTATTCAGTCCAGGATACCATTTGGGCAATGGATACTATACAGGTGACGAAGGACTCTATGGCGGTGGTAAAAAGGTTCTCTTATACCAAAAACAGTGAGGCTACCCGGGAAGTATTCGAACCGGAAACGCATTATGGCTCCCTGTTCAAAGACCAGGTAAATCCTGTCGCGGATGCCGCTAAAAAAGCAGGCTGGAAAGTATACGCCATCACCACCTTCGCTGATGCCCAAAAAGGTATTGAAATGGGTGAAAAAACTGGCGCTACATACCCGTTCTACCGCGCTGATGATAAACTGTTGAAAACTATTATTCGCGCAAATCCGGGACTGGTGGTGCTCAAAGACGGACAAGTAGTTGGCATGTATCACCACCGCCACCTGCCCGCTGCAGATGCGCTGTTGGGCCAGTATAAATAAAAAGTCCACATTGAGTTGTTGCAGTGGTACTCCACTGCAACAACTCATATACCTTTGTGGTATCAGTTTTTGAACCAGCGTTCGGAATTAAAAGGGAACCCGGTGCAAATCCGGGACAGTCCCCGCTACTGTGAATCTCATTGTGCTCCCAAAGCACAATAAAAGGTTCAGGCAATATGTCACTATCTGTTAGGGGTGTTGCGATGGGAGGCCATCCGGCCAAAAATTGATGGGAAGGCGCCTGTTCCGGGATAAGTCAGGAGACCTGCTGATATCTATTTTTTTCCACAGGCTTTCGGAGGAAAGGTCGGCAGAGGAGGTCCTAAGTATGAGGTATCAAGTATGAAGTATTTTTTTACAATACTTCATACTTGATACCTCATACTTAGTATTTATTTGTCTTTCTCCCAAATGCCTGTCAGCCCTGACAGGTCATGTTTTTTAGAAAACTATTTATTCTGGTGCTGGTGCTTATTGTGCAAAAAGAGGATAAGCTCTTTGCACAACGGGATACTTCCTTCCCTTTGCCACAAGTGACTATCGGGGCTGCATCCCTCCGGGATGGTATGACGGGTGAACGGGTGGAGCATTTGGATACGGTTCTGCTGGCACAATCAGGAGGTTTGGACCTGGGCACTTTACTGGCATTACAGGGTAATCTTTATATCAAAAGTTATGGATTGGGTAGTTTGGCTACTTCCTCCATGCGGGGCGGTAGTGCGGGACAAACTGCGATCACCTGGAATGGTATCCCTTTACAGAGTCCGATGCTTGGCTTGACTGACCTGGCATTATTGCCCGTGTTTCTCACTGACGAAGTATCCGTACACTATGGCAGTTCAGGCGCGCAATGGGGCAGTGGTGCTGTGGGTGGACTGATTGCATTACAAAATAAACGTCCCGTAACGCCAGGCTGGAGATTCGGATTACAGGGCGGAGCGGGTAGTTACGGTGCTGAAAACATACAACTAAAAGGTCAGTACAACCGTGGTAGATGGGCGGCAGTCACCCGGATTCTGTACAGCAATGCCGTTAATAATTTCCCTTGGAGAACCAACGATACTTTACCTGAAAAACGACAGACCAATGCCGCTGCCAGGCAATATGGAGTCCTGCAGGATGTCTATTGGCAAATTACACCCCACCAACAGTTAGAGGGGCATTTTTGGCACCAAAATAACGACCGCCAAATACCGCCCACCGCCACTCAAAATAAAAGCCTTGCCCGGCAATACGACCAGGCTACCCGCTCCACAATGCAATGGAAATACTTTTTCCCTAAACATACCCTATTTATTAAAGGAGCTTACTTAACGGAAAATATTGATTATCAAGATGATCAAATTAAACTCCGCGCTTTAAGTAACTTTAAAACACGGTTTGCTGAAGTGGAAGACCGCTGGGCAATCAACCAATGGTGGACGGTACAAACTGGCTTGAACTATGCCGGATATTCAGCAAGGGCCGATGGCTACAAGGCAGGTGTGAAAGAGCAGCGGGGAGCGGGTTTTGCTTCCTTACAACTACACAAAGGCCATTGGAAAATTCAAACTAATCTCAGACAGGAATGGATAGATGGCCATACGATTCCATTGATTCCCAGCTTTGGTGGACAATATTTTATCACGCCATTTTTGTCGCTCAAAGCGAAGTCTGCCCGCCAGTACCGGTTGCCCACGCTCAACGACAGGTACTGGCAACCGGGGGGTAATCCCGATCTTTTACCGGAAAGCGGTTGGAGTCACGAGGGCGGGCTGGTGGTAGCACTGGCCTCGGGTCTGGAATACGCGGCCACCGTTTACCACCGGCGTATTCAAAACTGGATTCTCTGGAGCCAGGCTGACGGGCAGCCCTTTTGGTCATCGAACAATATAACGGAGGTATTCAGTAGGGGGATAGAGCAGCAACTTCGCTATGGTTTTTCCTGGAAAAAAATGCAGGTGGATGGTAATATCAACTACGATTATACCAGGTCTACTAATGAAAAGGCATTGCTGAAACCCAAATTGGTACCTGGAGAACAGTTGTTGTACGTGCCTGATCACCAGGCCAGTGGCGGCCTTTTGGTACGGTTTAAAAAAATATCTTTTCAGTACAGGCACAGGTATTCCGGTGCTGTAAAAGGTATCAGTGAAAAGGTTCCAGCTTACGATATTGGGTTTATTCGCTGCCAGATTGCCTGGCAACATGCTCCTGGAGCAGGCACCTTCTTTATCCAATCCGACAATCTTTGGAACAAAAATTACCGGGTCGTTGAACGGCGCCCTATGCCCGGAAGAAACTATCAAGTGGGTGCCTCTTTTCAATTTTATTAATAAATATGAACAAAAAAACACTTTATCTGCTGCTTTTTATCGCTATTTATGCTTTTTCCGCCAAAGCCCAAACCGTTTCGGGGTTTGAAAACAGTAGTGTACCGCCCAGCAGTTTTTTGAACGATGCCGGGCCAGCCGGTTTCTTTTTCAGTGGACATGCTGCTTTACCAAACTATTATGATGCCAGTTTTGATTACTGGGAAGGTTGGGCAATCTCCAATGTGACCGATAATCTTAATCCCGGATTTACGAATCAGTACAGCGCAATTGCCGGTAGCGGTGCATTGCAGTCATCGAATTATGCCGTATCATACGCTTTTAATCCCACCAGTATTTTCCTGAATGGGCCTGCGAAAGGAGGGACTGTTTCGGGTATGTATATTACGAATGACACCTACACTTATTTCAGTATGAAAGACGGTGACCCTTTTTCAAAAAAATTTGGTGGTGAATCCGGTAATGACCCCGATTTTTTCAAACTTACACTCCACGGTTACAACAACGGCGCTGCCAATCCGGACAGTATAGAGGTCTATCTCGCCGATTACCGTTTCGAAAATAATACGCAGGACTATATCATCAATGCATGGACTTATATGGACCTCAAACCATTGGGTAATGTTGAGGAAATAACCTTCAGCCTCAGTTCGACCGATAACGGGCAATTTGGCATGAACACACCAGCGTATTTCTGTGTGGATCATTTGATTACCGACGATAATACCACAGGCGTGCAGCAGCCGGCAGAAAAAACCATCCTGCAGTTGAGCCCCAATCCTGCCAACAGATTTACCCGGCTGGAATGGACCGGCGCTGATACCGAAATGGGCAAGATTTACGATAGCAGTGGAAGATTACAGCAAACTATTTCTATATCGAATGGTATCAACTCCATTGATATTCAGTTGCTTCCGGCAGGCGTTTATTATTTGCGGGTGAAGGAGAATGCTATCCGGTTTACGGTTTGTAATTAAAGGTTCCATGCCTTCACCCGCATATCGAAGCGGGATTCGTTGACGGGCCATTGTGCTTTGTCTATTTCCGCTTCCACTTTTTCATTTTCGCCGTTTATTATTTCAGGGAAAAAGTCAATCCCTGTCATTTTTTCGATATAATCGATATTGAAAGCATATTCCATCACAGGGCGGGTGCTGATTTGGTTGGGGACAATAAACCCGATGGCGATATTGGGTTTGGGGGCATAAATTGCTTTGAAAAAGCCGACAGGAACAGTCACTTTACTGAAACCAATTTGTTTAATCCCTTGCCTGGAAAGCATTGGACCGGTAACAACAAATACCTGACCATATTTTCGGGCCCAGTCGCGGGCTAATTCCTCCATTTCCCGCCAAATACCTTTATTGAAGCCTCTGTCCTGCGGACTGATATTACTCATGAAAAAAGTTTCCCTCAGTGCCAGTGTATCAAACGACATATCAGCAGCAGCGCACAAATGCCCGCGATCGTATCCGGTACCGGTATAATCGCGCGGAGTGGCACTTTCTGTACGTACATCCGGGTCCGGTTTGAAGGTAAGGCCTCCCCGGTCAGCCCAATTGTTATTCAGGCGTTGCCGGGTAAGTTCATAGGCCACCCATTCGGCCTGTTCGTGTTCTTCTGAATAAGAAAGGGTGTAATAAGTGTGCCGGACAACTTCGCCAGTGGAAGAGGCCGGCAAAAAATCGGGCAGTGTTGCCGTTTCCGGGGTTTGAATGGCACCGGAAGAAGATTGTTCCATTACAGGACCATCTGTTTTTTCTTTTTCAGTAGAGGCGGATTTGTTAAAAAGCCAAAAACCAGCTGCCGCCAAAACAGCAAAAACACCTGTTTTAAAAAACATGCCATTCGATTCAAATGAAGATTTTGCCATTGCGATATTTTGTTTTGGCAAAGGTAGTTAGTTAGTCCCAAGTCTGTTAGCCCCAGGTCCGTAGAGTTGACCGCAAGCATGTTGATCTTAACTGTAAAACGACATGCTTGGAGTCAACTCTACGGACCTGGGACTAACAGGCCTGGGACCAACTAACTACTTCTGTACTACCAGCTTGCGCGTATTCACCGCTTCGCCGTTGCGTACTTGTACGAAGTAAATGCCGTTGCTAAGCGTTCCGAGGTTAAGTTGCATTTTATTGTCGCCTTTGCCCATAGAGCGGTGCTGTTGAACAGCTACGCGACCAGAAGCATCAGTAACAGCAACTTGTACGTCGTTGTCGGCTTCCATGTTTACTTCAATGGTGATCTGATCAGTTGCCGGGTTAGGATACATGCCAAATCCTGCATTTTCAAAGGTTACGGGTATCTCCATATCGGTAGTTTCACCATCGGTGGTTCCATCAGTTCGCCAGTTGGTAGCGCTAAGGCTTACCCGGAGGGTATAGCATTGTGTGCCACTGAATGCATTATTGTAACCATACACGTTAGCCGAATAGCTGGTGCTGACAGTAGTCGTGTTCAGGATAATTTGCTCATTGGTAATACCTGTATTCTGAGAAATACCCACTTGCGTATTGCTGCGATAAAGACGCAGGTCGTAGTCAAACGGAAGTGCGGTAAGATCTACTTTAATTCTGCGTTGTGTGCTGGTATTGGCAAACTTGTAATAGTCTTTGTCAGTTGATGTCGCAATTTGCGCTGTAAAGGTTGTATTTACAGGAATTACTTTTGCAGTTGATATACTATTGTTAGCTTCATAAACATCCACACAGGAACCAGCAGGGCTGGTAGTAGTAAAGGATGCCGCCGCTGAGTAAGCAGATGATGCCGTGCTGCATACGGTTTGTACCTGATAGTTATAGGTCGTAGTTGCAGTCAGACCGCTCAAAGCGTAGGATGTACCCGTGAGGCCCGAAACTGTGGTCCAGGTGGAAGCCGAAGATAATTTATACTGCAGGTTATAGGAAACCGCACCACTTGCAGCGCCCCAGTTGAGGGTAGCAG
>JBILHQ010000252.1:0-8268 GCA_044350415.1 Saprospiraceae bacterium | reverse complement strand
CCCTGAGAAGTAGCATCAAATTGAAAAATTTAAAAAATTGTTTTTCGTTGGCTGGCGAAAGGGACGAAGGAACGCCGTGCCGGCGACTCTATGGACAGACACTAATTAATCAGACTTATGACACTCTTTGGTCTTACCCCCCCCCTGATCATTACAGAAACTACACAACATTAGCGTCATCGACGATCATTCCCTTGCGGTTGCGTTCTGAAGTGGTGTTTGGTACGCCCAGCAAAAACTGTTCAGGTAACTGGATATGTATGCTTACCCAGCACCGGCTGGTGCATCCATTAGTCTGCCAATGTCCAAAATCATTAGCCTGGTTCTCATTGGATTTAGAGACACGATTAATCGTTCTGGAGTTTGAATGGGGTGAATTGAATGATTTGGTACTTTGACAAATATCATAGGGTTATTGAATAATAAAAACTACTAACCCAAAGGCAACAGACTTTCATGAGATTTGTTGCGGTGAGAATAAGAGAAATTAGTATTTTTTGGGTAAAAAGTGATTATGAAAAATTTTGATTTCTATGGCACTATTATAACCGTCTGTGTTGGCCTATGGAACTTCTCTTTAGAATACAACTAATTGATTTACATCACTGCAACAAGTCTCGTTAATGCAGATGGCCTGCTCTCTTTTTCTGGTGTACAGAAAATGGGTTTAATTTTTATTGTCTTTTTATAACATATATAAATTTTTATAAAAACAAAAGACTTTTACTGACCCCTGGAACCAGGGATGATAAATAAGTAAGCACATCAAATTTGTAAAAAAGTATAGTATTAAATATTTTATTAATTTATATTCATGAAAAAATTTCTTCATAATTTGATACATAAGGTATTCATCCTGTCAGCCTTTGGCTGTGCGGGTTTTCTGCTTTTTAGCACCGCCGCCAAACTACTTTCTGTTTATTCGGTGGTGACTACCAGCGACCTAAGTGTCGCTATTTCTATTTTATTTTTCATCCTGTTGTTAGTTCTTTCCCCGAATACATGTCGGTACATTCGACAGTATTTGCATAAATTAAGACCGCAACATGCGGCTCAGGCCGCGATCGCGTCCTCCATGGCGCATAGTTTTGCTGTTTTGGGACTGGTGTTTTTGCTGTCCGGGAGTTCTGTGCTTACGGCTCAGATTGCAGTGGATAATACGACTACTACAACTAGTGGAGGCGGGGCTTCTCCGGTCACATTTACCCACACTACGGGAGCGGGAACTGCCCGTCTTATGATGGTAGGGATTTCCATTGAACAGGATAATACAGGACCTCTTATTGTCTCCAGCGTAACTTATGGCACAGGTATGACTCAACAAACCCTGACAAACCTTCAAAATGAAGGGCCTAATGGCGAAGCAGAAGTACAAATTTGGTATTTGGTGGCTCCACAATCCGGTACAAATCAAATAACAGTCAATTTAATGAGTCTGGATGCTACCGACGCTTTAGTGATAGGTGCTACGACGTTTACGGGAGTGAATCAAACTACTCCTTTGGGAATGCCCGCCACTTCGAACGATGGTACTTCCCCGGCCCAGATTTCCGTTCCCGATGTATCGAATAATGAACTGGTTTTTGGAGTGATTGCTCATGATGATAATCGGACCATTACCTCCTCTTTAGATGGTGGCCAAACCCAATTATGGAACGAAGAAGAGAATCAGGGAGTTGATGATGGGATCACTGGCGGCTGCGCAAGAAAATCAGGACCCGGAACAGTTCAACTAGCCTGGACACTGGAGACTAATGACGGAACATCTATGGTGGCTGTAGCCTTGAAGCCAGCAGTCATTTGCACGCTCCCCAATTGCGGCACTGTAACCTTAGTAAAGAACCCATAATAAGTGAGGATAGGAAGTGGCTTCACCCTCCACCTATTCACCTTACTCGTATTCATCAAACATTTCAAACGTTTGTAAGCGTTTTCTCATGAAAAAAGTATTACACACCTCCTTATTTATAATGGCATGTCTGGCATGCCCGAGGGTTGTTTTTTCCCAGACTATCACAGGCATCATCTTTCAGGATGTCAATTTTAATGGTACAAAAGACGCCGCTGATCCCGGAGTAGGGAGCGTAATAGTCAATGCGTACGATGACAATGACCCTATCGCAACACCTACTGCTACCGCGACCTCTGCTGCAACAGGGGTTTACACGCTTTCAGGCCTTACGGCTACGGTAAAGTACCGCCTTGAAATAAAGAATCCAAACACGTGGTTGTACGCTGGCCCCAACGGCACAAGTAGTCAAACCACGATCAGGGTAGCAACTGCCGGAGCGACTAATGTAGATTTTGGCCTTTCTGCTCCTTCGGATTATTGTCAGGCGACACCGGATATCATTCTCCCCTGTTTTGTCAACGGGAATCCGCTTGGCGGCGGGACGGCTGGCTCCTTCGATGCATTGGTAAAAGTGGGCTATGCATCCTCGGGCACCAGTCCTTCGCCGGTTCCCCTGGAGGTGGCCAACAAACTCGGTACCGTTTGGGGATCGGCCTACCAGCGGGAAACAAATACGGTGTTCACTACAGCCTTTCTTAAACGGCACTCGGGTATTGGCCCACTTGGTCTTGGAGGTATTTATCGCACCAATGCGTCGACCTTCAATATGTCATCTTCGTATGCGGATCTTGGGGCCCTCGGGGTTACA
The DNA here is from genome assembly GCA_044350415.1 of Saprospiraceae bacterium. Classification (GTDB taxonomy): domain Bacteria; phylum Bacteroidota; class Bacteroidia; order Chitinophagales; family Saprospiraceae; genus M3007. Next base: position 5,608 of record JBILHQ010000252.1, on the reverse strand, counting down.
CTTGCCTCTCCTGCAGACCTTACCTATATCAACACCGTTAGAAACGGCCAGCTGCCTGCAGCGGCAGCATCTTCAAGCGTGGACGGCCAGGTGTTGGGCCTGATTGGAAAGGTTGGTTTAGGCGGTGCGTCGATTTGTCCGACAGGTGACACCCTATGGATTGTCAACTTGTATGAAAAAAAACTTATTCGTGTCCTGCTGGGCAACCCTTTCAAAGCTTTGCTGACTGCAGCGGATGTTACCCAATATGTGATTCCTGATCCAGGGTGCAGTGCAGGTTCCTGGCGTCCTTGGGGTGTTAGTTATTATAAAGACAAAGTTTACGTGGGCGGTGTTTGTGACGCAGGTTCAAGTGGTATCCGCAGCAACCTGTCGGCTTATGTGTATACTTTCAATCCTGTTACGAATACCTTTAACGCTGTGCCGGTAATCAGTTTTCCGCTCGATTTCCAAAAAGGAGCTACACACACCAGTGATGCTGCGTTGGGCAATCACTGGGAACCCTGGCGCGATACCTGGGCAGATATGTTTAAAGGAGGGGTACTTAGTGCAGGCACCCGAACTGCCCGGCCACAGCCGATTTTGACAGACATGGATTTTGACGACAGTGGGAATATGGTGTTGGCATTTACAGACCGCGGCGGACACCAACTCAGCTATCAACAGAATGCTTCTCCCAGTGATGGCAAACTCTATAACGGGTATATCAATGGTGATGTCCTGATCGCCCAAAATAATGGAACGGGCACCTTCTCGATCGAAAGTAATGGCACCATTACCGGAAAAACCGGTAGTGGAGTCGGCAATGGCCAGGGACCTGGTGGCGGTGAGTTCTTTGGGAAAGACAGTTATCCGAGCACAGGCTCCTCAATCCACGCGGAAACTGGCATGGGGGCTGGTATTATTATTCCTGGTAGAAATGAAGTTGTCATAATCTCTATGGACCCTCTCTCCGTCTGGTCTGCTGGTATCAATACCTTTAACCTCACCAATGGTTCAGATGTACGCCGGTACCAGATTTATGTGACCAGTCCGGGCACCGGCACTGGAGGTAAAGCTAATGGTCTTGGTTTAATGACTGTTGCCTGCGCACCAGCACCTATTGAGATTGGAAATGTAGTTTGGCTCGACAGCGACAGCGACGGCGTGCAAGACCCCGGAGAATCGGGTATAGCAGGCATCACGGTCGAATTGCGCCGCACTTCCGACAATGTCCTGATCGGCACAGCCGTGACAGATGCCAATGGCTTTTATTTATTTTCAAATGCCACTGGTACATCTACCGGTTCCTCTAAATATGGCTTGTCGGCCTTAGCCTACTTTACGAATTACAAAGTAGTAGTGCCTAACGTGACCGGTGGATCGAAGCAGGTTGCCCTTGGTACCAATTTGTTGACCCTGAGTAATACAGGTGGTGTTGACGTGCTTGCTGATTTTCGCGATTCAGACGGTACTGCAAGCGGCAACAATGCCGAAACACCTGTCTTTACGACAAGTTCAGGTGGAAAAAACAACCATACCTTCGACTTTGGTTTCAAACCTTATGTCGCTCCTCCTCCCCCTGTACCTTGTACGTTTATTTCAGGCCTCAGTTCCAACCTTGCCGCGGTTTGTAACGCAGCAAGGAGTATTAATTTTACAATTACCCATAATCCTGCTTTAGTGCCTTCGCAAACCATGAAGCTGGTCTATTCGACTACCGTCCTGACTGCCGCACAATTGTACAGCGGTAGTGGAACGGCCTTCTTAACAGGTATCGCTCCGGTTACCGGGCAGACTTTCAAATTAGTTACGGCTACGATGCCTGCCAACGTTGGAGTATCACCGGTATCCTATTTTGTGTATGTCGTATTTGAAACGGCGCCTGTTGATCCCACCTGCCGGCCTTTCGGCCTGGTTTCGCCGATTACGGTGAATCCTCAAGTGGCTCCAGCTACTTTATCCGGTAATTATTTTACTTTATGCGACCGTGATGACGCTGCGACTATGCCGCTTGTTGAAAACGTCAAAAATCTCAATACCTTAGTCACAGGAAATACCAGCGGCGTGTGGACTGTTAATCCAGTTCCGGCCATGAGTGGCACATTTGCTGCGGGTATTTATACCGCTGCTCTGGGAGATGCCGGTAAAATATTCACGTTTACCTATACACTTACTGGCGCAGGTCCTGCCGGCTCTGATTGTGAAACCAAGGCATATAATGTCACTATCGTCGTTACTGCCTGCCCATGTTATAATACACAAACTATCTGTGGCACAGAAACGATTACTGCCTCTGTTCCGGCTGCATATACGGTTACCTGGTTCAAAGAAAACGGCGTTACTGATATACAGATCGGCACTCCGGGTGCCGATCTGATCACGATTTCTACTACCGGCGAATACTATTATACCGGTACGGACGCAAGTGGCTGCGCAGTTGACTTGTGCTGCCGCATTTTAGTGACACAAAATACACTACCAGCGGTTATTAATACCAATTTGCAGACCATCTGCAATGTTAATCGCCCATCAACAGCAGCAGCAGACAATGCTATTGACTTAGACCATCAATTTGTTTCGGGCAATAGTGGTGGCACCTGGGCACTTTCACCGGCAAGCCCACTCCCTGCAGGTACTTTCAATGCAGGAACCAGTGTTTTCACCGCTGCATTAGCCGATAAAAATATTACCTTCACGTTCCGATACACGATCACAGGTATGGCTGGCTGTCCCAACCTGACATACGATGTACCTGTACTGGTAGAATCTTGTGAATGCCCGGCATTTACAAGTATACTTACTCCAGGTTTGGTGTGCTCCGACGAGACTTATTCCCTGACATTGTACCATACGGAGGCACCTTCTGGTGGTAACGTAGAGTTTTATTACACTACCTTCCCTTTCCTGCTGGCTGCTAACCTGTATGCTCCGAACCATGGTGGAGCCACACTTATTGGTACTGTCCCTATCGGCACAAATGGATCGACAACCGTCAACAATGTGCAGTTGCCGCCATCCGGCCAAAGTATCACTTATTATATTCATGCTATTTATGTGCCGATACCTGCTATTTCAGGTTGTCAGCCATTCGTGATCAATGAATCAACGGTAACTGTGCAAGGGCCAACGATTCCTGCAGTAGTATCGGCCCCTGCCCCAATTTGCAATATAAATACTGGCAACAACGGCAATGTCATCAACCTGATGACGCTCGTTACAGGCAACACCGGAGGAACATGGTCGAGTACTAACCCAACGGCACAGGCGGCCATTTCGGGCAATGTATTTACGGCAACGGCGGGAATGGGGGGCCAAACGTTCTCCCTTATCTACACGGCACCTGGCGCAAGTGGTCCGCAGGCAAGTATTTGTGGCGATATTGTGTACAGTGGTATTCCTCTTACCATCAACGACTGTTCCTGCCCTCCCTTAGACATACTCACCACGAGTGGTACGCCTTCCACGGTTTGTTCGAATCAGACTTTTTCGGTCACGATCAATCACAGCGCAAACCCTGGTAATCTTCAACTTTATTATATCATAGATGCAGGCAATAACGGTACAGAACTAACTGCTGCGCAGCTGTACGGTGTCGGAAATGGTGGTGCAACTGCGCTTGGTCCGTTAGTCTCTCCTGCAGCCAATGCCGTGACGACCACCGTTTCGAGCTTTAGTCTGCCGGTGAATACCTCCGGTTCGGCCCTGAGTTATATTATCTATGTACGATTAGCGACAGGCAATCCAAAGATTGTGAATCCGACTTGTCAGCCGATTTCACAAAAATTAATTTCCACACTGCCTGAGACACCTACTGCGACTGTAAACGCGGGTCCGGTATCCGTTTGTGAATCCGGTTATTCTACTAATGCGAATGTACTCAACCTGAATTCACTCATTACTGCTGGCTTCACAGGCGGTACATGGATTGATACGGATAATTCCGGTGGTCTGTCGGGTAATATATTCACAGCGTCGGTAAGTATGGCACCTGTTCCCGGCGTGACGAATCAGTCAACGTTTCATTTTACTTATAAAATTAATGGCGCCGCTGCGGGTGCTTGCGGCGATCAAACATATATTGTTACGGTAAATGTCAACAATTGCGCTATACCAACCTGCGCGAGCATTGTGACGATTGCTCCTGTTACCCAAGCGATCTGTTCGGCAAGTCCATTTGATTTGACTATTCAACATACAGCTGGTATTGGTGCTTTGTCTGTTTATTGGGGCGAAGCGACGGCTTACAATGATTATGCTTTTTACACAGCAGGTCTTAGCGACCCCCAGGTACACTTTTTGGCAGACATCACGCCTGCTGCACTGGCCACTACAACTGTTGCTACAGGTCTGACGCTGCCAGTTTATAATGGTGTTCTGCCGCGTGACGTGTACTTATATGTGGTGTTAAAATCTACTAACCCGGGCTTGGCGATTCCTTATTGTATTCCTTATGCTTACAATACAATGCAGCAGGATCCATTTGCACTGGCCAATGCCGGTACGGATGGCAGTACTGCTGTATGTGATAATTCTGTGGCTGTTATTGATCTGTTCAGCCTGATCACAGGTGAGCAAACAGGCGGCACCTGGACCCGTTTGACAGGTACAGGTGGTACATTTGTTGCAGCAACAGGCGCCTTTTCACCTGCTTCTGGTGCTACGACTTCGGCTTTTCAATATGCGGTGGCGGGTACTTTGTCCTGCCCTGGTGACGAGTCAGTAGCCACGGTGAATATTTCTCCTCAAGCAAATGCGGGCGCCGGAAGTAGTTCCAATGCAATATGTGTTGCTGTGGTAGATTTATATAGTTTGCTCACAGGCGAACAATCTGGTGGTACATGGACCAGACTTTCGGGTACTGGTGGTACTTTTAATGCTGGAACGGGCACATTCAGTACCGACGGTTCAACTACTACATCGAGCTTCAGATATACAGTTACAGGTATTTCGCCTTGCCCCAATGACATAGAAGATGTTACGGTCATTGTCGCTTGCTTATCAGTTGGTTCAACGGTATTTGCAGACCCTAACAATAATGGCATTCAAGATATAAGTAATCCATTAGAGGATGGTATTTCCGGAGTGACGGTACAATTATTCAGTGATACCGATAATAATGGTACTGCGGAAACGCTTCTTGCTACAACAGTAACAGATGCAAATGGCGATTACTATTTTGGGGATTTGTTGCCAGGTAACTATCAGGTAGTGATCCCAATACCAGATGCTTCTGCGCAAACCTCTTCGAGTGGGCAGGATTTGGGAGATGCTATAGATGGGAATGACAATGGTTCACAGGGTGGCGCAGGCGCGCCAACGAGTAGTGCGGTATTCGCACTGACTCCTGGCTTAGAACCAGGGGCTGGGGGCGAAACCTTCCCGGGTAACGCACAGGATAATGCCAATGACAACAACGGTAACATGACGATTGACTTCGGTTTTGTACCAACGATGTCCATTGGTTCCTCGGTATTTGCAGATGTGAATAACGACGGTATCCAGAATACCACCAATCCGTTGGAAGACGGTCTTTCGGGTGTAACGGTGAACTTGCTGTACGATGCCAATAACGATGGCCTGATCAATGGTACAGAAGCGACCACACCGGTAGCAACTGTAACGACTG
>JBILHQ010000406.1:0-2695 GCA_044350415.1 Saprospiraceae bacterium | reverse complement strand
CTGCGAATGTGTCGGTCAGCAATCCTTCGAAAGACAGTCCAGCTAATTCCATATCTGGGATAATCACCAGTGCAGAATCAGTTTTAGGATAGTTATTCCCCCGGCAAAGACCGCCCGGTATTCCTTTCCCGCCATTCAGTTCGGGTTCTATCAGGGAATGAAATAGTGAATATGCGGTGGGGGCAAAGTAATCGGTTTTTTCGTTCTCAGCCGGCTGCTTACCGAGGTAATTGACCATGCTGTTCAATGCTTGTTGCTGCGTGGTCGTCCAGTCCAGTCTGTGCCACGAAACATCCCCCAATTTGTCGGCCACAAAAACATGTAAGGCTAAACTATCGATCAAATAATAATCAAATACCACCTGACCGTCCCGCAATAACTTGCCCAATTCATGTAGCGGGGTGGTGCTTTCGGTACTCATTTCGGCGGCATAAGCTCGGTTGGTTTTCATCAATGATGCCCTGAATTCTTTCTGTTCACTTTTCAGATCCCGAATGGTTTGCATGGTCATACTCACTTTGGGGGCATCATTGTTTTCCATTTCTGCCAACTCCGTTTCAGCGGCGGCGATTCGGGTGGACAAGGACTTATCTTTTGTTTTCTGGGCTTCATCCAAAGCAGCGTAAGCATCATTTGCCCTGATTCCTTTGTTTTGCAGCACACCGCGGGCCATTTCTGTGAACCGGAACGCTTTTTCCGCATATTTTTCATCGTGCGTCTTTTGCCAGGCATTCCAGGCTAATTCGACGGCATCATCAAAACGCCTGCGACTTTTCCCCAGTGCCAACAAGGAAGAAGACTCGAAAGTATGTGTGGCCCGCAACTGTGATTCCACCACCGGGATCAATTCGTACATGGACAGGGCGAGGTCATCCTGATTTATTTGGGCAAAACACCTGGCTTTACCCTCGAGGATATCCGCGAGGACTTTATCGGTAAGCAAATCGGCAGCATCAGGCAAATCAGTTTTGCCTTCCATCGTGTTGGGGTAAAATTGAAGGTAGGCTTCCTGGTAACGGTGGAGTGCTGTATCGTACTGGTGGAGTTGGAAATAGGCATTCGCCTCGGCGGCGATGAATGCAGCTTTTTCGCGCCGGTGCAGGTCCACTCCATTTTCTGTCGCGATAGCAGTGTGGTAATATGTTATGGCTGTTGCCCAAAGATGTTTTTTTTCGGCGATCAGTGCTTTGTTTTCAGTATGTCCTCTTAAGCACTGGGCATATTCCTTCGGGCTGTAACTGCCTTTATTTTGTAACAAAGGAAGGGTTTTGTCATTTGCTAATTGAGCTTTAGCTACTTCATCCAGGCCCAAGAGGCCTTCGGCGAGGTTCAAGAGTAATAAAGTTTGGGTAAAAGTATCTACAAATGGCGCTTTTAATCCTTCTTCAAAAATATGAACGGCTGATTGGTATTTTCCTTGAGAAAGGTAAGTGCTACCATAATCATTGTGGCTTGCGATACCGTTTTGTTTGTAAGTTTGTTCATACCGGAGACTTTCCCGGAATAATTGCTCGGCATTTTCAAATTCGCCCAGCCGGGTGTAAACATTGGCCATTTCTGAGAAGAAATACCACGCAATGTCTTTGTATTTGCCATAAAGGTGTTTCCGAAAGACTTTTTCTGTCCGTTCCAGACATTCTTTCATTTGCAAATTATCCCCAATTTCAAGATTGATTCTGGCCTCCCGCATGTGTATTAAAGCGAGTTGGTAATTTGTAGTATCATCCTCCGGTACCCGCCATATTGAATCCCGTGCAGCCTTTAAAATATTAAGTGCTTCAACACGATTTTGTTGCCGGTCTCCAACAATGATAGCGATACGTCTTTGGGAAATTAGCCAGCGAAGTAAATCATCCTGTTGCTTTAGATTTGGAATAATCTTTTTGTATGCCGAAAGGACAATATCGTTGGAGTCTCTATTTCTGAACAGCGAATCAGCGTGGTTGTAAGCTGATTCCAAATCAAATACGGGATGTACAATTTGTGGCTTTTTACAACCGGAAAAGAGTAAAAAACCCAGAATAAAAGAGAACAATATAGGTCTAAACATAATTTTATATTAGAAAGGCCTCAAAAGTCGCGGTGAGCCTGCGGTGTTTGTATACCACAGGCCCATCCAAAATAGTCTGCTTAAACTATCCAGAACTAAGCGTTCCCTTCTTCCTCTTGTCTGTTTTTCCAATACCACCAGACCATCAATAACAATGCAAAAAGGACTACCAAAAGCCACACGTATGATTCATCAGGCGGCAAGCAATTATAGCCTTGTTTGCGATTAATTGGTGCCTCTTTGAATGCCAAATTGGGGAAGTATTGAACGGCATTAACAACTGCCGAAGTAAAATGAACTTTAGCAGTTAGTCCTTTTCCTTTTTGCAAAGATTCCACTCCATCCCAATTGGTCTTCACGTTAAAATGCACATCGAAACAACTGGATTTGTACGAACCGTCTTCATAGGCACCTTTGAGACCTCCGTTTTGGGCATACTCAAATTGCCAAACCGTATCGGCCAGATTTAAATGGAGCGTGGAAGAGATTTGACTGGAGTCAAATTGTAAATCAGTCATCACCCCGCCGGGCGCTTTAAAGATATTCACGATTACTTTTCGCTCCGTCATGTTGCCTTCATTGCACACCGTCATGGTCAAATCAGCCAGAAATTGATTCTCTACATGGTCCACCGGACAAATCTTA
>JBILHQ010000251.1:0-8346 GCA_044350415.1 Saprospiraceae bacterium | reverse complement strand
TTCCTCAGGACTAGTAAAAAGGGGCGGGGTAATTTGGGGTACTCACTGGAAGACCACGGTCTTCCAGTGAGTACCCCAAAATACCCCGCCCCTTTTTACTAGTCAATCTCAAACACCTGCAACACATCATTGGAATTACTCACCAGCAACAGCGACTTCCCACCCGCAGGAATCAAAGCCACATCCCGGGCATCTCTGTCCGCCCAAAAACCGGAATGTTGCGGGGATACGGGCTTAAAGCCCCCTTTACCATCGCCCAATAAGATGCAACCGTTCCCGGCATCGAGACGGCCGGTTTCTACCTGCTGGCCGTAATCATTACCGACCGTAATGAGATCGGGGATTTTATCGCCATCGACATCGGCAAACACAGCACCGTAAACCGGTGCAGTTTGCGCTTCATTCGGGAGTGGAACCGCTGTGAATTTTCCGCCATTATTGATAAAAATAACCGAGGCCAGCATATTGGCTTTCAAATGCTGTGCGCTCGCCAATTCCTTTTCCGGATAAATATCTTCAATGGTCGAATGGGCATAAGGCCCATACCGAACGAATTTTTTCTTCAAAGAAGGTATTTGTTTGATGATTTGATCGCGGTGCGGCAATGGATACCGTTGGCCATCATAGAATATGGTCATCAAAGGATCGACACTGCCGTTACTATCAAAGTCTTTGGTAAAAATCTCTAATGGCTCAGCTGCTGAGGCGTGCAGGCGTGTGTTGAGGCCCAGGTTGCCGCAAATGAGGTCTTTGTCGCCATCGCCATCCACATCGGCCGCCAGCACGCTCCGCCAGAAACCCTCGGTTCCCGACAATCCGAAATCAGCGGCATGGTTGTCTAATTTCCCACCGTTTACCTTATACACTGCCACCGGTGCCCACTCCCCTGCCACGATCAGTTCGGCTTTGTTGTCACCATCGAGATCGGCCCAGTCCATGCCGCGGACCATGCCATAGTGTCCAAAATCAGGGGAAACCTGGGCGGTAACATCCGTAAATTTGCCCCCATTATTTTGCAAAATATGTGATCCCGGCGCATTCGGATAGGCCCCCGGCACACACCAGCCACCGATAAATACATCCAGATCGCCATCGCCATCAAAATCATTCACCGAAACCGCACTACCGCTGTCTGTCAGGGCAGGCAAGCCATCAGCGCTGCGGGTGAATGCGCCTTTGCCGTCATTCAGATACAGGCGGGAGGCATAACCGGCATTGCCGGCAGGAAAAGCATTGCCGCCACTGACGACTAGTAAATCCTGGTCCTTGTCGCCATCAGCGTCAAAAAAGACAGCGCCTGTATCCTCCGAACCTTTATCAGCGGCCCAAGTCGCACCAGAACCTTGGGAGAACGAACCACTGGCTGTTTGCACAAACAATGCACCCGGAGTTCCCGATGCGCCGCCGATATAAAAATCGCTGCGCCCATCGCCATTCACATCGCCGGTGGCGATACTGGCACCCGACGCCGACATCTGCCAGGGCAGGAGGCGTTCTGTATTGAAATCTAAGCGTTCGTCTTCCTGGTGTTTGTACTGAATACCTCGGGCACCTGTCACTTGCACTGCTATTGGCTTTCCGGAAGGTAATGGAGCCAATTTGCCTGGTTTGGCATCTTTGATATTCAGGGTTAGGCGTTGGTTAGCGTTGACATTGGTTTGTACCAGCAATTGATTGCCCGGGAACTCAATTTCCACTTTATCAATTACAGTAGCCTTGCCTGTTCCAAAATGTAAAATCTGCTCCGTGGAAGACAAAAAACCGTGCATATTGGTCAATTCCTGGTACTGCACATTGCCGCCTGAAGTAATCCTGGCCTTTGCGCCTACGGCAAAAGTATTGGGTGACAGGCCTTGTAGTTTGATTTGGAGCCAGTTGCTGGTTTTGCGATCTGCAGCCGTATTTTGATAGACAAATGCTTCTCTTTCAATATTATTGACCACCATATCCAAGTCGCCATCGTTGTCCAAATCGGCATAAGCAGCGCCATTGGCATACGATTTTTGGGCAAAACCCCAGTTGGTCGACACATTTTCATAAGTCAGGTCGCCTTTGTTGCGGTAGCAGTAATGCTGAAGTTTATAAGACGGCATGAGGTTGAGGTAGTCGTAAATCGTTTTAAAATTACGCGGACTCACACCGCCGGGAATTCGGGCGATCGAATCGGCCGTGAACATGATATAATCTGCATTGGTGATATCCCGCCGGTAACCGTTGGTAATATACAGGTCCTTCCAGCCATCATTGTCGTAATCCTGTGCCAGCACCGACCAGCTCCAATCCGTCTGGAAAATACCTGCCAGACAACCCACATCACTGAAAGAGCCGTCGCCATTGTTGAGGTTCATCACATTCCGCACTTCGGGATGCCCGTAACCGTATTTATTGAGGGTCGCGATGCGTTCGAAAGTGCGGGAAGTGACCCGTTCTTTTTGCACCGTAAAATCTTCCGACAGCATATCGAGGGCCAGCAAATCGAGCATGCCATCATTGTTGAGGTCGGCCACATCAGTTCCCATAGAGTTCTCTGTGGTATGACGGAACTTCGCCAGATTTTGTTCGGTAAATGTGCCGTTTTTATTATTGATATAGTAAAAATCGGGTTCGACATAATCATTGCCGACATAGATATCTTTCCAGCCATCATTGTTGAAGTCAACGGTATTCACGGTAAGACCAAAGGCGCGGTTCCAGATGCCAGCCTCCTTACTCACGTCGGTAAAGGCAAAATTGCCATTATTGCGGTACAGGCGGTCGGAGTCGTACGTTGCTTTCGGCTCATTGACCCGTTTGATCACACCTTTGCCATCGTCGCTGGCATATACCTTATTCACCGTACCAAAGTCGTCGGGGTATACGAGCACATACACATCAAGGTCGCCATCATTGTCGTAGTCGAAAAAATTGGCGTTGGTGCAGGCCGAAATATCGGCCAATCCGTATTGTGCGGCGGCTTCGGTAAAAGTGCCGTTTTGATTGTTGATAAACAGCAGATTAGCGCGTACCGGGTCGGCTTTCGGACCTGTGCGGCTCAGGTAAATATCCTGCCAGCCATCGGCGTTGATATCGACCACACAAACACCTGTTTTGATGCCTTTGGGCGCGGCCACGCCTGCCTGGTTGGTGATATCTTTAAACTTCATATTGCCCAGGTTCTGGTACAATTTGCAGTCGCCTGTCGTGGCGGTAAAATACACATCCTGTAAGCCATCGTTGTTCACATCCAGTATACCCACACCGCCGCCATTGTACAAGTAGGCGAACTGGAGCACATTCATCTGAAAATCCTCCACAATTTTATTTTCGAAAGTAATACCCGTCTCCGACGAAGGCAATGTTTTGAACAAAGGATCGGCCGGCATTGGCAAATCTTTCGAATCGTGGCCGTTGGAAGAGTTCCCTGCGCCGGAACCACATTGGAACAACAGGAAGGCCGACAAAAAGCAAGCCGGAAGTAACAATAATTTCATAAAGGACTTATTTTGGGCAAAGTTGCTGATTTTCCGGGGAAGGCCGATTGGTTGTAAGGATAATATTTTTTAAAACAAAAAAGGAAGGCGCTACTCAGTTGTATGAGAAAATCGTACAACTGAAATTGGAGGCAGCAAACGGGAAGTTATACAACACCGACTGTGCCAATACGGAGACAATGTTCCGAATTATCCAATCTATTCCCTCTCCTAAAGCCGAGCCTTTCAAAGCATGGCTTGCCCAGGTCGGATACGAGCGCATTCAGGAGATTGAAAATCCGGAGCTGGCCGCCGAGCGGGCTCGACAGTACTATCGAGACCTGGGTAATTTTTTGCACAACCACTGTTTTATGTACGCATTAATACATAACGGGTACTCCTACCGCCAGCATCTTCTTTTTGAAGCATTTTCTTTTGCAGAAGTTCCTGAATATCCCGAAGGCCGTATCAGGTGAGCATTTGGCGATTTTTGCCCATTTGGAAGAAGTGAGTTTCCCCTCAAACCCATCCATTAGTTTATTCAACAATATACGTTGCCGTTCGTTGATCGCCGTTGTACGGTGAGTATCCCAAAATCTTGCTTTGTCCAGCACCCTTCCCAGTGTTGTATCGGTGGTTAGGAAGGCATCTTTGAGGCAGTTCAAAAACCAGAACAACCAGTTACTGATTTCCAGATCACCTCTTTGGGTGTCTTCCAGTATTTCGTAGTATTGTTTTCGTTTTATCTGAATTTGCGCCGACATACTGTAAAACCGTTGATTAATACTATCTGCCCGTGCTAATTGCATATCGGCAATTGCCCGTGCTATCCGCCCATTGCCATCATCAAAAAGGTGTATGGTAATAAACCATAAATGAGCAATTCCAGCTTTTATTACTGGATCCAAACCGTTTTCGCTGTTAAACCAATCTAAAAAAATTTGCATCTCCGCCGCTAGTCTTTGCGCAGCAGGTGCCTCGAAATGAATATTTTCCCTTCCCATACCCCCTGAAACCACTTGCATCGGACCTGTTGTATCCGTTCGCCAGGCACCTACTGCTATTTTGTGCGTACCACTACGACCGGTGGGAAAAAGTGCGGCGTGCCAGTCGAACAATCGGTCTCGCGTGAGCGGGTTGGTGTATTTTTGGATGGCGTCGAGCATCATTTCCACCACTCCATCGGTACTTCTGTCTGAATCTACCAGACCGGAAATGTCCATTCCAAGGCGACGGGCAATGGAAGACCGCACCTGTTCAGGGTTCAATAATTCACCTTCAATCTCTGTAGATTTCAGCACATCTAAGGTCATATTTTCAAGAAAGGCCTCCTGCTGTAAAGCAAAACCCAGGCCCTCCATCTTGCCGATCAATTTGCCCTGCATGTTGCGAACGAGACCCAACAGGGTCATCAATTCCATATCTCCTGTGTCCCAGGTGAAATGTGGCCAGTCAGCCAGATGATATGTGTAACGCCTACTTTTTGAATTATGCGGCAAATGTACGGCCTATTCCCCGCAAATAATGCGGAGAATAAGACGTATATTTACCGGTAAATTTGACCCGCTAACATTTTAACTGCTGACAAATGCAGTATGTCTATTTTGGAGAGACCTTTGTGCCATAAAAATTATACTGAAGGAAGGTGAACGGTTTTCATGTGTCGTTTTTTTCCCTTTTCTTCTTTTTGATCAATGCTTTATATATTGTCAAATTCCCGCTCTATCGAGGCCATTTATCTACAAACTCTCCTTGATTACTTTGGAGCTAGTGCCTTGTCTCAGGTCAATCGGAGATATTCTTTAAAAATTAATTTCTTAAAACAAAAACTGGTATAATTACGCGATTGACAAGCTCTAAAGAACCGTGTCACCAATAACTGCCTGTATTGCAAAATGTAATCCGGCAATTACAGCTGAACGAATAGAAGTTGTTGGTTTATCAGGATACCAACTCCATTTCCTGGCAGGTATCCGCGTCCGTCAACAGCACATTTTTTCTGGCGGAGAGTTCCTGACAAATCCCATCCCACAAGGCAATACGGCTTTGCAAAGATTGCACAGTGGCCTGCTCCACTTCAGCCCAATATTGCTCATTTTCACCGCACAAATTCGCCGTCATTTGCAATGCAAGGTGACTGTGATGATCGCCGTCTACCTCTATATGCCTTTCAAGATAATATTTAAAAATAGAAATATTATCAGGGAAGTTTTGGTGCAGGTCATTGACCATAGCGATAAACATTCCCGGAATCAGGTCTTCCCGACCGAATGTAAAAATGGCAGATTGTAAATAGGCCTTTTTACTGGCAATGATATCAAAAGTAAACCCAACAAAATCTTTACAGGAAGTGGATACATTAGCCGCTTGAAATGCCCGTTCAAAATCACCAGTCGCCTTCAATTCCGCAATAAACACCTCCATTGTGGCAGTGTCCGCCCCACATTGGCGCATAGCGTCCTGGTACAACTCGAAATGACTCTTTCTATTCCCTTGAAGGTCAACATCCGATTCTTCTCCCACCACGATTTCATTAATTAAATACCGTGTATCTGCAGCACCGGTCGGAAACCACGGCACCGACGTGCACGTCAGGTTGTTTTGCAATGTTTTGAGCAGGGACATAAAATCCCATACAGCAAATACATGGTGCTGCATGAAAATTTTCAGGTCGTCCATATCTTTAATAGCTCCGTATACCTTATGGTTAATAATCGCTTCCCTTAAAGGTGCTATTATATTTTGAATTTTGTCAATGTGTACGTTCATGATTTGTCTTTAAATTAAATAATTGCTGAAAAGATTATCGTTTACAAACCAGATAGCCCTGCAAACATGCCATAAACGATTCCAAATCATTATAGTTCAATATTATTCATCTGAAAACTTTCATTGTAGGAATACAGCGCTTATTTGTAAGCAGAATAAATTACACCACCAGGTCCAATTTGCTGGATTCAAATTGTTTGAATTCCATAATCATTGGTTTGATAATCGTTACAGGCAGGGAGTATACCGGAAATACCTTTGCAGGACAAACGAATCACTCCATGACAATAACAGGTACAATAAACCCTTTTTTAAGCAAAAACAGCAACACCCAGCGAATAAATGACACTATCCTTAAGGCTGTAATAAGAAGAATAGTAGGGTTGGTGGCATTGATCAACGTCACGCATTTATCTTTCGCGCAAACCACAGCAAGCCCCCCAAAAGCCACCCAATTTTCGGGTTCCTTCAGTGCTACCAACAACGGCATTTCCATTGTACCCAGTTTTTCATTGAGCAAACCTGCCGCAATATTCATGGGGTCGATAGGGAAAAACCGACTGAGTTTTGACCCGGATATCCGGTTTTCATTGGCCGGGAAACCCTGGTCTTTTCTTTTCTGGGGCAGGTACAAATTGGTCACCACCGACAAGTTTAAAATGAACGCCGGTGCGCACCTCGGACTGAATTTCAGGACATCCGTTCTGCCGATAAACACAGATACTAATGAGGTAACCATCACAAGGCGTTATTTAGCCGGAGAGCTGTTTCCCAGGTATTTATTGACCAAAAACATCAGTATGGGTATCTATTACCTGTATTCCCATGGCCTTGATGCCGGTACCATCGGGAATACCCACTTTATTACCCTGAACACCAATTTCTCCAATATCAAACTGCCGAAGGGCTTTTTCATGCGGATCAATCCTCAATTCTACTACTTAAAATTAGATGCACAGGATGGTTTTTACGTTACATCGACATTTACGGTAGCCCGGAAAAAATGGCCACTCTCCATTTCATCGACCATCAATAAAGTAGTTGATACCAATATTGCAGGAAGCAAAGATTTTGTGTGGAATGTAAGTTTGGTTTACTCGTTTAACAAAAAATACGTGGAACAATAATATTGTAACTATGCAGCCGCCTTCGGCGGAAGAAAGTATGTCCGACTTTTCCCGTTTAAGTGTGTTCTGTAGGGTATTTCCCGCAGATCAACGCAGATTTACCCGCAGATGCGCGCAGATTTTAGTCCAAAATATTAGTATTATCCAGTCTCCAATTATTCGTTGGAACCAGTATGTGAAATTCGCAGGGAATAACCAACGGATTACGCTCAAGCGGAAAAAAATCTGCGCGTATCTGCGGGAAAATCTGCGTTGATCTGCGGGAAAATACGCTACAGAACACTTCAAAACGGGAAGAATTTTGGCATTTCATTGGCTTTCTTGCCGCCGAAGGCGGCTGTATAGTTACATAATATTTACCTTTATTGTAACTATACATTTTCTGGTTTTCAAAAAAAATAAAACAACAACCATGCAAAAACGTAATCTTGGAAATAGCGGCCTCGAAGTTTCATCCATCGGCCTTGGATGTATGGGTATGAGTTTTGGCTATGGCCCACCTGCCGACAAACAGGAAATGATCGCACTGATACGCGCAGCGGTCGAACAAGGCGTCACATTTTTCGATACTGCCGAAGTATATGGCCCGTTCACCAACGAAGAGTTGGTGGGGGAAGCGTTGGCACCATTCAAAGGAAAAGTGGTCATCGCCACGAAATTCGGGTTCAAGATCGACCGTGAACAACTGAAATATGGTGGCGTGGACAGTCGCCCGGAGAATATCCGGCGGGTGGCCGAAGAATCACTCCAACGGCTGAAAGTGGATGTAATTGACCTCTTCTACCAACATCGTGTCGATCCGAATGTGCCTATCGAAGAGGTGGCCGGAACGGTCAGGGACTTGATTCAGGAAGGAAAAGTCAAGTACTTCGGGCTGTCGGAAGCAGGTGCGCAGACCATCCGTCGGGCACATGCCGTACAACCCGTCACAGCACTCCAAAGTGAATACTCTCTTTGGACCAGGCAGCATGAAAAAGAGATTATTCCCACCATCGAAGAAC
>JBILHQ010000250.1:0-8385 GCA_044350415.1 Saprospiraceae bacterium | reverse complement strand
CCAAATCAATCACTTCACTAAAGGTGTTGGTTTCTGTTGGATTGCTAATCCATACTGGTTGGCCAAGCAGGTTAGTCAGTACCGCATTAAGTTGCACAGACCGGTCGAAAGCCATGTCCAGCATCAGCAAACCTGAAGTTGGGTTAGGGCGTACGCTGAAGCTGCTCATACCAGACAAATCACCAGTGGATGAAGTGATGACGGATACCGAAAGGGTATCACTGCAACCACTTGCGTCGACGACAATAACGGTATAGTTGCCTTCACCAAGGCCGGTGACCGATTGTGTGGTGGCACCTGTGCTCCAATAGTATTTATAGGGTGGATTGCCTAAACCTACTTGTGCTGTAGCCGCGCCATTGCTTTGGCCAGGGGCAGTTGCAGATACATCGGCGGTCAGCTTCATATCGGCTGGACAGGCAATGATGCCGATATTATCCAGATCAACCCAAAAATCGCCAGCGCCCCATGAGGAAACAAACTGAATGACAATATTTTTACCCGCATAAGCACTTAACGAAATTTTGCGGGTCCGCAAATTGACAGTTGGCGTATGATTCAGCGAAGATATCGTGTAGATCGTTTGGAAGGTCTGTCCACAGTCATCACTTATTTTCACTTCCACCTTCGTGCCATTGGATAATGCAGTGGCTACCGTTCCGTCGAAGTAATTGGTCAGGCGATAATCAAAACGCAATGAGTCACTGGCTCCAATCGTTCCGAAACGGGGTGTTGTAATGGAATAACTCGGATTGAACTCATATAAATTATGAGCCAGGACATTAGAAATATTATTGTGGTCATTGGTTACAAAAATACCTGGTGATGTTGTCCAGTTGCCCGGAATGGCATCACTTGCTTCGAAATCTTCGTGGAAAGGAATTTCGCGTGGCAAGTGGCTGATGGTGTAAACGACAGTATCATTTAATAAATTCAAATCTCCATCGGCTACTGCCCAGCATTTGATGAAAGTAACCACATCACGGCTGTCGAAGGTACTACTGAAAGTATATGCCAGATTTTCGTCGGGCAACAGAATATTATTAGCAGGTGTAAAGGAAACCGGCGCTCCGTTATTAATCGAGTAAAACAATTTATAACCGGGGGACAAAGCGCTACCACCGACATTGACCACCTTAAAGGTGATTTTGTCATTTTGAAGGCCACAATCAACAGTTGCTCCAAGCGTAGTGATATCTACTGATGCCAAATCTTTCGCAGGCGGAACCAGGATTTTAAAATCATCAATACCCGCACCTTCAAAGCTGTTAAAGGAGAATCCGGAAAATCCAAAACGGAAAAGCACATTACTTTGCCCTGCAACACCATTAATCAGGTGATGAGTAGGAATCCAACCTTGTGAATTACCGCTCCAAACTTCGATTAATCCGGTGTTTGGATCTGGGCCCTGGTACCAGTTCATCCCTGTAGTACCCGTTCCGATACGCTGCCAGCTGGTACCATCATCAATTGATGATTCCACAAAAAGTCCGTCAGATCCTTCGAGGCAACTGTAATTTGTCAGAAATTCCATCGCGGGTTTGGTCGTCAGCGTGGAGAAATCAAAACAGGTCGATTGGATATAAGAGCGTTCGCCATAATTAAAAAAACCATCGAGATTGGTTACCCACGCACGTTGACCCTCTCCGGCTACATTAATGTCCGTTCCTGCGGGCACTCCATATTCCCAGGATGGTGTTCCAAAAGAATTGGGGTCGGAGTTGACAGTCCAGCCGCCATTCCACTTTTCAAAACCCTGTGCATAAGGTGCTACCAACACATTATTGAAATAGTAGCGCAAGGTATCATTAGCAGTGTCTTCATCGCCTTCCAATTGGGTAAATACCATTAATTCGTATTCTCCCGGAGCAGAAAAATCGTAAGTGGTCTCAAATTGAATGATTTCTGTACTGTCTTTTCCTATCACCCCCGTGTAATATCCATCTTCCGGCTGTGGTACACCACCAGCATTTCCATTGACATAAAAATTGTAAGGAATGAGTGATTGCGGATTAGAGCCCGGATTGCTCATCTCAAAGAAAATGGTTTCAGTACCGAGGTCGCAGGCACTTTCCGGGCTGATGATTCCGGTGACCGCAATATCGTTGGACCAATAAGTTACCAACGAATAGGGACCAACTTTTTCGCCATTGCTACCATTTCCACAGTCCTGCATGACATAAAAGGAATAACCCGTTTTAGGGGTAAGACCGGTCAATGTTGCTTTAGGCGTAGTAACATAAGCAGTATCGCCGATACCAGCAGCAGGGACAAAACCCGTTGGTCCGTAAATAACCCACCAACCTACGGGATTCTGTGAGCCAATACCGGGTGTCCAGCGTATTTTCACCCGTTTATCGTAAATATTTTCAATGTATACGTTGATGGGTTCCACGCAAGGCGGACAAGTGCCTGTTCCGGCAAACAATTCCCCGGCAGTTGGGAAAGTGATATCCAACACAGAAACGCCTGCTGCATTAAAAATCTGAAATGACACTTCAGTATCATAAAAACCTTCCGTCCAGGAGATGGTAATCGGTTCATTATTATAAACGAGGAAATAAACAGTGCTGTCACTCCCGTTGTCATTAAAATTATCCAGCGTATAAGTTTGAGACAGGTTGCCACTGTTGACAGTGATTTGTCCACCGTTCCAACCGTCGCCAAAACTATCGGACAAATCCAATCGCCATTGGCACTGTGCAGAAACGATAAAAGGCAGGCAGATGAGTGCCAGTACTGAAGTAATAAATTGTAGCAATTTCAGATTCATAGAAGTAAAAGTTAAGCCGCAAATGGGAAACCAAAGGTAGAACAATACAAGGAATTTGCGGCCTTAAAGCATTGTATTAGCCAAAAATATGCAAATATTACCGCACCATAAAGGTTTTCTTTTCTACCCCAATTCCTTTCAATGTCATTGATTTCCAGCGCTTAGGCAATTTTGTTTTTAATTGTACCACGCCATCGGCACTGATATCCAATCCCCCAAAACCCATGATGGTAGCCTGAAGAAACCCGCCCGCCCCAGTTGCGAAATAAGGATTAGTTCCTCCGGCGCATTCTGCGAGTACACCGAATGGGGGCACTTCATTGGGTTTATGGCATTTCATCCACAACCCATAAGCGCGTTCCGCATCGCCTCCCCGGGCCGCCGATACGGTCAGAATTGCATCACCCATAGCCGGTCCATTGGGCGACATCCGTGGTTCGTAATAATCAAGGTCTTTTTTAATCTGTGCGGGATCTGTGATTACCCGAAGCGGGTAAGCCAGTAGGTTTACATCAGCCTGCTTGATAATTTCGCCATTGTAAGTTGCATTTTCACGGGTCACTCCATCAGCAAATTTCAGAATCGGGATATTGGCGGCGACATGCGCCCAATCGGGATCGGGTGTCATGCCCAACACTTTGGCGGCTTCTGTAGCATAACCGAGCACCGTAATGGCCATACCGTTTGTAAATGCGTTATTATCAATATTTTCCTGCCATTCATTGGCACCGATGACATTAAAAATATTGTATTGTCCCGGGCCATCGCGTTCTACCCGTGATGCCCAGAAATCGGCTACTTCTTTTAACATCGGCCAGCCCCGGTCACGCAGCCACACTTTATCTTTGGTCACCAAATAATATTGCCACGCAGCCCAACCAACACAGCCCGTGATATGGTGCTGAAAAGGGCCGGTCAGGGCCCAAACAGGCGTTTCTTCCTGTCCTGTTGTGGTGCTTTCCCAAGGATACATTGCCCCCTGGTAACCGTGAGAAAAGGCGTTTTGTTTGGCTGGCTCCAATAGCTGGTATCGAAATTCCAGGAGTGATTTAGCCATTTCCGGATGCAACAGCAGCAAAGGTGGATACATCCAAAGTTCGGTATCCCAAAAAACGTGGCCGTTGTATCCCAATCCACTCAAGCCCATAGGGGAGAGGCTGAGCGCTGTCCCTTCCCGGGCGAAAGAATACAAATGGTACATTGCAGCATGGACATCACGGGTAGCATCCACATCACCTTCAATCGTAATATCCGACGACCACAATTCATCCCAGGCCAGTTTATGGCGTTTCAATAGTCGTTCGGTGCGCTCCAAAGCAGCAAAAATGGTCAGGCGCTCGGCTTCATTATGCGGATCGGTGGTATGTGCTGAAGATATGAGCGTGCCCACTACCGCAAACCGATAGGTCTCACCAGCTTTGAGTTTTTTGTAAAACTTGGCGAGATGCATATTGTAATCCCAGTCTTCATGGATAATATCGGGTTCCGAGCCGTGTGCTTCTTCAAAAATAAAACTGCTCGACGCTGCAACAGTGTATTTTCCACTGGGACTTTTGCCCACCGAGGTGAGCAATGGAATCAAAGCATGTGGCCTGTCTATTTCTGAATAATAATTTCTGACGTCCTGCAGCATTTCGGGTGCTTCGATGACCGCCATTGGTGTAATCGTGACGTCCTTATTGGCTTTTATTTCCACCATCGTCAGGGCGGAATAAGGCAAATGCCGAAGTGCCCGCAAGGAATGTTTGACACTTATTTTATCTCCGACATCGTAGGTAGTGGTGAGCATTGCATTCCGCATATCGAGCGATTGCGTATAGCCACTGATCTCTTTTCGGCCTACCCTTTGACCATCAACATCAAGGTTCATGTTTACAAAATTAAACCCCTTGAGGATATTACTTACCCTTCCCCGAAGGTAATTATCGTAAGCGCCATTGAGCACCACATCCTTCACTTTCATCGGTTCGGGAGAAGAAATCAGCCCGATCATACCATTAGCCACCGTAATCCCAAAATAGTTGGCAGGGTCAATATTGGTGGCGTTGATATGCCATTCGTCATTTTGTGCTGAAATCCGATAACTGGTCAGCAATAAAGCACAAAAAAAGAAGTAGTGTTTTTTCATATTATTTGTTCCTGTTTTTCCCTGTAAAAGTAGTTGGAAATATTTGAAACTACCTGATATCTAAACTTTGTACCAGCAAGCCGCTTTTAATACGCGGCTCAAACCAGGTACTTTTGGGAGGAAGGATGTCTCCCTGATCGGAAATGTAAAACAAATCGGGAAAAGCTACCGGGAAAACTAAAAATCCGATCAGCGATTCAGGCTCTCCCGCAATAATCCCCTTTACCCCATCGACCCCTTTCGCACCTTCCGAATAGCTGATTCTTTTATCCGCCCTCACATCCAGAACACCTGCAATTTCTGATAATATCAGGTCATTGAGCAGTGTGGCATCCAAAATATGCGATGCGGTGGGAGCCGATACTGAAAAATCCAATGACCATGCTTGTTGTGCTGTCAAAATCACTATTTCCCGTTTGTGTCCGGGCAGTCGCGGTTCTTTCAGTGGTGTTAATGGAAACCATTGATCAAGATTCTCCATAAATTCATCCGGCGTAATCGGTTCCTCCAAACGCAAAATACGGTGATAGCCAAGAATATCCAATTGGTCATCGGCAAAATAGGCACAAAAAATACGGCGAAAATCCAGCCCTTCTTCCTCTATCTCAGGTCTGTCGGAAAAATTGGCAATAGTCGATGTTCTGTGGTGCCCATCTGCGATGTAAACCGCTGGCACTTCCGTTGAAAAAAGGTCCTGCAGATACCTTATTGCAGCGGGGTCGGTAACCATCCATAATGTATGTTGTTCATTCTCATCACTAAAACCTACCTGAAAATCAGGTGCATTGGCTTCCGTATACTGGTTAACCCAAACTGTTATTGTGGGGTTTTCCGGATAAGTCATTAAGATGGGTTTGATTACAGCACGCCAGTCCCGTAGTAACAGGTGGTATTCCGCTTCACGGGCGGCCAATGTTTTTTCGTGTTTTTTAATCAACCCGTTTTTGTAATCTGCTACATCATTTAATGCCAGAATACCAGTATGCTTCCGCCCTTTGCTTTCAATCCTGTAGATATATATTCCAGATTCAGCGGTTTCTTCATACCATCCCCGGTCGACATACGACCTGAAATCGTTTTTTGCTTTCGTGCAAACCTCCCTGAGGGAAGGTATTTCTTCTATTCGTGGCAGTAAGAGTTGTAAAGGATATATTTGCATAATTGTTAGTTCATATTGTAATTAATGCCAAAACGGAAAAGCCGTCGTTGCTGAAGTGGGGCCAAAGCGTCATCCGGGGAGCCAAACGCATCCAACCCGTATGATTTTTTATTAAAAGCATTCATCAGGTTGAAGTACAACACAAAATTTTTGTTCAGGTAAAACCGGAACATGGCATCCCAGGTGCGAAAAGTGGGGTACTTTTCCCGAATTACCTTGCGTTGCCAAATATCCTGATAAGTAACCGCTTTGCTTAATATGGATGTTTGTCTGTTGGATGCCACTGTTATTTGCAGCCGTCCCGTGCCCATGGAGGTACGGAATTGGGTGAACCACCGGGGATTATTCCGAATATCGCTGATCGAAGGCAGCCCGTACCCAAACCATTCTGATCCCCGGGAATATTGTGCAAAAAACTCTCCCCTCCAGCGGAATTCAATGTCGGGGTTATTTTTGTTACTGACGGGAATCAAAGCCTCCGATACTAATCTGGTTTGTACACCCCAAATATTTTGAGCCAAACCAGGCGCTGCATTAAAACCGGCGGTATATGAGTTCACCGCATCTTTAATAAGGTAACCATCCCGCACCAGGTTATAGGCATTTTGATAAAATACAGATACCTGAGATTTTTTACGGCGGTATCCCAACTCCCCTGCATTGACTTTCTCAACAGGATCTATGTCCCCCGGATATGCATGGGCCACTATTATTAGTTGGGCGCCCTTATCAAACCGGTAAGTGTTGGCGCGTTGATAAGAATGCCCCTGCTTAAAGCTTTGTGCCACATTAACATAAACGGCTGATGCCGAATCAATGTGGTAAATAGCTGCAATCCTTGGCGTGAAAAGGTCATAAGTAATACTGTTGCCCACTCCCGCCATTACCCGGAACTTCTTCCCTTGCCAGTCAACGTTCGCATAAGCATTCGCCCGGAGGCTGGTGTAGTTTTTTGACTGAAACGGGCCATTATAATTGCCGTTTTCAGGAAAAAAAATGCGATCCTGCGGAGGGAGATAATGCCTGTTCATTAAAGGAACTCCGGAGCCTAGATCAACCTGAACACCGTTGGTTAACCAGAGTTTACGCCATAATCGCAACCGGGAACAGGCATCCCAACGAAGATCAACACTGCGGGAATATCGAAACCGGGAACCGCTGTTATACGTAAAATAATCATTGGTTAATAAGGCGTTTTTGTCTGTCTCACTAAGAGACGCACCACTTTGACTGCTGAAGCTTAGCTGATTAACCTGATCAAAAATATAACTGGCACTTGAATTGTTGCCTACCAGGTAATTAATCATCGACCAGGTAGAATTCAGGTGTATATTTTCTGTTTTTTTCCAGCAACTCAAGGCATAAGTGTCTAACCGGTCTTTGTGAAAATTGCCGGTGGCGCTGTAAGAAATCGCAAAAGGACTCGTTCCCGCAAAGGAGACATCTTCGCGGCTCATCCGGTGATAATTGAATGATACCCCACGCCAACGCATCTGAATCCCAAACAACCGACTTTCATGATCGGCAGGCGAAGTTAAAGAATAATGAACACTGTCCTGTTCCCCCTTGTAGTTGGGAAATTTATTTAAATCATTCCGGGTCAACCCATTCACCAGGTAATTATCAATATTCAGCACTTCTTTATCCCAAAATACATCCGTCTGCGAACGCACCGTACTACTGCCATACATGCTAAACCTGACAATATCGTGCCCTTTGAATAGTTTGCCCCCAAAAGTGAGGTCAAGGCTATTATAGCCGTATTTTCCAAACCCGAGATCAGCCCGTGTAAAAATGGGACGCTCGGTTTCCTTGGTGATAATATTGACTACTCCGGCACAAGCATCATTGCCATACATCATTCCGCCAGCCGGCCCATACAAGACTTCAATCCGCTCAGCAGCTCTAATAGGGAGTTGAGCCCCAATGGACATCCCTAATGCCAACGAAGGTTTAACAGGCACATCATTGATCAAAATTTTCATATATTGATTACCGGAAAGTCCCCGCATCATGAACGTTTCGCCTTCCACAGCGTTTCCTGGTTGAGAAACCTTGATACCGGGAGCCGCCTTTAGTACATCAGCGAGGGTAACAAAGCCGTAACGCAAAATATCCTCGGAAGTAATCACCCAGGTAGTAAAAGGCAAATCTGAAGGATTTTCCTCTGCCCGGGTAGCCGAACGAATAAACTCCCTGTTGTTATCTTCTCCAAAATCCTTGACATTTTTATCTGTCAATTGTTCGGGGAGAAGCAACAGTGAACTGTCATTTTGCGTCATTGCGGAAAATGTGGAACATAAGCAGAGTAAACCCGGAATAAAA
>JBILHQ010000249.1:0-8393 GCA_044350415.1 Saprospiraceae bacterium | reverse complement strand
TAAAGAAGTACTGCACGAACTCTTTGGAACAGTAGCTGAAAAAATTGCTGACCGTCCGGGAGGATATGTTCGTATCATTAAAATGGGCTTCCGTCGTGGTGATGGTGCTGATATGGCGATGATCGAATTGGTTGACTTCAACGATGTCTATAACGCAAAAGCAGGCAAAGAAGCCAACAAGAAAAAGACCCGCCGTGGTCGTCGTACCAGCAAAGCGGCTGATGCTGCTGCCGCTGCTCCGAAAGTTGTTGCTGCTGCCCCTGTTGTCGTAGAAACAGTAGTGGAAGAAGTGGCGCCACAGGTAGAAGCACCTGCTGCAGAAGAAAATAGCGAAGAGACAACAGCGTAAGCATAATATAAATTTGGGGGCAATACCTTGTGTTGCCCCCAAAAAATATTGGGGGGATTAGCTCAGTTGGTAGAGCGCTTGCATGGCATGCAAGAGGTCATCGGTTCGAATCCGTTATCCTCCACTTTGATTAGCAAGCCATTACGTCGATGACGTAGTGGCTTTTGTTTTTTTGGTTTCAAGATCGTTTGAACTTGTAACGCATTCCTGATGATCGCAATTTGGGGGATGGTACTAAGCAGCCTGTCTTTGAAGAGTTCCGACTGTTGCACCCTGGGACTGACGGCAAACGAAGGGATTAGAAATATTGTAAGTGATAGAAACCTACTGTGGGCCTGCGGGCAAGTAATGCGGAATGACGGGGTACCCGGCGTTGATGGGATGTGGTAGCGACCTGTTTACTTATATGATGCTGTATTGACATGCTCTAGTGGAGAAATTACGTATAATTTCATATTGTTTCTATCTTTGCCGAACAATCATATTCCTTTAATCCCCAAACCAGCTTTTTTGATATCCGGATTTTTCGATCCAGTCTCCTTTATGGCACGGTTTCTTATTATGTTAATTTTATATTATACATAGTTGATTGTTTGCAAAATGCCCTGCGATTTGTAAATCAACCCTGTTTAAATCCTGTAATTATGAAAAGTTTGAACCGCTCCAAAGGGTTATTCATGACGTGTTTGAAAAAATCTTCGAATAGCGCCTTCCTGATCTTTGCCCTGTTTGTTCTTGCACCGTTTCACCTGGCAGCACTCGATTATTATTGGGTAGGCGGCTCCGGACTCTGGAGCGAGCATGCCACGCACTGGGCTAAAACCTCCGGCGGTAATGTGTTTCACGACCAGGTACCGCAATCGGTGGATAATGTGCATTTTGATGCGAATTCGTTTCCTGCCGGCGGAACGGTGACGATTGATCAGACGATTATTTATTGTAAGGATATGGATTGGACTGGGGTAACTGGAGTGCCAGAATTTTACGGACCAAGCGATAAAATGTTGTTTATCTATGGGTCATTAAATTTGGCACTTAGTATGCAATGGAATATTAGCAGCCAGGTGCATTTTTCTGCATTTCAGTTGGGCAATACGATCAGAAGTGCTCATCATTCATTTTTATCTTTAGTTTATTTTGAAGGATTTGGAGGGGAGTGGACTTTGCTAGATGAATTTGAGACAGAATCTACAGTTTATCACCTTAATGGTGCTTTACGTACTAATGGAAACACTCTTCGAATCGGTGGTGGATGGAACCAGGACTCCAATAGTTATGTGTCTCCTTTTCTCTATTTAGAATCCTCAATAGTTTATTTCAAACATACTGCCGGTACTAATTTTTATTATTATGGGGAATCATCATTATTTGCAGAAACGTCGAGCATAATCTATCTGTTAGGAGGATCCTTATCTGATAATGGCCACGATTTTGGGAATGTTACATTTAAATCTACAGGTAGCTACATTGCGAATGCAAATATTCTTGGTAAGTTACTTTTTGAGCAAACAGGAGAATATGTAGGTAATAATACATATATACATGAGGTTGAATTTCAAGGCTATGGTTTTATAAACGGGACCAATATTACTGTAGAAAAAGTGCGTTTTAAAGACGCCGGTTGGATAAATCACTATATTTTTTCCAATGGGTGTGAACGCGCTGGTAACGACCATCATTTTGGGGAGGTTGTTTTTGAAAAAGGGGGTTGGATATTTGGTAATAATACCTTTGGAACTCTTACCTTTTCGCCTGGGCAAACATATATCATCGAAAAGAATACCGTTCAGACGATTACCCCATTGGGTAATTTTATTGCCCAGGGAACCGGAAGTTTTCCTATCGAGATAAAAAGTTGCCAGCTGGGTTCCCAGGCGACTTTTTTTAAAGATGGTGATCCGATCTGTCTCGATTTCCTGTACATGACAGATATTGCTGCATCAGGTACCGGATTTTCTTACGCAGGAGCAAATAGCGACAATGTTTTTAATAATTCCGGCTGGATATTCGCAGCCTGCCCGGCATGTTTTTCCGCGCCTCCTATGCCTGCGCCTGCACTTGATCCCACTTCAGTAACCAGTGTTTTACCCAATCAGCAGGCAACCTTAAAACTGGCCAATGTACCAGCAGGTTATAAATCCGTTTGGTTGGATGAAAGCCAGGCAACAGAAGTTTATGCAAGTGCCGCCAATAATTTCCGACCTTTTGTATCTAAAAGTACTATCTTTTATGGTTTTTTGAAAGAAATTACCACTGGCTGCATCTCCAATACGCTGGCCGTAAATGTTTGTGCGCCAACAGTTACCGCCTCTTCAGAGAATATTTCCTGTGAGGGTTCAGCGCAGATTCAATTGTTTGAACAATCGGGGCAGGGTGTTTCATGGTCGTGGACTGGTCCGGGAGGTTTTATCTCGCCTGTCCAAAATCCCATTATTTTAAATCCGGGTACAGGGAATGTAGGCGACTATATCGTACAAATGACGGATGCGTATGGTTGCAGTGCGATGGATACTACACACGTTGGTATTGCTAATACTTTTTCAGTAAATGCACTGCCGGCAAGTTGTCATAACGGGCAACAGTATATTCGTTTTGTGATTAATGGCTCCGATGATTACTCTATAACTAACAATGGAAGTGGTAACCTTTCCTCAAGTATTGTAAGTGGAGGAGGGTGGTTTGTTTTATCAGGTTTGAATGACTATTCCACCTGGAATGTTACTGTTACCAAATTGAATAATTCATTATGCTCTCAAACACTAAGTGGTGTATTGACTACATGTATTGCTGCCCCTGATATGGATTGCAATAACCCAGTGAATATTTCACAACATGATCAAAAGGACGATTTATCTCCATTTATCTCAGGTAATTATATCGTTTGGACGGGTTATGATGGAAGTGACAACGAGATTTATCTTTTCAATATTTCTACCAGGATAGTTACTAACATTTCCAATAATGGTGGATATGACAATTATCCTTCAATAAGCGGTGAGTATATAGTTTGGGTTGCCTACAATAATTCACAAATGTTATACCACATTCCAACTGGAACAACGACAGTTATACCTTTCAATGCTGGGGGAGGGAGTGCACAAATTTCAGGTGATTATATTGTGGGAACGAAGTATGTTGGGGACTGGGAAATTGCAGTTTATCAAATCAGTACATCAACTTTTACTTCAATTACAAACAATGCAGTTAATGATTATTTGCCTCAAACTGATGGCACTTTCATTACATGGGGGCGAAATACGGGGTCTGTAACAGAAATTTTTTCATATGATCTTAGTACTTTTGGGCCTATTGTACAAATTACCAATAATGGACTGAATAATAGTTATCCTTCTATAGGGAATGGCCATATTGTATGGAATACGCCAAACAACGCCATAATGGAATACAACGCTACGGCTGGTGGGCCAGTCAAAATACTAACATCAGGTGTTGAAACCGGT
Organism: Saprospiraceae bacterium; assembly: GCA_044350415.1. Lineage (GTDB taxonomy): Bacteria > Bacteroidota > Bacteroidia > Chitinophagales > Saprospiraceae > M3007. Next base: position 4,583 of record JBILHQ010000249.1, on the reverse strand, counting down.
TACTCTGCTCAAACCGATGGCAATTATGTCGTTTGGTATAGTAGCAATACTGGAAAACTAACCTTGTACAATTTATCAACAGATACCTATTCAAGTATCCCAGGAAGTACCGGGAATGCCAGTAGTTTTAGGATAGACAGCGGCAAAGTAGTATGGCGCGATTACAATCCTTATACTGGAACTGAGGTTTTTTGTTTTGATATTGCTTCAAATACCACGACGGTCCTAACTAATAATAATTCATATGGCTCACAACCAAGTTTTAGTGGTCAATATGTTTGCTGGAATGACTATGATGGCAATGACTATGAAATTTATTTAATGGACCTAACTTACCTTCCTTCATCTCCGCAGTTAAATTTCGCCCAATCAGACACGGTTAGTTGTAGCACTGCAACCCTTGTACTGAGCAACCAGCAACCCGGAGAAGAAGCAGTCTGGTTTAATAACTTATATATGACAAGTGAGTTATACGCCAGCATCAACAATTTTTTCCAACCTTCACCTACTCAAACAACCACTTATTATGGCGGGTTCCGGAATGTCATTACCGGCTGCGTAAGTAAGTTGCTACCCATTAAATTACGGGTTCCACCTTTTCCAACTATTAGTTGCCCGAGTAGTGTAACTGTGCAAACAACGCCATCACAATGCGCGATAGCCATTAACAACATTTCCCCACAAAATCTTTCGAGTGAATGTGCTTATACCATCAGTTATAATACTTCCGGGGCCACGTCACTCACTGGTACAGGTGACATTTCCGGGCAGTTATTTAATCTGGGTGAAACTGGAATTACTTATACTTTGACCGACCAAATACAGCGCAGTACGAATTGTCAGTTTTATATCAATGTCAATGACAATATACCACCGACGCTGCAATGTGCCGGAAATATAACCGTCAATAATACGCCCGGCCAGTGTGGCTGGTTCGTGCCCAATACCAGCAATGACCCGTCAGTAAGTGATAATTGCAGTTACAACCTGTACAACAATTTTAATAATAGTGCTCCTTTACAAAATGTAATCTTGCCGGTGGGCGTACATCAAATTCAATGGACCGCTTACGATAACTCCGGCAATTACAGTTACTGCACGCAAACGATTACTGTGGTGGATAATGAGCCGCCGGTGCCGGTTTCCTGTCCTTCGGATATGGTTTTTTATGCTTATCCGTACAGTTGTGAATATGACTATTACTGGAGTTATCCATCGTTTAGTGATAATTGTAATTCTGCAAATATAGTCCCGCAATTTAATCAAAACGAGCATTTCCCATTGGGGACTACTTTATTGAGTTTTGTCGCGACGGATAACAGTGGTAACCAGGCTACCTGTTCTTATACCGTTACGGTACTGGATGGAACACCGCCGCAGGTACTTTGCGAACCTTATGTCGTTTTATCAGCCGATCCGGGTCAGTGCCAAAGAACAATAACGGGTAATAGCCTGACGCCTGTAGTATCGGATAACTGCGGCCAACCGGGCATTCCGGTTCATAATCTTGCAGGTGTTCCTCAAAATACCAGTTTACAAGGGGCTGTGCTTCCAGTTGGCAATACAGTTGTCACCTGGAGTTCAACAGATAATGCGGGCAATACGGGTACTTGCCAGCAAACCATCGAAGTCCGGGATAATGAACTGCCCGTTCTTCAAAATTGTCCAACAGGTATCACCGTCAATAATGAACCCGGGCAATGTTCCGCACACGTGAGTTGGCCGGCGATTACGGCAACAGACAATTGCGGGATACTGAATGGTGTTTACAATTACGGGCCGGGCGAAGTATTTCAGGTGGGCTCGATCAATATTGGGTACACCGTTACAGATATCAATAATAACCAAACCTATTGCACCTTTACGGTGGAAGTGTTGGATCATGAATTGCCGGTTGTCAATTGCATCAGCAATGTGACTTTGCCCAATAATGCCGGGACCTGTAGTTACCTGTTGTTATCCACCCTGTATGATGCCACTGCGACGGACAATTGCGGCGTAGTGAATTTCCAGCATAATTATCCGGCTTCTCCCGATCATGCCACCCTGGCGGGAACAGTGTTTCCTGTTGGAACCACCAATGTTATTTGGCGGGCAACAGATAATGCGGGCAATACGGGTTATTGCGAGCAGCATATTGTGGTAACCGATGTAGAGAAACCCGTTTTCCTCAATTGCCCGACTCAAATGATCATGGTCGGTAATGACCCCGGCCAATGCGGCGCCAAGGTCAACTGGGCGCCACCTGCGGCGATTGACAACTGCGGCGTTCCGACGGTGGTGCAATTGGGCTTACCTGTTTCGGGGACATTTATTCCTGTATCAGCACAACCTGTCACCATCACTTACCGGGCCACCGATAATGCCGGGAATACCGCTATTTGTTCATTCAATGTCATGGTATTGGAGGTCGAAAAACCGACTTTAAAACCAGGTGTGGTTTTGCCATTCAACATTACCATCAGTTGTGCAGATGTTGCATCACCTGCTTTCAACCTGACGACTAATGATGTTCAGGATAACTGCACGCCTTCAGCACAGCTGGTTATTCAGTTTTCTCAAAGCACCACCCAATCCGGAAACCCGGCCACCTGTGGTTTTTATAACTATCAGATTACCAGGACATGGACAGTGACTGATTTGTCGGGGAATTCGTTGGTGGTAAGTCAGGTGATTCAGGTAGTGGATCAGACACCTCCGGTCGTCGCCTGTAATGCAGTGACGATAACGCTGGACGACTTCGGTAATGGCGTTATTACGCCGCAGCAACTGAATGGCGGCATCACCGATAATTGTGTTGCACTTCAGTACCTTACCATTACACCTTCGAATGGTGCTTTCTCCTGTAATAATATAGGTACGAATGTAGTGACGTTAACGGTTAGCGATCCATGTGGCAATACCAGTACCTGTACCAGTATTGTCACGGTTCTCTCGGGCAACGGTAAATGTGATCCCGAATACGATGTCCAGGGCTCCGACCCCTGCGTTTGTTTGAACAACGCGACCAACGAACAGAATGGGCAGTTCTCGGAAGTAATTCAGATACACGCCCTGGCTGGTCAGATATGGTCGGTCAACAGCGCTACCGGACTGTATTCAGCAGGAAGCCCTGCGCCTCCTGCAGCGCCAGTCGGTATTACTTTGGGAACCCTTCTTGCTAATGGTGCGACAGATGGATTGGATAATGATGGCGACAATTCGATTGATGAAATAGATGAACAGGTGTATTACACTTTAAAAGCACGACATGTCGAGGGTATCGGCTATTCGGCCATTTTCAGCAATCCAGGTGGTCAGCAGGTGAGCCTGGGGAATACCTGTTTTTATCCGTCTCCTTATTTTACCAACCTGAATGATCCGTTTTGTATTTACACGCCGGCATTTCCGGTTAGTGTGGCCGAATATAGCCAGGCGGCCGGTAATGTGGTCAATGTGACAGTGGATGGCACAGCTACAGCCACTTTTAATGCTGCTGGGCTCGGAGAAGGCTTTCATACCGTCACGGCGACTTTTGATGCAGGCGCCGCACATCCGTACCGGTTGGTAGATGGTGTGGCGGTGGATGGCGCACTGGCTGATGCGGTAGCTGATCCCGGGTGCCAACAAAAAATCACCAAAATCGTGCAGGTGCTCGCCACTCCGACCGTTGTGGTCTGTAATGATCTGGTCCACGTATCGCTGGATGCCTCCTGCCGTGATACGCTCAACGCAGACGACGTGCTGGAAGGTACTTATTTCTGTTTTGATGATTATTTTGTACAAATTGACAACACGTTACCATACAGTAATGGTCCGTGGGTGCCGGCAATACTCACTGCTGCCAATTTTGGCCAGACGCTACCATATCGCCTGGTTCATTCGATCAGTGGCAATATCTGCTGGGGCAATATTTTGGTACAGGACAAACTGGCACCTGCACTGACTTGCCCTGCTAATGTGACGATTGCATGCAGCGAATCAACGGCCCCTGCGTACACTGGCAATGTTGCAGTAATCGATTGCTCGGTTACAACTACGGTGGTCGATGATGTATACTCCGACTTTGGTCAATGCGCCGCTCCACGTGCTCAAATCGTACATACTTTTATTGTAACAGATCCTTGGGGTAACCAATCAACTTGCTCGCAAACAATTACAATTGTACCATTTGATCTGGCCGATGTCGTATTCCCTGTTGATGTAACAGTAAATTGTGAAAATACGTACCTGAACCCAACCGCTACAGCGCCGGTTTCAACAGGCTCACCAAGTATTAATGGCGCATCTATTGTTGGAAGTGCACTTTGCGGTGCGCAGGTAAGTAAACAGGATGATTATTATGAAGGGTGTGGTGGAACATTTACTATCTTGCGGGAGTGGAAAGTATTGAATAATTGTGCTCCGTTAAGCACTGGTAATCCAATCACTTACACACAACGCATCCAGGTGCTTGATCTGGGTGGACCGGTATTCACTTGCCCTGGCGATGTAACCGTAAGTGTGGATGCCAATACCTGCTGCGCAACAGCGCCACTGCCAAGTATGACCATATCAGAAGGCTGTTCGAAGATTGTAAATCTGGTGGCCAAAGTAACAGGTAC
>JBILHQ010000248.1:0-8410 GCA_044350415.1 Saprospiraceae bacterium | reverse complement strand
TTCTGCACTTTCCCGTCCACAACGATCTGATAAAAGTACAGCACATGTGGAAGAGTGGCTAATAAAACTTTATACTGGCTTGCTGAATCATATTTAAAAGGCTGATTTTGAACAACCTGTCCTGAAATATTGGACATTTGAATCGCTCCATTCCTGAAATTCAAGTCCTGAGGCTGATACAACCAAGTATAATCCGATGCCGGATTTGGGCATATCTCCCAGTTTCTCCACCCGCCCGTGTTATCCCCCGATAAGTCATCATGGGTACTCACGGTAGCACAATCATTCTCTTCGAGGCACCCATTGGGACTCCACTTGATGAGCCAGCCCTCCAGGTGCGGATAAGGATCGCTTCGCTTAATATCACCCACCCCGATGATGGAGCCAGAAGACAGGTGGGCCATATTGTACAGTTTGTTTTCGCTTACTATTAACACGGTGTCCACATGCACGGTGTCGTAGCGTTGCCACATCAAGTTACCATCCCAGTCATAATGGGCTAATATGCCTTGAATGACGAAGCCGTCGTACCAGTGTGCATGAAAACCAACAGCATCAAAACCACTTCCATTTGGGCTTGCTTTTATCTGAGATATAATACTATTTGAATAACTGAGATCAAAAGAAGGCAGTTCAGTTTGCCAAAGGGTATTGCCCGTTTCGGGTTGGATACAGCGAAATTTTAGTTTGGAACTACGATCATTTAAGGAATTCGTGAAATATCTGCTCACGGCAATAACAATGTTGTTGTCAGGAGTAGCGACAAGCGACATGACTCCAGTCTCTTTCGCAGCAGGAGTTCCATACCAATCCCAAACTACCTGTCCAGTGGAGTCCACTTCAAGGAGTGCTGTTTTTGACCATGATTCATTGGGGCTTATCGGCCCCTGTCCAGAGCCTATCATTGCGTTATTGCCCCATTTAATCACCCTTCCTGCGGATACATCATTTACGCCTGTTACTCCCACATCCTTACTAAACCAAAGCATCTCACCCGATTTGGAGAGTTTCATGGTAAAATTGCTGTTGTCATAGTCCACAGAGTACCGCCCGAAGCAGAGATACCCACCGTCGAATTCCTGCGCGCTATACGTGATGACCACTCGAAAGTCATCCTCCCGATAAAAATGCTTCCACTCCAATTCGCCGGTATGAGAAAACTTATAGGCCGCTGTCTTGTTGCCGATGCCCTGCGAACCAAGGCCGAGGTAGCCGCCGTCGGAAGTACGGATGAGCAGGCAGGTTGGGTCAATTGTTTGACTATATATACTGTCCAAATCAGTGGATATTTGCAATAAATTGCCCAAGGAATCGAATTTAGATAGACAAACACCCCATTTTTGTTCAGAGGTGCCATAGATATCGCCCCAACATACCAAGGTGTCCTGATCAACAACTACCGAAGCAAAGGTACAAGATTTGGAATTGGGCAGCAAAACGGTTTTGCTGAATCCCTGCTGGGCTGCTAAGGCATCACTTATCAATATAAAACATAAAAGTAGTACTATACGCATGGTGTTTGATATGAAAAAGCCGCCCCCTTGCTGCAACAGGGGGCGGCTCGTGAAGAAATTAGTGAACAATAGCGATGCGCTTGGTCTCCACCTCGCCAGATTCAAGCCTTACCTGCAATAGGTAAACACCTTGGGGCAAGGACTGTACGTCAAACACAAAATCGCCCCTTCCGGCCACTGTTCCACGTTTTTCCTGCCATAGTGTACCGTCACTGCGCAAGATGTGGATAAGTACCGTTTCATTATTTACCTTTCCTGTTTCGATGTGCACCACCACCTGATGGTTGGCCGGGTTGGGATAGGCATTGAACAGGTTTGGCTTAGCCCGTTCCACAGGATTCGTGCTGCGCTCTTCTGAATTGACCCGATAATCCACGGGGTAATAATAGCCATAAATACGCAATATCCGGCGTGCCAGGCCCCTTGCGCGGACGTAGGGACTGTTGCCCGCCGCTGGCACCTTCGAACAGCCAGTCCACCGGCATATACAACTCAAAATATTCCTGGAGCAGCGGAATTACTTTTTCAGACAATAGCGTAATTCTGTCCTTTCCGCCCTTCCCGTCCCTGACAAATATTCGACGCTTGTTGATTTGTAAGTCGTTGATTTTTAAATTGATCACTTCACCAAGTCTTAGCCCTCCGGAGTAAATCAGCATCATAATACAGCGGTGTTTAATGTTGTCTACTTTTTGAAGGAATCTCGATACTTCCCCTTCCGTCAATACATTGGGTAGTTTTTCGGCACGTCTCGGATAGAATAAGGTGGCCACTTTTTCTGGTTGATTCACAACGGAAGTATAAAACATTTTGAGCGCACTCAATATCTGGCTCTGGAAGGAACGACTGATACGTTTATCCGTTAGCAAACCGGCGATGTATACATCTATTTGTTTCCTGGTAATCTGACTGGGTTTGATATCGTCGTAATGCCGGATAAAACTTCTGAAGCAATTGATGTAGGACTTCATAGTGGTATGCCGGTAGTTTTTGAGCAGCATGTATTGTTTCAGTGCGGTGACAGCTTCTTCATACAGACCTGGGACTAACTCACTTGGGACTAATATTACCGCAACAAAGTAACCTCTCCCCGCAAATGCTCCACCCTGCCCGTCTGGTACTTCACCGAAGCCGTCCAGATATACACATCCACCGGAGCCGGTTCGCCTTTGTAGTTGCCGTCCCAGGCGACCGTCGCATCAGTCCCGGTGCCTTCGAAGATCTTTTGTCCCCAGCGGTTGTAAATGCGCAGAAAATTCACGCCGACATATCCTTTTTCGCCATCGGGAATGAGTTGGAAGACATCGTTGACGTTGTCGCCTTGGGGGGAAAACGCGTTGGGAACGATGACTTTTTGCGGGAATACCCGCACCAAAAACGCAAATTCGCTTTGCACACAACCGCTTGCATCGGTGACGGTGAGCATATAATGAAGGGTGCTGTCGCCGGGTGTGACGATGGCGGGATTGCCCGGATTGGCGGGCGACCAGTTGAACGTGTAAGCGGGATTGAAGGCCACGGGCAGGGTGACCGGTTGCCCTTGTTCCACCAGGGTATCGAGGTTCTGTGCGCCGGTATAAGTGCCGGGCACAAAAACCAATGCGGTGTCGGAGTCCATACAGCCGGAGCTGTCCACTACTACCGAAACGGTATAAATGGTGGTTGCTGAAGGATTCACCTGTACCGTGGCAGCGTTTTGGGGATTCAGGACGGTATTGGCTGGCGTCCAGGTATAGGTGGCACCGGGTACGGGGTTCAGCAAACCGATGGTCGCGGTATCACCCTGACACAGCAGCGCGCCGATGGCTTCAAAATTGGGCAGGCCCGCCACGCTTACATTTTGGGTAATAGTGTCTTTACAGCCCAGCGGCTGGTCGGTCACAATCAACGTGACCGGATACGAACCCTCTGCATCAAATTCATGCTGCGGGGTCTCGGTATTGGCGGTCGCACCGTCGCCGAACGACCACGACCAGGTATCGTCGTCGGTGGAGGTATTCACAAACTGGTGCTCCTGTCCCAGACAAACGGGATTTTGCAGTGCAGAAAATGCCGCATTGACTTTAGAAAAATTGATGGGTTGGCTCAGGGTAAACGAACAGGCATCGTCTTCGCCGCGCAGCACCAATTTCACCAAAGTGGACCCCGACGGCGGGAAGAAATTGTATTGGTGGCTCACCGGATTGATATTGTCGGCCGTAGTACCGTCGCCAAATGACCAGGAGAACGAAGAAACGTCCACGGTGTCTAATAAATTGAAATTAATCACGTCGCCCAGACAAATAAAGTTCTTGTCCTGCGCAAAATTGCCCTCTGGTCCCACGACGGTAAATGACCGTGAAGTGGTGTCGCTGCAACCATTGGACGTAGCCACAATCATATTGACGGTGTAAATGCCTTTGGGGAAAACGGTCGCTGCGGTGTTGCCGCCGGTGGTTTGTCCGTTCCCCAAATCCCAGGTTACGCTCAGCGGGTAATCGGAAGTGCTGGTATTCAGTAAGGCGATATTTTGTGGGTAACAAATGATGCTGAGGCTGTCCACATTGGTGGAAAAACTGGCAGTAGGGTAGTCCTGAACCGAGATTTGAACCACCCGGCTGTCGGTACAGCCGGATCCAATTTCGGTAAAGGTCATGGTCACATTATACAGCCCTTTGTCGGGATATTGGTGGGCCACGGATTGCCCCGTGCCGGTACTACCGTTGCCAAATGCCCAATTCCATGTCAGCGATGATCCGCCTGCGGTGTATTGGGTGCCTACAAAAGCGACGGATTGTCCTTCGCAAATATTGGGGGTGGGATTGACAAATAAAGAACTGCTCGGTTTGTAATACCGGATAAGCCGCTCGACGGACTTTTTGCAGCCCAAAGTATCTGTGATGGTCAGTCGCACGGTATAGGTGGTCGCGCCATTCGCTGGCGGCATGGTGTAGGTGTGGGACGGTTGCTGGCCCAAGCTGGAGGTCGCGCCGTCGCCAAATTCCCAAAACCAATTTACAATGGTGGTATCGGCCGTGCTCAGGTCAAAAAAGTTCACCAAACCGGGTATGCAGACCAGCGAATCGCTCATTTCAAAAAACGGATCCTGGCGGTACACGGTGATCGGCTGCTTGACGGTGTCTAAACAGCCATTGATATCTTCGACCACAAGGCAGACGGTTTGCGGGCCATTTACCGTAAACCGGTATGGAATGGACGACTCATCAGTGCGAATCGGCCGGTCGTTGGTGAAATACCAGGTATATCCTTTATAACAAGTAGCATTGGCACCTACCGACATTTGTGCGCCAAGGCTGTAAGTTTCGCCTTCGCATATTTTTTCCGGCAAAGTACAGACCGCCTTCAGGTTGGTGATGTAAACGGTGGCTGTATCGTAGGACGCCGGGCAACCACTGGTGTCATTTTGGGCCTGGATAATGACCTGATAAGTACCGGGAAAGTAGGAGTGGCCGAATTGGGGCAAAATACTGGTACTGCCATCTCCCAGCGTCCACAGGAGGTTGGTGGCACCACTGCTTTCATTCCAAAAGGCGACCGAATCACGGTCCTCACAAGTCGTTTTATAATGCAACCGTGCAATCGGGCCTTTCAGGTTGATATAATCTTCTTTGGTGACTACATTGAAACAACCATTATATTCCAGCATCAGCGACACGTCCAATGGCCCGGCATGGGTTTGATAAGTCCACGCAGGATGCTGGTTTTGGAAGCAATGCCAGAGCCGGTCTTCATCGGAGTAAAAATGCCAGGCATCAATCAGCGGATTATTGATCAGGCTGGTGAACTGGACGGTTTCTCCGGGACACAGTTCGAGTTTGTCGGCGGTGAAATCACCGGTCAGTTTGGAGCCGACTTCTATCAGTACTTTATACGACGTATCTATACAACCGGCGCTGTTTCGGATAAGCAGTTGCACGTCGTATTCGCCGGGTTGGGTAAAGGTGTGGGTGACGTTGTTGCCGTTGGTTTGCACCAGATTGGGCGACCCATCGTCAAAAAGCCAGGTCCATTCCACAATCGTTTCATTGGAAAAACTGCTGTCGGCAAAAGTGACGGTCAATGGTCCACAGCCGTGTTGCACATTGGGCATAAAACGGGCATTGGGTGGCCAGACGGTGAGTTTCTGCCGGGTCGTATCAACACAACCTGCAGGCGTCACCACAATCAGTTGAACAGAATCCATTCGCCGTCCCAGCGAAGTGTATCCCGAGTTTTCCGGGAAATTCCAGGTGTAAACCGGGTTTTGAGCGGTGGTTCCTGTACCAAAAGGCAGGGTCCAGAACCATTGAGATGCCGTTGGCGATAAGGCGTTGAAATTGAAAGTAGTTGGAACAAAGCAGGAATAAGAGGGTACCATCGCAAATGACGCATCGGCTATTTCCACAAAAATCGTTTTGGTAATCGTCCCGGTACAACCGCCCGGTGATGTCACCGAAAGCGTGACGGTTTGTGGGCCACCCGCTGTGAAACGAACGGTCGGGTTGGTGACTGTCGCCACAGCGGGCACTGCATTCGGGCCAAAATTCCAGGCATAAAGACCGGGCGGTGACTGGTTTTGAAAATAGACCTCTGCATTGAGGCAGACAGTGTCTTTGGCATTAAATTTCGCTACCGGGTTACCGATCGTCACATTGACTGATTTGGATGCCGAACAGCCCGATGCATTGGTTACCGTCAGCTGGATGGGAAATGTGCCGTTGAGGGTATAAGTTTGGGCTGGCGGATTGGGAATGGAATAGGTATTGCCGTTGCCAAAATTCCAGGCGTACGTCAGTGGTCCGGTACCCGTGGAGGTATTGGTGACCGAGACGGTCAAAGGCGTATTACAAGCCTGTGGTGGTGCCGGAGTGGTGGTGAATGCCGCTACCGGTTTATCTGCCGCATTTACCAGATTCGGGAAAACGTCGGTGATATTACAACTTGGGTAATTGGTGGTTAATTCCAGGGAAACCGTAAAACTACCGGCATTGACGTAGGTATACACCGGATTGGCGCCGGTCGCACTACCGCCATTGCCAAATACCCAGGATTGGTTGGTAATTTGAATGCCGGGGGACACCATAGAGATATCGTTGAACTGTACATTTAACGGGACACATCCGCCGGTTGGCGTGGCGGTCACCACAACACTTGGTTTCGGATAAACCGTGATGGTAACAGTGCCCACGACGGGGCCATTCGGCGTATTACTGAACGCGACTTCGTAAGTGCCGGGGCTGGTGAAAATATTGGAGGGGTTCTCGAAATTGGAACTGCCGCCGTCTTTAAAATCCCAAAACCAGGACGTTCCGCCTGTTGGTGCTGTGAAATTGACGGTTAGCGGGGCGCAGCCTTTATTAATATCGGCTGTTTGGGCATCAAGGGAAAGATGGAACAGAAAAGCGAAGAGCATACAGGGTACCTGCAGGAGTTTGTAATGCGGGAAGTTCATATTTTTTCTTTGATTCTAATTTTTAGTATAAATTTGTGCGCACAATGATCCTAAAATAGTTTGACAACGAGACCATAAAACAGCATAAATCGCAAATACAATGCAAAAAAACTTTCTTTTTACACTATTCTTCCTCTCAGGATGTTTCACCGCCGCTACTGCTCAAAGTTACACTTTCCAGCATGAAACGCTGCCTTGCCTGAATAAAAAATTTACCATTGTCGCCCATATTTTTTCGGACAGCCTCGGCAATTATGGCGTTACAGAACAGGATATCAAGGATGCTGTAACGGGTATGAATGCTTTTTTTCAACCGATTATGGTCTCTTTCGAGGTATGTGAATTCCAATACCACCCGAATTTTGAGCACGATACCATCAACGGCGACAATGAAAAGGCGGCGATCATGACGAAGTACCATGCCGATTACCGCATTAATTTTTACTTTTTGTCGTTCCTGGGCGGTACAGAAGCAGGTTTTGCGGCGGGTTCCATCGGCGACGCCAATGGATCCGGCATTTTTATCATGAAATCCCAGGGCGTCAATGCGGGCGTTTTTGCCCATGAAATGGGCCACTTTTGCAGCCTGCAACATACTTTTACCGGCAATGGCACTGAATTGGTCGATGGCAGCAACTGTGCCACGGAAGGCGATCAGATTTGTGATACCCCAGCCGATCCCTTCACGCCCGGAGCGTCGATGGATGATTTTGTAAAAGATTGTCGCTTTATCAGTCTCCTGACTGATGCAAATGGGGAATATTATAATCCCGATCTGGGCAATGTGATGTCGTATTACAAGTGCAATACCTGCGGATTTACGTGGATGCAACTCGACCGGATGGCGCAGGTGATTTTGAGTACTGCGATGGGGCAGTGGTGAGTGGTTAGTGGTGAGTGGTTAGTGGTGAGTGGTAAGTGTTTAGTGGTTTCTTGTTTCTCGTTGCTGGTAACGGGGCTCAACATGCTCTGAAACCCAGGAACAGAACATTACTTGTTGTTTCTCAAAAAAACGAATAAATGGTCAATTTTAACCCTTTAAATCACCTGAACCGTCAATTGTTATCCCTCTTTTGATTCCCCGGTTGCACCGGGGGCTATTAATGGTCGACCCCTTCAGAGTCGTGGTGAGGTAGTAAAAGGGATTGTTATTGCAAATAAATATCAGGGCTGATCTTGTTGGGTGTGTTATGGTACTATATGAAAATATTGACCCCGTCAAATGGCCGTTCTGAAACCGTTGATTACCCATAAACTATTTCCATTTTAAATCAAAAAAATATGATGCGTAACATCTTTTTTCTTTTTCTTTTCCTGTTCTCCGCAAGCATTGCCGGGGCACAAAATTTTGTTTCCTCCACTTATTTGGGTGCCAAAACCAAAGCGGAATTGATTGCCCAGTTTGGGGTGCCTTTTCTTCAATACGATGTGCGGTATTACAAAATGACCTATACCTCCAAAGATG
>JBILHQ010000247.1:0-8432 GCA_044350415.1 Saprospiraceae bacterium | reverse complement strand
CAGGGAGAAGCAGTTGGATTGCAGCGATCAAACAAGACAACCTGACGTGGGAAAATCATGTCAGCGATCTCCAGCATTGGGGCAGTACTCCAGCAGCAGTTTACGGGGTAACTTCTATTCCAAAAACATTCCTGATCGATCGGGACGGCAAGATTGTAGCATTGAACCCAAGAGATAATCTGGAAGAAATGTTGCTGAAAACGCTTTGAGGAGGTATGAGTTATGAGTCTCGTGATGTTGACCGTTGTATTGTTTTTGATGTTGGTCGTAGATTAGTTAGGAATTAGCCAATCTATTATTATTGCTCTTTTGCGAAGATCATTTTTTTCTTAAAAGAATAAAAATCAACAACATCAAAGTTAAACACAACGGTCCACATCACAAGACTCATAACTACCCCTCCTCCTTCTCCTCAAATTTTATCCCAAAAGTCTCCAATTCTGCCATAATGGGTTCATAAACCTCCGGCATGGTTGGGATATTGACTCCGGTGGTTGAAATCTTGCCCTGCATCAATAGTTTGACAAAAATACCGAGTGGCAGGCCTACCAGTTTTGACATAGCAGTATGTTCGCTGTCAGTACCTTTCATTACTAAGGTGGAAGTCAGTTTTTTCTTTTTCCGCTGTATTTCGTATTCAAAGACGTGTTGCATGATCACCATGTCTTTGTCTTTGGGTTGAAGCGCCCATTTTTCGAGCAATAGGTTTTCCAGAATGAGGGATGGGGTAGCGTTCGCCACTTTGATGCGGCGTTTGCTGAACAGGCCCAACCACTCTAATTTTTGCATGATTTCGTGGTCGGGTTCAATTTCCAGCATCTTGGCTACCCGGTCTTTTACAGAACCAGTATGCGTGCTGATACCCAGAAACGCCTCCATCAGGTCGTGGTAGGAGAGTTTGTCTGAATCGACAATCGGGAAAGTCGCATCGGTGAGGCCAATCCGCACCAACGCATTCCAGGCGTCGCAGAAACCCTGGTTGCGGATGGTGCCACGGAAAAGCGTTTTGATGTTTTTTAAGCCGTAAGCATCTTTGTACAACAGCGAATCGCGGTTCGCGTATACCTCATAAGGCCCCATGCCCGGAATATCGACCGTGCGGTATTGCCGGAACAGGCGCCGGTAAGGGATATATTTTAATTTGCCATCTTCCAGAAACTGCGCGGTGCCCTGGCCGGCAAGAACCACATTCCGCGGATTCCAGCTGAACTTGTAATGCCAGGGATTGGTATCATTTTCGGGGGCAACCAGGCCACCGGTATACGAGTAAAATCCTGTGATATTACCCCCTTTTTTCTGAATGGCATGGATGCGTTGCATGGCGCTCATGTGGTCGAGACCCGGATCGAGTCCGAGTTCATTCATGAATACCAATGCCCGTTGCCGCGCTTCATCACCGAGGCGGAACACCTGTTTAGAGACATAACTTGCGGTAACCATGTGTTTCCCAAGCGTGATGCAGTCCTGTGCCACTTCCACGTGCATTTGCGGCGGGAGCAAAGACACGACAACGTCGTGGCGCTGGATTAAATCGCGGCGGTCGTTGTGTTTAGAGGCATCCAGCCAGGTGGCGCGACCATTGGAGTGATTGCCTACTTTGCGTTTGGCCTGTTCGATATCAGCATCGGCGACCGTTACCATGAAATTGTTTTCTTTGGCTTTTTCGAGAATGTAATCAATAAATACTGTTGCGGAGCGGCCTGCTCCTATTACCAATAAATTCTTCATAGTATCTTTTCTTTTCGGACTGCAAAGGTCAAGGTTTTTTCACAGTTGGGAAGGGTAGGGGTGGGAGAAAATAAAGTATTTGTGAAAAACGGAATAAAAAGTGGTAGATTTTGCTATTTCAAAATATAGAACTGTTGCACACCGGCATACTTCGGGTATTATTTTCCGACAGGTGGGTAATATAGATAATTTTTTATCCTATTTTGTTATTTGTTGTCGCGTTAATCATAGAATTGGATTGCAATTGAGCGAAGTTGATATGTTTTTTCGAGAAAATTTGCGAAATAATGTAGGTTATCTTCAGATCCCTCTCTGCTGTCATCCCGAACGCAGAGAGGGATCTGAAGGCGGCGGCTGTATTGTTACAAACACTTTATGTATTTAAAAAAAAATTAATGTTAAAGTTGGTCTATTCGTAGCGCATCACATTACAAGCAACCTATCTTTGATTCATCATTTCCAACAATTTTTTTCACATCTAAAAACAAAAAAAGCAATGAGTTTACAATCAAGCAGTTCGGACGTATGGACCGTTCACTACAAAGCCCAAACAGATGCACAGGTGTTTTCTGAGGTCACTACCAATCCTGATGCTACAGTTGCGCGACTGGAAGCCGCTGGGTATATTATTATTGATGTAATTCAGGAAGTTTAACCCCCAACTAAAGCGACAGGCGGCAAGCATTCCAGTTGCCGCCTGTTTTATTGAAGTTCTTCGAGTTTTTCGAGAAGCCATTCTTTATTAACCGGGTTAGGTTTTGCCGCGAGGATATCTTCGCGAAGTTTTTCGATGGCTTTTTTATCTCCGGGTGAAGTGCGCATGAGTTTACGTTCAAAACCCAGGAAAAGTAAATGGCTTTGTTTTAAGCCGGTTTGAATATCTTTCTGTCGGTTGATGAAGGTTCGGAAGGCTTCAATAAATGAATCAAGTGTTTCGTATTCGTCCAGTTCATAATATGCAATGGAGGTCATTATTTTACTGGTTAAGTTGATAATAATGTCTTCATATTCAACGTCCCGAACATGATCCAGGACTTTCTCATAGTCTTTTTTATATAAATTTATTCTGGCTAAGTTGAATTTTACGATATTCGCTCGGATATTCTCCGAGAGAAGGTCCTTATTTTTTTCGACAAACTGGTCAGCCCAATCCAGTTTTCCTAGCCTTAACCCGACAACTACTATATTATTGAATCGCCATGTAGCCAATTCACCATTTACTACAAATACTTTTTGTTGAATTGCTTTTAGAAAGAGTTCAAAATATTCAGGCAAGAAATTTTTATCGCCTTTGTTGGCTCTCCCAATACAATAATTTAAAGTCGTTTCAAATATTTCGATTGCTTCTGATTGTGGAATTTGATGTGCATTTTGCTCTAATACATTTTTGAGTTTATAATAATGCTCAAAATTATCTCCATCAGTCAGAGTGAATAACCTATAATAATAGGTTGCCAATTCAGCGTGTTTATCTAAATCAAATTTTTTACATAATGACAAAATTGACGCTACCTCATTAAGATCATATTCAACCGAAGAAATTTTACTTTGAACCAATCCATTACAAATTGCCTTTAGTTTGTCTATCAGATAAAAAATATCAAGGTTGTCAGAAATCTTTTCAATATTTAGTTTCTGATTCATTTTTACATCAAAATTCATTAATTTGTGATATTTCTTTTCAAATAGGTAGTTGTAATAATAATCCATTTGTGTAAAGTAGGATTTTCCAGCAGAAAGTTTTTCGTTTTCAGCAACGACAGTACGATAAAGTGGCTCAATTTTTTGACTTACTACGTATTCAATTTTGTCAATACTCAGCCTGAACTGGTCGTTAATAAAAACTTCCGTGGCCATGAATGTTTCCATTAACTCTAATAAATCCGAGCAGGCTTTCCTGAAATTAATATCGTTAAATGGCTTGCCGGGAAATACCTTTGCCCATACCTTTTCTTTAATGAAGCCCTCTTCTCCTTTGGCACTAATGGCGATTAATACTGCGCACAATTCTGTCAGCGTTTTGCTTTGATTAAAGTAGGGCGATTTCAAAAATTTCAATAGTTTTTTATGCTCGATTGGCTGTAAAATGCAAATGGTCTGAAAAACCCGATTCGATCTGGTTTCCCGACTTGCCTCACTTTTGCCCGGTGTTATGTTATTAGCCATCGCTTATATTTAGTGGTAAAAAATAATTAGATGCGGTTTTTGGCAAGAAAACGGTTTTGTGTTTTGTGAATAAAAAACAAAAAAAAATCACAATTTTATTTTTTTATTAAGGCAAAAATCGCAATTTTGCAGAATTTAATAACTTTATTATAGTTTTATAAAACTAAAATTTTATAAAAAATAAATTATTCAATATTAAATAATTTTATTGAAAAATTAAATTCACAGGAAATTTACCTTTTTTCTTCACAAAGGTAGTAAAAATTTAAATACCTGTTTTGTTGAATTTGATTTAAGCGTTACTTTTGATCAATTTTTGAAGAACATAACCATGATAATTCGCTTACCTCTGATGCTATTCCGGGTTTTGGGTGCCGTCTTGCTTTTGGCAGGATGTGGTCATGCTGTTTTTGCTCAAAATGCCTCGCCGTACCGCCAAATTATTACGGCAAAAAATATAGCGGTAGCAGATACCATTTCAGGCCAGAACCTCGATTTGAACCTGATCAATCCATTGGCACAACACGGCTATGTTTCACTGATCATCATTGCTCCCGGTGGTGGCGGTAATCCTTATGTTTACCAGGTGCTTTACACACCCGATCCTGGTTATGTTGGAACCGATACCTTTGCATTGGAATATAACTACGGTGGCTCTTACCCTTACCTGACTTATCGCGGTTTCCGGGTTTCTGTATTTCCATCCGTTTTGACGCCCAATGCAGATTTTGCCACAACAGTCAGTGGTGCTCCGGTAACTATTGATGTAGTTTCTAATGATGTTGTTTCCAACGGCCCGCTGACTGTTACCGAAATTCCCGGATCTACGCACGGATCAGCCACTATTGCTGGAAACCAGGTCGTTTTTACCCCCGAACCGGGCTATACAGGCATTGGGCAATTTAATTACACGGTTTGTGATGCCACCGGATATTGTAAATCTTCTTCTGTAAATATTGGCATACATCCTGCATCAGCCCCGGTAAATGATACTATTCAGGTTTTTACTGCCAAAAATACTGTCCTTTATTATCCTCTCCTTTACGGTGGGTACAGTCTTTTTCAGGCACCTGTCAGCGGTTCGTTGTTGGTGAATAGTGGACAAAGTTTTCGCTATGTGCCCGATTTTAATTATATAGGAGAAGATGTGTTTTCATTGGTCAACAATGATTATGGTGCCCCGGTATATAAAACCGTAAAAATTGCTACCCTGAATACGCCCACACAAAACCTCATGGCAATTGAGGATTTTGCGTATACGCCTAAAGATAAAGCGGTCACCTTTAATGTTCGCCAAAATGATATTGGCAACCTGACGGTTAAGGGCTGGATCATTCCGAATAACTTACCAGGTATCGTTAGTGGCACCAATGGTATCGGTAATGTGACTTTTACCCCTAATAATAATTATTCAGGTGTTGCGACCTTCTACTACAAATTGGGTAATTCCAATGTGCCCGATCTTGAAATTGGCACCGTCAATGTAATTGTCGGAAATTTGCCGCCATCAGCAGGACTGTTTGATTTGACCACCCCGAAGGAAACACCTTTGGTGATCAATTATAAAATTCCTTTTATTGGGTTCAATTTCACGGTTACGGATCCTCCCAACCACGGTGCCTGCGCTTTTTACCCTGGACTTACCACACAAACATTTGGTAGCCAGTCCGTTACAGGTAACAATCTCCTGGTTTACACGCCTGCACCCGGCTATGTGGGTTTAGATGAATTTGAAATTAATTATTGCATTCCGTCGAACGGCAATTGCCAAACGGTAAAAATTGCAGTGAATGTTACCCAGGTGGTTTCAGCATCTGCACCGTATTGTATTGGTGACGCTTGTGTTTGGGCGGGTGATGCGAACAATGATGGTATCGTTAATAATAAAGACCTCCTGCCTATTGGGTATTTCATGGGGATGGATGGTGCGGTCAGAAACGGTGCTTCTTTAGAGTGGTTTGGGCAATATGGCACGAACTGGAACAACCCGTTCCCAGGTGCTCCAATTGATCTAAAATATGCCGACACTGATGGCAGCGGGCAGGTGACATCTGAAGATACCCTCGCTTTGGGCTACTTTTATGGGCAAACCCATAAACTTACCCCCAATATTCCACCTACATCAAAAGGTTTACCTTTCTTCTTAAATTTCCTTACCCCGCCTAATCCGCAAGTAGGTGATTTAGTGGAAGTGGAAGTCTCCCTCGGCAATGCAGCGGGTCCTGTTACCAATCTTAACGGATTTACGTTTGATATTTCTCTAAGCCCGTTGCTGGTAGATTCCGCCTTTTACATAGAGTATTATCCTAATACATGGATTAATACGAACGCTCCATATTTAGATTTAAGTAAAAGGCCACGGGTTGGAAGGTTGGAAACGGCTTTTACCAGAACTAATGGGGTTGCCGCGAGCGGATATGGTGTTATTGGTAAGTTTGATTTTGTCATAATTGAGGTTATTATTGGCGCACGGCCATCATTAGGGGCAGCGCCAAACCTTGGTTCATTTATGACCATCCAGGGCAATCTGATGAGTGCTGACGGCACTTATTCCGTTCCTTTTGAGCAAACACTTGAATTTCCTGTGCGTTCCCGAGAGGATGGCATTGCTCCGGTTGCTGCGACCAACAGCGAAGATCTGCGGGTATATCCTTCTCCTGCAAGCGAACAGTTACAGGTTCATCTTAATGGCAGTGATTTGATGCAGTCGTTAAAGATCGCTGATCTTACTGGCCGTGTGATTTGGCAATCCGGCAACCTTCAGGTGGAACATACACAAGTTGACCTTTCAACATTCGCTAATGGCACTTATATTGCCGTTGCCCGTACACAGAATGGACAGGTAGCTAAGAAATTTCAGGTTGCAAAATAAGTTATAGATAAAATAATATTGACACGCGTTTTTTACCTTCCATGTGCAGGTAAAAAACGCTTTTTTGTTTTCAGGGGATTAGGGGCGTGGCGTGGTAAGTGTTTTTCAGGAACAATAAATGAACACATCGCCCTAAATCAGGTTAACCATAAAACGACATCATTCAATAACGCAGTAATTCATAAAAGACCACCGACCCTTGTACAATCGTAAATCGTACTTCGAATTACTCGTAAATGCAAAAACATGCTTAAGAAACTAATACCCTTCGAACAAGTTCATCAATTAGCTAAAACGGACCTTGCTTATGCAACTGGTGTGGAACACCTGGTGCCATTTTATAAATACGACCTCCGGCACGATGTTTTTCATCAGATTATTGCCGATAAACGGAAGCAGGAAATCCCCCGGGCCTCATTAGTGGGGGTGCTCAGAGATCAATACAGTACCATCCCCGACAACGAGCATATATTAAGCCTGATTGATCAGTTGGCTGATGAAAATACATTTACCGTAACAACGGCACACCAGCCCTCCCTTTTCCTGGGGCCGCTCTATTTCGTGTATAAAGCAATTACAGCGATCAATCTGGCAGAAGCCATGCAGGGCGTCATCGGGCCGGCCGCGAAAATATTACCTGTTTTTGTACTTGGAGGTGAAGATCATGATATTGAGGAGGTCAACCATATTCAGTTGTTTAACAAGCATGTAACCTGGACGCCTGATGAAAAAGGCCCGGTGGGTACGTTCAGCACAGACTCTATGGGGGATGTGCTCAGTCAAATCGATGCGATCCTTGGGCCAACGGAATATGCACGGACCGTTTTTGAAAAATTAAAAAGGGCCTATACGGAACAAAAAACTTTTGGCAAAGGGACCCAGGCACTGTTGCATGAACTGATGGGGCGTTTTGGGCTGATTGTACTGGATATGAATGATGCCCGCCTGAAACGCCACTTTATTCCGGTAATGGAGGTGGAGTTAAAAGAGCAGGTATCTTATCGAAAAGTCGTTGAAGTAGCTGAACAGCTTAATTCATTGGGTTATAAGACGCAAGCAACTCCCCGCGAAATCAATCTGTTTTATTTTACAGGGAATGGCCGCGAACGGATTATAAAGGAAGGGGATACTTATAACGTATTACATACGGATATTCATTTCACCCAGGAAGAAATCATAACACACCTGCACGCGCATCCTGAGCGGTTTAGTCCGAATGTTGTATTGCGTCCGCTTTACCAGGAAACTATTTTGCCTAATCTGGCATACGTCGGGGGTGGGGGAGAGCTGGCCTATTGGCTGGAGCGAAAGTCGCTGTTCGATTATTTTGGTATCAACTATCCGATGTTAGTTCGCAGGAATTCTGTATTGTGGATTGACCGGGATTCCTCTAAAAAATTAGACCGCTTTGGATTCACGGCTGCGCAATTCTTTGAAGATATTGATACGCTGGTCCGGCAATTTGTAGAGAATAATGCCTCTGGCGAAGTGAGCCTCACCACCGAGCTCACGAAAATAGAACGGGTAATCGACCGTGTAGCCGAAAAAGCATTTCTGATTGATGCCACCCTGGAAAATGCAATTCGCGCCGATGGTGTTAAGTTAAAAGGAATGGTGGAGCAATGGCAAAACAGGTTGATTCGGGCAGAAAAACAAAAACACGAGG
>JBILHQ010000405.1:0-2744 GCA_044350415.1 Saprospiraceae bacterium | reverse complement strand
ACCTTTTTGTCGTTCCCGGCTCTGATTTGCTTTGGGCTTTATCGGTAGTGAGCATTGCTGCAACTTCTTTTTGGCTTGGGAGGCTTACAGCCTCAAAGGACAATCCTGACTGATTTATGTCGGTGCCTTTTGCCACAACGGAGTTGTTGTACTGCTCAAATACGATGTTAGACTGGACTGGTTTTTCAACAGGCGTATGAAGATTATCCAGCCCTCTTTGATTTAGCATTATGTCAATGTAGTCTTTATTTTCAGCGATTACAGCGACATAACCAGTTTCTTTGAAACTATCAACATATTCTCTGACAATGTGAGGATTGTGGTCAATCCCAAGCGTATCCAAAATTTCTTCCAATTTGCCTCTGTTTTCAGGCAAACGAGATAACTCTAAATAAACGAGTTTGAGTTTTTGTTCAAAGGTCATGTTTGAAAGTTTGATAACGAAATTAACAGCATTTACGTTTGATGAAACTAAAACCTCGCCCATTGGTATATGGATTATAGAACCTAACCTTTTAGATTCTATAAATCTACCAACTTCTCTGGCATCCAAGTCAGTCAGGTTAATACCATGTTGTTTCAAAATGCTTCTGACCTGACCTTGTTTTCTTTCGGATTTGACAATAACTTTCAAAACTAAGTATGTAAGCCTTTCTAAGTCCATAGCGTAAAATTTAAGACCCAAAAATACAAAAAAGGCACGAACCTTTGCCCGTGCCTAAACCTATCAACTTGATTTCTTGCTGGTATCACCCTTCCCTTGGTTCGTTTGATTTGGGTTCATTTGCGTCCCCCGATTTCCTTGGTTTTGGTCGTACTGTTTGTTAGTTCCGTCAGTTCCTTTATTTGCATTCTGCACATTGGACTGATTTTGTTCTGGTGTGACTTTGTTCTTTGACATGGCATGTAAAATTTTTGAGTTAAGAGATAATGTTTCAACTTGTCACCAAGCCTTTTAAAACACAAAATTAAATTTTTTTGTTTTAAAAACAAATAATTATCAAACATTTTTAAATAGTAATAAAACATTAAAAATAAAAAGTGTCCAAAATGTCCGTCACTTACAGGCTGGAATATTCAAAAAAAACCCCTGCTAGCGCGAAGTTACCTTAGCTAGCGCGAGGTTAATTCTGCCAGGAATCCTTGCTAGCGCGAACATAATCCAACCGCGCAGCCTTCAAATTCCAAGCCCAACGCACGCTGTAGAGAAAGCTTCAGCTTCGTGCCGAGTATTCCCGCAAGTTTACCGGCAAACCGCGAAACAGATTTTAGCGCCTCCTGGCAGCAAGTGCATAGCATTCCGGATTCAACGATGTAAGCCAGTTATAACGGGTAACAATCCCAATTTTCTTCCAGCACCCAATCAAAATATCTCAAAAAGCATCACGGAGTTCGTAGAAATTGCTATATCTTTGTACATGAATATAGGATAGGGCGTTTCGGACGTATGCGCGGCGCAGTTCTGGCCAGCCGGGAAAGTAGCACGTGGCACTATGCAATATTCAAATCCGCGGGTCGTCAAGGCTTGCGGATTTTTCGTTTGTAGAGGGTTTGGAAGGCTAATTCGCGTTGTCGAACGCGTACTTCTTCGGCATAAATGAGTAAGAAATTTTCAATTGTTTTCTCGTACCGGATGATCAACAAACCTTTCTTGCCGAGTTCAGCGACTACTTTTTCCGGGTAAGTAGTTATAGCAAAGATGTGCTCAAAATCTTCTGGCAAGATTGCTATTTGTCCTCGAGGTTCTTCTACAGCAGCACTACCATGCTTTTTAAAAGCATGGCGTATTCCAAAGTTATCTGCGATTCTGCGAAATCCAATGATTTCTATCCCCGTAATCGCGAACAGCGTAGCATTTTCTGCTTCAAGAATATCTCCTAGTACATACTTCTCTTGCCGATTGGTAGCGGCATCTCGAAAACGAAATACAAATTCGAGCAGGGACTCGTTGTTCATTTGGTTGGATTCTGTAGGTTTTGGATAAAAGGGTCTTATCCAAAGATAGGATTATTTCTAGAAATTAGTGAGAACCAGATGTAAATTTCCACCTGGTCTGGTCTTCCCCCTTGCTTCCGCCCGCTAGCGCGAGCTAAATCCAATCGCGCAGCCTCCCAATTCCAAACCCAACGCACGCGGTCGCGAAAGCTTCCCCTTCGTGCCGGGTATCCCCGCCAACTGTGCCGGCAAACCGCGAAACAGATTTTAGCGCCTCCGCCCTCGCCTCATTGCTTGTTTGAGCTTAACTTTGAAAGAACAAACAACCAATGAAATGAGCGTTCAATACAGAATGCGTGACCAACAGGGGTAACACTTTTTCACCTGCACCATTTGTGTTCATTGGACCGATGCACCCACATTTCGTTTGCCGGCACAGCCGGCGGGGATACCCAGCACTAGGCTGAAGCCATCGCGCCAGCGTGCATTTGGCTTGGTATTGGGTTGCTGCGCGCCTGCGGGGTAGCTTCGCACTAGCGGGAAGGGAAACACCAATTACAATGGCAAACCTATAACTTTGCAGAACCACCGCGTAAATAACCCAGTTGACAGATCATGAAACACCTTACCCTATTTTTCCTGACCCTTGTATTTTTTCCACTCGCCGCTCAGACGTATCATTTCGAATGGGCAAAAAAAATTTCCGGAACCAAACGTTCCTTTCCACAAAAGGTGACCACCGATGTACAAGGTAATTTATACACCTCCGGGTATTTTGGAGGCACTTGCGATCTCGATCCAGGGCCAGG
>JBILHQ010000404.1:0-2764 GCA_044350415.1 Saprospiraceae bacterium | reverse complement strand
ACCGGCGAAACCCAAAACGCCTGCGAGTATCGCAAGAATGATAAAAGTGACAGACCAGCGTAACATGGTATTGAAAAAATTTGCGAATGATGGAACGTTCAAAAAGGAGATTAGACCGGTGTGTCCGGAATAACCTCCTCTCACAATTTGTAACCAGTTTGTTATTGTCGTGGGCTTTCCTACCACGACCAACCAGCTGATTTACATAGTTTTTTTGCTCATGTTTTCCTCGACATGATTCATTTCAGATTTTGCATAGCTTTTAGCATCGTTAAATGCTGCTCTGGTATCGTCAACGATTTCGGAGGCCCTTTCTTTAACGGCTTCCCGTTTGCTGCGTACAGTGTCGAGAAACTTGTTAGAACCGTCCTGCAATCTCTCGCGGGTTTTCTTTCCGGAATGCGGTGCAACAAGCATCCCAATGCCCAAACCCGCCAAAGCAGCGGCGGCAACACCAATCAGAATATTTCTTTCTTTGCTCATAATATTTATATTTAATTCGGTTAAAATGTGTAATTTCTTACGTTAATAACCTGAATATAAAAAAGCCATACCAGTACTATTTTGCGTTAAAAAGCCTATTAATGTACACGAGTTGGGGAATTTTCTCAACATTCCGTCACATCGGAGAGCAGTACGCAGGTGGCGTGGAAGTTTTACCATAGCCTTGTTGCGGCGGGAGCCACAACAAGGCTCAAACATCCCAGACATGCTCTAAAAGATGCCCCGACATGAAATTCATATCATTGACTGTAATTTTATTTTTACTATTAGGCATCTCGGCTGTCAAGGAAGATCTGCCCCCTACCGCCGCGGCGGTCTATTGTAATGCCCGTTTTGAATATTGCTTCACGTACGATGCCAACGTGTTCAACAAAGTCCCCCCAGACACCTACGCCAACGGAATCACCATTGCCGACAGCACGGGCACCCTATTCCTGGAATGTTACGCATCTTCCAATCCTTATCAGCTCACTGTTGCTGATTTACTGGAAGAGAACCTCCAATACCTAATGCGCAATGAGCCGTCAGGCCCGAAAACAATTAAGGAATTTAAAGATGAAACATCGTACAGCATCAGTTTTGAAACAGAGGAAACATTTTTTAGTCAGGAAATGATCCTTGAGAAATTTTACTATAAAGTACTGACGATTAGATTGCCGCTTCGCAAAAGAGCGTTATTCCGACAGATTACGGCATCATCCCACTTTGTGGAACGAGAAACAATTGTTTCCAGATAAGTTTTAAAAAAATACCTTATCATTGGTACCAACCCAGTACATTGTTGAAATTTTTCCCGAAGTTTGTCATAAATGGCAGGACACCCTAAAATATTATTGATTGATGATGATAAAGACGATCAACTTTTTTTTGTTGATGCGCTCGGGGAAATTGCCGCCCATCTGGGCTGTACAATTGCCAACAACGGCATGGAGGGACTGGAATATTTGCATTCCCCCGCCCCCTTGCCGGCAATTATTTTTCTTGACCTGAATATGCCGTACATGAATGGTTTTGAATGCTTATCTGCGATAAAATCGGACAGCAGTTATACCGATATTCCAGTCATTATTTTTACTACCTCCAACAATGCCCGCGATTGCGAGAAAAGTCTGCAAATGGGTGCAGCAACATTCATGACCAAACCTTGCGATTTTGGAGAGTTGAAAGAAAATATTCAACATATTCTTCAATCACATTTCTCCCTGGATCTGAAGATTTAATCTTTTTCCCGTTCCTCCTTTGCATCCTTGCGCCGTTCAACATAATCTTTCCAGATTGGCATATATTCGTAAGAAAGGTAAATTTCGCTGTTGAAGGCACCCCATGCGCCGTTTTGGATAGCCAAATTAAGGCGACGGATACTACCGGCAGGCATTTTCATGGTAATAATATGGCCTAAGCCGATCGCAATATTCCAGGATACCACCCGCGCTTCTGAGACAGGAAAAAGATCCCAAAAACCTTGGGCTTCCAGAATCCTTCGGAGTTCCGAAAAGTTTTTATCCTGCTGGTATTTCAGCACTACCGTGACGAGAATACTATCAGATAAGGTATCAGCAGCAGGAGCTTGTACAGAAGGTCCCGGAGAACTTTTGGGCTGAGCCGGCTTGGTCTCCTGCGCCATCGAAATGGCCGAACAAGCGAAAAGAAAAAGAAAAAGCAGACCAGTTTTACGAATCATTGAAGCGGCTGTCATGGTATAATTTTTTATTTTATTGAAAAGGGTTAATTGCAGCGGTACCCAAATCAGTCCATGTAAGGAAAATATCGGCATCACCCAGAACATAAGGCCCTATTTCATAAGTATTATAATGAAAGAGAATCCCGTTTTCAGTAATGGCATATTGTGTTGGAAAGGGAATTTTACCGCCTTCATATACCTCATTTCCTTCCGCAAATGCTTCCGCTTTTTCTGCGCGGTAGGCCGTATCCAGCATAGGCAGAATGGCGGACTCATTTTTGATATAGCTTATAGGAGATACTATTTGGCCAGTTTCCGCATTAAAAACAACCAATTCAGCAGTATAATTGGGGTGAGCACCGCCAGTGTAGGTATAAAAATCGAGGCGCAGCGTAATGAATTTTGGCGTAACAGCCAGCAGCGTATCCCGCATTTCAAAACTATAAGAAAGCGCAGATTCATCCACTTTCCACATATCGACAAACTCCTTTCCCGCCTGATCCATCGAAATCCGTTGGGTGCGTGGTTCTTCTGAGCTATTGCTGTTGTCGCGCACTTTATTTTCCACCCATTGTTGCA
>JBILHQ010000246.1:0-8539 GCA_044350415.1 Saprospiraceae bacterium | reverse complement strand
GTATACATTTGTCCGCATTTTTACCACCACACATTCATGACAGACTTAGATATCGCCAAAACGATCCAGCTCAAGCCCATCCAACAAATTGCTGATCAGCTTTCTATCGATCACGATGATTTATCACTTTATGGAAAATACAAAGCCAAACTGCCGCTGCACCTCATTGATGAGGAGAAGGTAAAGCGCAGCAACCTGGTTCTTGTATCCGCCATCTCTCCCACGCCGGCGGGAGAGGGCAAAACCACGGTCAGTATTGGCTTGTCGCAGGGACTCAACCGCATTGGAAAGAAGGCTTGTGCGGTATTGCGCGAACCATCCTTGGGGCCTGTTTTCGGCATGAAAGGCGGTGCTACTGGCGGCGGATATTCGCAGGTATTACCGATGGAGGATATTAACCTGCATTTTACTGGCGATTTTGCGGCTGTGGAAAAGGCACACAACCTGCTCTCCGCATTGTTAGACAACAATTTACAAAGCAAAAAAAACAGCCTCGGCATCGACCCGCGCACCATTGTCTGGAAAAGGGTGATGGATATGAACGACCGGGCGCTGCGCCACATCATCGTGGGCCTGGGGGGCACTACCAATGGTGTTCCCCGCGAATCGGGTTTTGATATAACCGTGGCATCCGAAGTGATGGCCATTTTGTGTCTGGCGAATAGCCGCGAAGACCTTAAAAAACGATTGGGAAATATTTTTGTCGGATTCACTTACGACAAAAAACCAGTCTATGCCCGTGATTTGAAGGCGCAAGGCGGTATGGCCATTTTGTTGAAAGATGCCATTCTGCCTAATTTGGTGCAAACACTGGAAGGATATCCAGCCATTATTCACGGTGGACCGTTTGCGAATATTGCACAAGGCACCAATACAGTGATTGCCACCAAAACCGGTATGTCGCTCGCCGATTATGTAGTTACAGAAGCAGGTTTTGGCTCCGATCTGGGTGCTGAAAAATTCATGGATATCAAATGCCAGAGTGCAGGATTAGCACCAAAAGCCCTGGTGCTGGTGGCTACTGTACGTGCGTTAAAATACCACGGTGGGGGCGACCTCAAAGCGTTAACCGTTCCTAATCCGGAAGCGGTGAGTAAAGGTCTGTGCAACCTCGAAAAGCACCTCGAAAATTCCCGGCTTTTCGGACTGAATGCAGTGGTGGCCATCAACCGCTTTACCAGCGATACCGATGAAGAATTGACGATCATTCTCGACCGTTGCGCAGCACTGGGCTTTCCGGCGGTGGTTGCCGAGGTTTGGGCAAAAGGCGGAGAAGGCGCAGAAGCATTAGCACACGCGGTGGTGGAAGCCGTGAATGCGCCGCAGGACGAATTCCACCCGTTATACCAATGGGAATGGCCGATCGAGCAAAAAATTGAAACGATTGCCACTAAAATCTACGGTGCAGCCAATGTGGAATACACTTCCAAAGCCCGTTTAGACCTTAAGCGAATCTCCCGACTCGGTCTCGACGGCGCTGCAGTATGCATGGCTAAAACACAAAAATCTTTTTCCGACAATCCCGACCTCATCGGCAGGCCAACAGGCTTTACCATCACCGTCCGGGAAATTGAAATAGCAGCCGGCGCCGGTTTTGTGGTACCTATCCTCGGCGATATGATGCGCATGCCGGGCCTCCCCGAAGAACCCGCATCGCTCCGGATGGATATTGATAATGATGGGAATATTACGGGGCTTTTTTAGTACAAAAACATACCACTATGCTTTTTTTTCAACGTTTATTGACCATTTTTGCCTTGTTTTTTGTCATCAACAGCCTTTTGGCCCAAAATGGCACTCTTGTCGGCTCTGCCAAAGACAAACTTACCCAAGAACCTTTGATTGGAGCAACGATCAATATAGAGGGCACCACATCAGGAGCGGCTACTGATGTGGACGGGAACTTCAGGATTACTAATATTCCTCCCAAGTCCTACAATGTTAAAATTACTTACCTCGGATACGACTCAGAAATTCGGTACAATGTGGTGATTACTACCGGCAATGCCAATTTTCTGAATTTCGAACTCACTCCATCTTCCACTACTATCGGGGAAGTGGTCATCTCTGAAAATCGCAGCGTTAAAGTGGCTACTACTGAAACGCCGGTATCTATTCAGAACCTGAGTATTGAGGAAATTAAAAGTAATCCAGGTGGCAATTTCGACATTTCCAAAGTGGTCGGTACGCTGCCTGGTGTTGCTGGAGCCCCTGGTGGCAGCAGTTTTCGTAACGACCTGATTATTCGGGGCGGCGGCCCGAGCGAAAACGTGTATTATTTAGACGGGGTGGAAATTCCGGTACTCAATCATTTCAGTACACAGGGAGCCGCTGGCGGCCCAGCTGGAATGCTCAATGTATCTTTCATTGAAGATGCCACCCTGATGTCGTCGGCGTTTCCCGCCAAATACGATAACCCGCTCTCTTCAGTACTGCAATTCCGCCAGCGTGACGGCAACCCTGAGCGTTTTCAGGGCAATTTCCGGATGAGTGGCACTGAAGTGGCCCTTACTACAGAAGGGCCCATTTCGCCTAAAACTACTTTTTTAGCCTCGGCCCGTCGTTCTTATCTACAGTTTTTATTCGGGGTCATCGGTCTGCCCATTCGCCCGAATTATTGGGATTTTCAATATAAAATCACCCACAAAATAAATTCGAAAACCACTTTAACAAGCATTGGTCTCGGTGCAATTGACGAATTTTCTTTCGCAGCCCCCAAAGATGCCACGCCCGAAACGGCCTATGTGCTCAGCTCCAATCCCAATATCAACCAGTGGAACTACACCCAGGGTTTTACGCTGAAACGCTTGGTGAATAATGGTTATTATAACGTGACTTTCAGTCGGAATATGTACAATAACCAACTCGATCAGTTTACCGACAATTACGACGGTAAGCAAAAAGATGAAAGCAAACGCACGCTTAAACTCAAGAGCCAGGAAATCGAAAACAAACTTCGTTTTGACTACAATACATTTGTCGGTGCCTGGAAATTTTCGTTGGGCGCGGGCGCGCAATATGTCAAGTATAACAACAACACCGTGGCGCGTATCCTGCCGGAAATCAGGGATACGGCCGGAAATATCGTACAAAATGCTTTAAATGCTAATTTTGCCACAGCGATTGATTTTTTCAAATACGGTCTTTTCGGACAGGTCAACCGCAGTTTTCTCAATAACCGGCTCGGCCTTTCCTTCGGTCTGCGTACCGATGGCAATACCTTTACCGACAATGGCAACGAGATTTTCCGCACCCTGAGTCCGCGGTTAAGTGGTTCCTATATACTGGCACCCAACTGGAAAGTCAGTGCGAGTGTGGGGCGCTATTTCAAAATTGCACCATACACGGCTTTAGGTTTCCGCAACGAAAACAATACCCTTGTGAACCGCAGCCTGCCCTATATCCGGTCGGATCATTTTGTCGGCGGACTCGAATATTTACCGACCAAAACCCTGCGCCTCACGGTGGAAAGTTTTTATAAAAAATACAATGATTACCCTGTTT
This sequence comes from Saprospiraceae bacterium, assembly GCA_044350415.1. GTDB lineage: Bacteria > Bacteroidota > Bacteroidia > Chitinophagales > Saprospiraceae > M3007. Next base: position 5,035 of record JBILHQ010000246.1, on the reverse strand, counting down.
CGGCAAGTTCTGGTTTGTCGCTGGCAAACCAGGGTACCGGATTCGGTGTCATCGGCAACGAACAACTGCAGGGCGGCGGCAAAGGCGAATCTTATGGTTTTGAGTTCTTTGCGCAACAAAAACTACGGAAGAACTTCTATTGTGTCGCTTCCTACACGCTTTTCTGGACAAAATTCAGCGGTACCGATAACAAGCTGATTGCATCTTCCTGGGACAACCGCCATTTGATTTCCCTCACTGCCGGTAAAAAATTTCGCAAAAACTGGGAGCTGGGTATCAAATACCGCTATCAGGGCGGAGTTCCTTATACGCCGATTGATGAACCAGCCAGTTTGCGGAATTACACCACAGTGGGCAAAGAAATACTCGACTACTCCCGCTTGAATACCCTGCGGTTGAGTGGGTTCAGCCAGCTGGATTTGCGGGTCGACAAAAAATGGAATTTCCGGAAAACAACCCTTGACTTCTTCATCGATGTAACCAATGTATTAAGCACTAAAAATCCGGAGTTCCCGACATTTACCCTCCAGCGGAATGCCGACAACACTGGATTTGAGACGACCGACGGAAAGCCGCTTGCGGGCGATAGTTCCAATGGTATTCCCTTGATTCTCAATGCTGCCAGCGGTTCGGCCTTGCCGTCGATTGGGTTGATTGTGGAGTTTTAGCGGTCAAGGCTCCAAGTGCCGGACAGTTTGAAATCTGCGTAAAATCTGTGCAAAAAAATCTGTGTAAAATCTGCGCTAAATACGCTCCGAGTGCTGTATATTATAGAAATGCCCACAGGGGCTGTCAAGCCATATTTGACGGTCCATTAATGCCAGAGGCGCTAAGTTCTTGATAGTTTGGGCAGGCTATTTTGGGCTGAGACAAGGCGCGACGAGGGAGTGTAGCGGTTTCTACATGCCCGAGGAGCAACGAAGTCCCAGTTCAAAAGAGACGTTCAAACTGTCAAGAACTTAGCGCCTCTGGCATTAGTGGTATTGATGAATAATTAATACCTTGTGAACGAATTTTACCACGATTTTCAGATGCAGTAACCCAGTGGATTCGTGCCTGGTGTTCCTGTATTGTTGCTAATGATTCCCGAATGAATACCGGGTACAGGATATCAAATCTGTAAAAATCAGATATTCCAACCTGTTGTATCGCTTAATTTTTTTTCACAATGCCGAAGATTATCCAACCCGCAATTGCTTTCTTTCTGCTGCTGCTTTTGGCTGGCTGTACCATCAAGACAAAAAATGGTCCTTATTCCCAATCATTCTGGGAGGACTATTACAAAATCCATCTTTCGCCCGGCTCAAAGGTGATATCTGCAGGTCCGAACCGCACCGTGGAGTATATCAATAAACAGTACCTGTTGAAAGAATATTACTATGACACCAAAGTAGTCACCGCTACGAAGACATACACTGATGCAGCATTGACAACACAGATTGGACCTTCCATAAGGCGCAGCGATATGGGCGTAAAAACCTATGAAACCACCTATAAAAATGGACAAATCGATGGGTTAGCATTGTCCTACGACAGGACGGGCAAAAAATCAATGGAGACGATCTATGTAAAAGGGAAATTAGAAGGGAAGACGGTACTGTTCGACTCTACAGGCCGCATTACCACCGTTATGAATTATCACCTCGACAGCCTGGATGGGGAAAAAATCTACTATGCTCCCGATGGTTCGGTCAAAGAAAAAGAGGTTTGGGAGAATGGTAAATTGATCAAGGGAGAAAGTGGCCAATCATTTACTGGCTCCCAGATCGTTCCGGCCTACCCCTGCAACCCTGCTTATGCCAAAGAAAAGAATTGCGCGGAAGCTTCTTTGATGTATTACCTGAGGAATACTATTCATTATCCTGCGAATGCGCGGGAGCTGGGTATTCAGGGCACAGCAGCTGTTTCTTTCGTCGTTGACAAAGATGGCTCCATTAAAAATGTGGAAGTACTGAAAGGCTACTGCGACAGCATTCGGGACGAGTGTATTCGGGTAGTTTCGGGAATGCCTAAATGGACACCCGGATCGGCCGAGGGTATTCCTGTAAAAGTCAAGTATTCGCTGCCCATCAGGTTCCGGTTAGAATAGATTTAAAGCACCTTTACTACTTCATCCCCAAATTTCACCACATCGCCCACGCGAATTTTTTTGCGCTTTTGGGTTTCCACTGCGCCATTGAGGATTACCTCCCCGTCGGTAATACACAGATTGGCTTCGCCGCCGGTTTCCACCAGTTGCAATACTTTGAGCAGGTTGTTTAATGGGATAAATGGCGAGCCGTCAAGGTGAAACTGGTGTGTCATGATTAGTCGGATATGTCTAAATAAAGTATTTGCGTGGAGTCAGGCGAGGCGTAAATATACCGCAATCTGCGGCCATCTTCCGAAGAAAATGAAAACACCCGGACGGAGTCGCCCGACAAAGCCGGCCAGGACTGGTCGGTAAAGCCATCCAAACCGGGTATGTTTCGCTCGACGGTACTGGTATACGGCACCTGCCCAACGATCCGCTCCAATTCGGCCGGACAAGTGCTGCATTGTACCATAATGGCAACATCAATTCTGGGGACTATCTGATCCTGGTATTTGACGATTTGCACACAAGCATGCTGTGGCGGCCCCAACAACGCCGCATAAATTTCTTCCCCGGTGCGGCTGCGTGTCATTTCCTTTACCTGGTGGTACGATTTGGTCGCGAATAAATAAACCGCATAAGCACCTGTACCCAGGCTGAGCACAAAAAGCAGCAGGGAGCAATACAGCACCTTCATTTGCCGCTTCGCCATGCTGTAAATCAGCGCTACCAAAAAACCAGCCAACAGACCAGCCGTCACTTTGATCCACCAGATAATTTCTTCCATGGCGCAAAGGTAGGCATGCACCGTATTCGGGAACCTCCGAATACCACTGATCGGGAAAGTGGTCCAAAATAACCTGCTTTTTTTGCACGCTATTTTTTTGCCGGATCGGGTACTTAGCGTTTTAAGAGTGTTCCGTAGTGTATTTCCCCGCTGATTTTCGCAGATTTTCCCGCCGATGCGCGCAGATTTTCCCGCTTGAGAGGAATCCGCTTTTTAGTCCCTGGAAAATTCGCATATAGGTTCCAACCAATTATTGGAGACAGGATAATCCCCATATAATGTACTAAAATCTGCGCGTATCTGCGGTAAAATCTGCGAAAATCAGCGGGAAAATACGCTACAGAACACACATCAGCGGGAAAAAGTCGTACCTGATTTTTTCCGCCAAAGGCGACTGTATAGTTGCCCGGAATTTTATCTGTATAAATATTTCCAGGTGGTCAGTTATCAATAGATAAGTAATCAACCGTAGATTTGTAGAAGGGTTCTGGTTTATTCTGATAGCGATGTGCATGTGACACCCTCCTCTAAAGAACACCCTAAGGAACACCCTAAAAAACTCATAACTTATAACTCATAACTAATATAAAATTGCTTCTCATGAAAGAAATCACCAAACAGTACACCAACGGTGAAGTCACCATTGTTTGGAAACCACAGGTCTGTGTCCATTCCGCCTTGTGCTGGAAAGGGGCTACAGGATTGATGGAAGTATTTAATCCGATGGAAAAGCCATAGATCAAACCAGAAGGTGCCGAAACGGCCCGTATTATCGAACAAATCCAAAAATGTCCGTCGGGCGCTTTAAGTTTTTACATGAACGATGCCGTGGAGGACAACCAGGAAATAATAGCGGAAAGCATTGTCGAGGTGAGCCCCAACGGCCCGCTGTTAGTCTACGGCAATATTACGGTGAAAGACGCGGCTGGTAATGAAACCCATAAAAACAAAGTCACCGCCTTTTGCCGGTGTGGCGCTTCTTCCAACAAGCCGTATTGCGATGGTACCCACCGGAAGATTGCGTTTGAAGGGTAAGGGTTAAACAGATATTAAATGGAAGGTATGTTAATGCCAAACTACTGTTTTAGGAAGCAATAACCAGGATCGGGAGATGTTACCTTTCCGCTTTTTCTGCGGAAAGGGTGACAGCTCCCTTGCAAGGCTCCAAATGGAAATGCATACTTAATTGTACGGATTTCGTTTGGGGCAGTATTTGGGACCTGTCACCCTTTTCGCCGAAAAAGGCGAAAAGGGTGACAGGTCCCGAACACGAAGCCGGCCCTCAATCCGTATCATTTTAACTAGTGGCACTATTTTATGGAAGATTTCAGGCATGAAAAAAAATCTTCTACCACTTTATTTCCCCCTTCTCGGGGCCCATATCTAATGACATATATTTTATTGCCTGATCTTATAAAATAGCAAGCAGTAGGAACAATTGGATACCTAATAATACCTTTTCAGTCAATCGCCGCCCCTGCCCGGCCTTTGCCTTGTCAAAAAAATCAATACAGGAGGAACTAACAATTCCTTTTCCAAAACCAGACCAACATGTGTCTGCGGAAAAAATGCTCCTGTAATGATCATTATTCCTCCTGCCCGCTTTGGTGTAAATTCAACCTTTCCAATAATCCTGAACCGCCATTTCTATTTTGTCTTTCACCTGTTGCCAGTTGATATTTTTTAGCATAACCGGGTCTTTGGAACGGTTAGCCTCTTCAAAATAGACCAGCGAGCGAATGACGAAGCCAATATCATTTACGGTGTATTTGTCCGTAAAAAACTGCAGCATTTCCGATAAGGAATAATGGTCAAGTAATTCGGACAAGTCAAAATAGTCTTTTTGATTACCCCGGCGGGTAATGGCATTCAATTTCATCGCAGCAATATCATGTATTGAGGCAAAACGAATGCCATCCACTATTTCCACGGGTTGTAATACTTCCATTTGCATCAGTTCCTTCAGGAGTCCCAAAGTTGCGGGAGCGACTGTGTTTTCGTATAACATGAAAAGTCAGCAGGTTGAAGGTTTAAAATCAGACAAAGAAAATTCAATACATCCTTTTTCAGATAAGCAGCCCGAACGATTTCGCTGCGAATCCTTTCCTGTCCATAATAGGCAAATACAGCCCGGTAATCTGCCCATGGCGCATAATTAAATACTTTTTCCAGAA
>JBILHQ010000403.1:0-2769 GCA_044350415.1 Saprospiraceae bacterium | reverse complement strand
TGTGCGAGTGGTGATCCATTCGTCATTAGTATCCACCATTTTCTCCAGGTCAAAATTGGTCAAACGGGTTTCAGGAACCCAACCATGTACTCCGGTAATTGCTGCGTGGACTTTGCCCATGAATTTCAAATATTGATGAAAAAAGGCCATAAAGGTAGTGCAAAAAAATGAATTTTTGGCCTTTAGAGCATGCCTGGAATTTTTTTGAACCAAAAATCAATAGTTTATGATTGCTAAGCCTGTGGAAGTATGGTTCTGACAATACAACAACAAGGGCATTAACCAGGTTAACTAACTGTGCTGAGTTAAAGTCAGGTTCATGCTTCGACAGGCTCAGCAACCATAAAGTATTGGTTTTCAAAAAGAAAAATCCCGGATGAACGCTTACATTAAACCAAAGATTTTGGCATATTTCAGCATCTCACTGGTGTTGCTGATTTTAAGTTTACCGGTCATCATGGCCATCATAGGATTAAGGTTACCACTGATCAATTTACCGAATAACTCCGCGGTAGTCTTGACCGTACAAGCAGGTTCACCGGTGAACCCTTCGGAAACCTCCATTTTACCGTCTTTGAGCGCAATGGTGTAAGTGCCCGAATCAGTAATATCAAAATGGAAAACAGTTTGTAAGCCTTCAATGGCATCCGGGCTGACTTTTCCAGGTAATGAAAACAAGAATTCTTTTGCGTCGATTTGCATTTTTTATCAGGAATTAAAGACTTAATTTAAGAAAGCACAAAGTTCCGCTTATTTCGCAGAACTTTGTAAAAAAATCAACGCCGATACTGATGGCTCATCTAAAAATGTCACTACTGCTCATGCTCGCTGCAATTGCCTTTTTAACATGTAAAATCACAGAAAAAAATCGGCCGGCCATTGCCCGTGCAGGTTTTGACTGGCAGGCACACAGGGGGTGCCGTGGACTGTTGCCCGAAAATAGTGTGGCCGCATTTCTGTACGCCCTTGAGTTTCCGGAGGTGGTAACCCTCGAACTCGATCTGGCCATTTCAAAAGACAGGCAGCTCATTGTAAGCCACGAACCGTGGTTTAATCCATCCATCTGCCTGCTCCCCAATGGCGACTCTATTCCTAAAAAAGATGAAGTCCGCTACCTTATTTATGAAAAAACGGTAGCAGAAATAAAAGCATTTGATTGCGGCAGTCGTGGCAACACCCGATTCCCGCAACAACAACCGCAAAAAACCTGTAAGCCGACATTCAGAGCGGTGGTGGAAGCCGTGCAGACGAAATACCCGGGCAAAGCTGTTCGGTGGAACATAGAAATTAAATCGGAGCCGGCATGGGATGGCATCCGAACGCCCCCTATCGCGGATTTCGTCGATTTGGTTGTTGCGGAAATAAAGCAATTGGGCATTGAAAAATCATGTAACCTACAGTCCTTTGATGTGCGCCCACTCCAGATCTTGCATCAAAAAGAGCCGCAGTTAGTATTGTCTTTATTAGTAGAAAATGGAAGAAGTTTTGATTACAACATTGCCCAACTTGGATTCCTGCCCCAAATTTACAGTCCCTACTACTTGGTCGTTTCCAAAAAATTAGTCCGCCAATGCCATGACCGCAATATCCAATTAGTGCCCTGGACGGTCAATGATGTCACCGCCATGCGTAAATTGATCCGCTTAGGCGTCGACGGTATTATTACAGACTACCCCAACAAAATAAAAGAAGTGAGTATTTAGTGGTGAGTGTTTAGTGGTGGACGTCCACATGGAATCGCTAAACACTAAACACTCACCACTAAACACTCAACACTCAACTAAAAGCCATAAGTAAATGCCAGGCGGTACTGAATAGGTTGTTCTGTGGTGTTCAGGTCATTAGCGATGGCAAAATTGTAAAGCAATGCAACCTCCTGGCCTATACCACCTTCGCCCCGGCCAAAATTATACCCTAATCCGGCATATTGATTAAACCGGGAATAGGAAGTTTTTAGAATTGTGTTATTGGGGCCCAGGTCATAGGGTTCCTGATTCCATGAATTACTGATTTCGCCTTGAAGGAAAAAGCCCCGGAATACATGGATTCGAACGAAAGCGCCTACTTCCGTGTCAAACAAATTGACCGCTTTGTAGCCCGAATACTTTTGGGAAGTATAAAAAACCGAAAGCCGGGGACCTGCCGACAGCCAATTCGTGAATTTATACCCGGCCATGGGAGAAACACCAAATCCAAAAGCACTGGTGCCTTGAAAGGCACTAAAGCCGAGTCCAATTCCCGCTCCATACCAAAGATGGTCCTTAAACGGTTTCTTATCAGCTTCTTTCTCTGCCGCTTTTTTCTTTTTCTTTTTCTTCTTTTTTTTCTTTTTCTGAAAATCAGAGAATTCCTCCTGGCTGATGCCATTTTGTCCTGTCTGAGCAGAAGCATAGGTAGAGAACGACGTCCAAAGGAGACATACGAGCATTAGTTTCAATACTGATTTGAGCATTATTTTGCTGTTTTTTGACAAATGAAAGATTAATAAACGACGGCAAAGGTAGAAATGTATTGAAAAAGAAACAAGGCAAACAAATTTATTACATTTGCGTCCTCATTCCACCCTTTTAATAGTTATTAAAGGCCGTAAGGCCTTCCTTTACTTTAATCCAATACTTATTGTTCACGACTTTTATTGTTTTTAGTTCCAATGCTTAATGGTTTCTTCAGGCCCTGCCTGCTTGCGCTCATCGTCGTATTTTCGATGCTGACAACAATTTCATTTTCACAATCCTTTTCAGGAGATCCCGTACATGTCTTCGATCCTAA
>JBILHQ010000402.1:0-2786 GCA_044350415.1 Saprospiraceae bacterium | reverse complement strand
CGTCCCGGATCCCTCCCCACTCGCCAACCACCTCGCCTTGCGCATGCCGCGATCCTACCACCACAAACGCAGATCCCAAGCGGATTCTCTATTATTTATCTGTCACTTAATATTTGCATTGTTTTTTTCTTTCCCTCATCGAGCTGAGGTATAGGATTAAACCCCATAACCTTTAAGTGTGTTTCCAGCAAGCCGCCGTTAATTTCAAATTTGTAATCTATCATCATGACCAAAGATAATTCCCCACAATCTGATCGTAAGTACTGGGCATTCATAAGCTACAGCCACTCGGATACAAAAGAAACTGCTTGGCTGCATAAGGCCCTGGAGAATTACAAGATTCCAAGCTATCTGATTGGTACGGAAACAAGAACTGGTGTTGTACCGAGGAGAATCTTTCCAGTATTTAGAGATCGGGATGAGCTGCCCACTTCGTCAGATCTTGGAGGAAATCTGCATGCAGCCTTGAGAAATTCGAGGTATCTAGTTGTGGTTTGTTCGCCAAGATCCGCCAAGTCCATTTGGGTCGATGCCGAGGTCAATTATTTCAAAAAACATCATGGAGGAAAAAATGTGCTGTGTCTCGTGGTCGACGGCGTGCCTGGTGGCGATGAGGACAGCGAATGTTTTTGTCCTTCGTTGAGGGTTAAAATCGGGCCCGAGGGAGAATTGACTGATGAGGCCGTTGAACCGATCGCGGCGGACATGCGTAAAGGAAAGGACGGACGAAGAAGGGCTTTTCTCAAGATAGCCGCCGGCATTCTCGGTGTCGATTTCGACACTCTCTATCAGCGTGATAAAAAGCGTAGAAGAAACCGACTGATCGCGTTGTCCTCGGCCGCGCTGGTTGGCTTGGCCATGCTTGCTGTTTTTTACACGCGCTTGGAAAAAGTCGCCAAGTCACAAAGCGACATGGCAAGCCAGGTTCAGAAAATGCAGGAGACCAAGTTTCGTGAATTTGGAAGCCTGCCGAAGGAGAGGGCTGCTCAGCTAGGAAAAATTATTGCGGATTCGGGTGTTTTGGATGCTGAGTCGTTGTTGAATGAAGCAATTTCTGTTGAAAAAAATAGGTATGAAATTTATTTAAAAAGAGCGAAAGTATTTACTAATGAAAGATCAAATATTTTAAGTACGATAGAAGATTTTTTAAATAAAATTGAACCTGCAAATGGATGGGAAGATAGCTTAATTATTTTTGATAAATTGAGTACTTCGAATGAAAATAGCGATGCTGGTTATGTCGAAATGATGAATAATGTATACAATGCGATTAAAGATGAACCACCAGATTATGATGGAACATTAAAATTATGGCGCGCAAATATGGAATTATCTAAAAATTTTATAAAGAATTTAGATGAATCAAAGGATCTTATTTGTAAGATCGATGACTGTACAAGAAAGCTTCCTGAAAATGTAGAAGTTGATGTTCCTAATTCAATAGAGGAATGGAATCCCTCAGGAAGGCGTGCATTTTTATTGGGTAACTGCGCGTGGTTCTTGGCAACAGATCCTGATGCTAACCGTCGTAATCCAAAGAAAGCTATAGCTTTCGCCAAAGAGGCTGTGGAAATGGATAATAAACCTCATTACGTTGAAACATTGGCCGCATCACTAGCTTCAGATGGTTTATTTGATGAAGCTGTAAAAGTTCTGAGTGATTTACTTGAAAATAGAATTAATGATATAAATCCTGCATTTTATGATATATGTCAGCAGAGGCTTTCTCTTTACAAAGAAAAAAAAATATTCACGAGTGAAATATCTTATCAAATTGATACAAATGAAATGATCTTGTGTTTAGCGAATGAACATGGCTTGGATTCACGGTGCCTAAGACAGCGTGAGAATTTGCTGAGGCTTGAATCTAACCTTGCCGCGTTTCCGCTAAGCCCGGAAGAAAAAGTTGTCATTAATGCCGAAATTCAGAAACACAATCATATTCAAAAAGAATTAGAAGCAAGGGCTTTTGGAGAAATTAAAAAATTGTCTGCTTCTTATTATGATTCTTTTGAAAGAACTGATTTAGATGTATCAGCAGATCACTATTTTCCGATAGAAAACAAAAAATTTAATAATATTACGGTTAGTTTAAAAATTTGGCGAAAACCCAAAAACATACCTGAAAGAGGTAGTATGCGTAAAAATGTGCGAACATATATAGGGGGACGTGAAGGAACAATAAATCATACCATTATCGACCGTGAAGGTAGTGCTGAGCTATTTTGCATAAATAGATTTTTATTTGTGACGGAAGATTTATCTAGTTTAGATACCGAATCTATTATACATGCAAGAATATTCGCGCGAAAATTGGGAGAATTTCTTGGCGTTTACATACCCTACAGTTAATTAATGAAAATCACGAGTGTCCGTGTAAGCTTCCCTTGCGGTGAGACAGGTTAAAAGTAGAGGTAAAGTGGTCTCCTTTTCGTTGCCAGTATTTTGTCAGGTTTGTTGATCCTTTTTGCGGGTCCTTGGGAGCGGCTTTGTGGAGCGTCCCCCGCAAAAGTTGGACAACCAATAAGCGAAGAATCCGCCCTGACGCGTTGACTTCAGGTAGTGTAAAGATTCGTCTGTAAAAGCCCGCTACCCAGCAAAAGCTCGCCGCACTGGCAGACGATGGAGCGTAGCGGAATCGGCTGCCAGTGCGGCGGCCCGCCGACCACTCCCCGGCTTCCGGGGGTTGTAGGCGTCCGTCCAAGACCAGATACTGAAGGTGCTCAAACCAAACCAGCACCAGCCATGAACGAACACAAACAGACTACCCACCAAGATCCACTCAT
>JBILHQ010000245.1:0-8614 GCA_044350415.1 Saprospiraceae bacterium | reverse complement strand
TAGCGGTGTCGATATCTTCGTCGGTAGGATGCGGTACACGGTTGAGCAATGCCACTGCCGCCATAATTTGCCCTGACTGGCAATAACCACATTGGGGTACATTTTCGGCCAGCCAGGCTTGTTGAACTGGGTGGCTGGCATCAATAGAAACACCTTCGATAGTGGTTATTTTCTGTGAAGATTTTACAGTTGAGATGGGCGTTGAGCACGACCGGATCGGTTGTCCGTTCAGGTGAACAGTGCAGGCACCGCAAAGAGCCATGCCACAACCAAATTTGGTGCCTTTCAGGTCGAGGTAGTCGCGCAATACCCACAATAGCGGGGTATCCGGCTCTGCCTGTACTGTTAGTTTTTGACCGTTGACGGTGAGTTTGTATGATTTCATTGAAAAATAATTTAAATCGGTTAGTTCCAGGTCCGTGGGTTGAACCCAGTTTCATCTTGCGAACCAGAAAGTTGAGAGTTCATCCTGGTTGCATAGGGACAACAGACTGCTGTTAAAAATCAGTATCCGCTTTTTCAAGGTTCAATTCCTTAATCCAGATATTCCGGTACAATACATCATGTCCTTCTGCCTGTAATTTGAGGCCGCCTGGTACATCCGTGATGCCTTTGCCATCATTGTTTCCGCCATCAATGCCAGAATTCGGGCCACCCCATACCTGACTGATATGTTCATTTTTATGCACCTTTTTGCCATTAAAATAAATGGTCGTCAGGGCTTTTTCGGTGAGCTTGCCGTTTTCAAACCGGGCGGCACGCAATACAATATCATAGGCATTCCATTTGCCCACGCCATTATATGCGCTGTAAGGGGATGCCTTTTCGTTGATAATAGCACCAATGCCATGCGTGGTGGAATCGCCGTCGAGCACCTGAATTTCGTAGCGGTTTTGTAAGTAAACGCCGCTATTGCCCCCTGGTTTGGAAATATAAAACTCAATATGCAACCTGAAATCGCGGAATTTCTTTTTTGTCACAATATCTGCTGCGCCGTACAGGCCGCCGGCAGAAGCAGGGTCATTCGTATTGACTACCGTACCTTTATTCACCGGATCGTTGACAACTTGCCATTTGATCGGCATCTTAGCCTTCAATCTTGGACCTTCCCAATACATCCATTTCTCATCGAGCATGGCGCGGGAACCATCAAAATAGACTTCTGCACCTTTGGGAGGTTGCACCCCAACGCCCACTGCGCTGTCTATTTTTTTGGTGGTGCTGCAATTGGTCAGGAATCCAATGAGTAATAATAAGGGAATTGCAAATCTGAATTGGTACATATTGAATTACGTTTAGTTAAGAACGCGAAAGAATACGTTCCTTAACACAAAGAACGTTTGTTCCTGTGACATATTGAACGTTTGTTGACACATTAATTGGGTAAAGGAGATTGGCTATCGCACCACCGCAACAAGTCTCGAGACCTGCTTGGGCATGAAAGCAGCAAAACGACTGAAATATACACGCATATCACCAAAAAGTTGGGATAAAATAAAAAGCCTGTTAGATGATTTGGAGATTTGAAATTTTTCATTACTTTTATGCCATCAAGTAATTCCCGCATAAACCATACTTTCCCTTTTATTTGTCAGTCCAGCAGTTGCGTGAATCCAGCCAGTTTGGTTGGATTCACGCAACTGTATGGCACAGATTTAGCGTTGACAAAGCGGATTTTCAGGCAATTGGACTTTTATAAGGGGAGTTGCGGTAAACCATAGTTGGCAGCAACTAAGAATAATAAATTCACCGAAGCATGAATAAAATAGAAATCAAAATACCGATTAACGACTTTAAATTATTGGCTTTTCAGAATAAATTTTTTCACTTAACACTTTTTAAAAACTCAGGCATGAAAAAGAATCAGATTTTACTCATAGTGCTTCTCTTTATCGGATGCGCTTTCAACAGTTTTGCCCAGAATGATCTGAAATTTGAAATAAACAAAGTTCTACCATTCATTTCGATCCAAGAAGATAAATTGGATAAAATAAACACACTTACGGATTTGGACAAAAGGTACCCCACATCTTGGGTAAGAGAATATATTTCCGTGGAAATTTCAGCCTATAAAAATGGAATACAAACAAAGGCTTCGGGTATTAGCGATGTCTTGAATCAAGAGCAAAAAGAACTGATACGATTGGCAGACCGTAGTAACGATATTGCTGTAATCGTAACGTATATACCTAACAATTCATTGAAAAATAACCCAGAGAAGCAATACGATTTCAAAGTTACAGTCATGCCTGATAAAAATGCCATTTATAGCGAAGGCACAGAGCAATTGATTCAATATCTGCAAAAAAATAACATTGTAAATATTGAAGCAGGAAGTTTTACAGGTTATGATTTGACTGCCATTAAATTTACCATTACCGAACAGGGGAATATTTCGGATATTCAAGTTGCCATGCCATCAAAAGATACAAAAATTGACGAAATGCTGGTTGCGGCTATTTCAAAAATGCCTAGTTGGAAGCCGGCAGAGTTTTCTAACGGTTTAAAAGTCAAACAAGACTTTATTTTGACCATTGGCAATATGGATAACTGTATGGTCAATCTTTTGAATATCCGTCCAATTGAATAAATAGGTATACACTCTATTGGTAACAGGTAAAATTCGGATAACCTATTGACACAAATAAATTCTGCCATCAACGGCTTTACGAAAATTTCACCCAAAAGCCAACGCCTAAAGCCAACGCAGGGCGGCACATTCGTAATGTCAAACGTTAAGGTGCAATCAAAAAAATATAAATAATAGTTGTTGCGGCTCCACCGCAACAACTATTATTACAGATCGTCTTCTGATATGCGCAGTAAAGGATCACAACCCGAATTTATGTTGGATCACTTACTTTTGTCCCCTTTTTTAAAACAAACAAACACGCATGACATCTCTCGAAATTGTACAGGCTTACTACACCGCATTTAACGCCAAAAACTGGCCAGGTATCCTTGGATTACTTGATGCCAATATTCAACACGATGTAAATCAGGGCGAAACCCGCATTGGTCTGGAAAAATACGAGCAGTTTCTCCAACTTATGGATGAATCGTATGAAGAAACGCTGACCGATATGGTATTCATGACGGACTCTTCCGGCGAAAGAATTGCAGCGGAATTTGTCGTTAATGGGATTTACAAAAAAGGCGACGAGGGCTTTCCTGCCGCACACGGACAATCGTATGTATTGCCGGCTGGCGCATTTTTGGAGGTCAAAAACGGCAAAATAACACGGGTGACGACTTATTACAACCTGCCACGCTGGATTGAATTGGTATCTGCATAAACATGGCTGATCTCACCTTCCTCCGTAAAACAGGCGCCGGATTTGTTTCCGTCTTTGATGATCTTGCTGCGCTTCGGATGGCCGTATTCCGCGATTACCCCTACTTGTACGATGGCACAGTAGAATATGAAAAAGCCTATTTACAAACCTATGTCAACGCCGAACAGTCTTTTCTGTTCGCGGTTTACGATGGCCCCCGGATGGTCGGAGCTACCACTTGTATCCCATTGGCGGACGAGACAGAAGACGTAAAAAAATCATTTCGGGATGCGGGTTACCCTTTAGAAAACGTATTTTATTTCGGGGAAAGTATCCTGTTGCCGGCATATCGTGGACTAGGATTGGGGCACCGTTTTTTTGATGAACGGGAAGCGCATGTTGTAGGGTTGGGTGGGTATAACCTGATGTGTTTTTGCGCAGTCGATCGGCCGCCAGACCATCCCTTACAACCAGCTGATTACCAGCCATTGGATGGGTTCTGGACAAAACGCGGTTACCGGAAAAACCCTGCACTGCAAAGCAGTTTTTTCTGGCAGGATATCGGAGCGCCGGCAACGACAGGGAAGAAAATGATTTTTTGGGTCAAAAAAAAGGATTAGGGCTTCATTTCAGCAAAAAACCACTGACATAGGGTTGTCAATTGCATCGGCTACCTTTGTCAGGTTTTTGAAGCCTGGCAAAATATCTGGGCGTCAAAAATTCCCAGGATTTTTACGGCTGATTGGGAGATCTATACCTCCAATCCCCAAAACCTGCCTGAAGCCAAAGCAGATATAATGGTCGCTGTTGGATAATTATGTGTATTTTGCGCAAAACGCCCCATTTTAATCAAAATGGGGCGTTTTGCTGGTTGTTAAAAACTTATTTGTACCCAACCAATACTTATTGCCCGTTTTTTTAAATTAATAATTATGACAGACGCAGAAATAGTAACAGCGTATATGCAGGAATTAGAACACCCTTTAAAAGCAGAGATCGTTGCACTGCGGACTATCATCAAATCGGCCAACCGCAAAGTTACTGAACGAATTAAATGGGATGCGCCCAACTATTTTTATAAAGAGGATTTGATCACGTTTAACCTGAAGGCCAACAAAATCGTCCATATTGTTCTGCACAATGCAGTGGTTACAGGCGTAAAATCTCCGCTGCTGGAAGGCGATCACAAAGACCGCCGAATGGTTTACTTCCACAATATGGATGAAATAAAATCCAAAGAACAGGAACTGAAACGAATTATCAATGGCCTGGTGGAAGCCATGGACAGGTTCTATTAATTTCTCTTCCTGTACGTCCACACTGCCAACCCGTTCACTACCACAGCATACGTCAAGACTGAAAAATAGTTTTGTCTTATTGCTGCAAAACCTGCGCATTTGAGCATTATCAGGCGCATAAAATCAACAAAATAATGGATGGGATTCAGCACGTTGAGCCATTGTGCCCACACGGGCATACTGTCCGTTGGGGTAAATAGACCGCACATCAGGATGAAAATCAACACGAAAAACCAGGCGGAAAACATAGCCTGCTGCTGGGTTTCGGCAAAATTGGAAATCAAAAAACCTAATCCCATAGCACAGGGAGCAAAGGTCAGGGTGTAGAGAAAAATAAGAGAAATATCACCCTCAATGGGAATGCGAAAGACCCGCCAACCCGCTATCAGGCCTACGGTCATCATTACAAGTGACAACATCCAGAAAGGAAGGAGTTTACCCAGAATAAATTGCCATTTCTTGATGGGCGTTACATTTAATTGTTCGATGGTGCCGATCTCCCGCTCGCGTACGATATTCAACGCAGTAGGAAAACAAATAATAAGCGCAACAATCTCTCCCAAAATACCCGGAACTATAAAACTTTTATAGTCGAGGTGCGGATTGTACCAGTTAGAATAGGTAATTTGGATATTTCCACCAGTACTGGCCACCATTTCGGCCGTGGACAACAAAGGTGACCAATGACCAATCATCGCCTGGTTGAAATCGTGCACAATTCCGCCTGCATAGGTACTGGCAATCCCCGCTTTTTGGGCGTTGACGGCATTTACCGTAATTCCAACGGCAGCTTTGCCTTCGCGAACAAATGCCCGTTCAAAGTCAAGTGTAATTTCCAGTGCCAAATCGGAGGAGTCCATGGCCATTTGGCGCTGAGCCTCGCGGTATGATTAGGTCACAACATTAATTTTAAAATAGCCTGACGCCGTGAATTTCGACACCAATTCCTGAAAGGAAACACTTTTGTCGTGGTCAAGAATGGTTAAAGAAAGGTTTTCGACCTCGTAATTAGCCGCAAAAGACAATAAAAGCGTTTGATAAACTGGCATTACCAGAATCAACGGCAACATGGTTTTGTTGCGGAATATCTGGAGGAACTCTTTCTGAACAAGGAATAGTATTTTACGCATGGGATACTGTTATTCTAACCTGTTTTTGAAATTACGGGCACTTAAGACAATAAATACCACCGCCATAACGCCACCGCAAAAGCCAGTTTTTGCCGCCAGCCAAGTGGCAGGCTTTTGACCAATTGGTCTTTTTGCGAACCCAGCCCGAGTGATGCAATTACCTGTGGTATTTTTTCGCGCAGTTCCTTGCTGGTAAGGCCATAAATACCCCCAAAAAAGCGAATATTTTCCCGCACTGTCACGTCTTCATACAAACTGAATTTCTGACTCATGTAGCCGATATACTGTTTCACTTTGTTCGGGCGACCGCCGCACATCGTAGCCTGCCAATGTTGGCACTGCCCGATGTGGGCATCAACAGGCCGGTGAGCATCTTGAGCGCGGTGGTTTTACCTGCGCCGTTAGCCCCGAGGAAACCAAATATTTCTCCCTGTTTGACATCAAATGAAATCGCATTAACAGCGGTAAAACTGCCAAAACTGCGCGTCAGCTTGTCGGTGACAATTACTTTTTCCATCAGTTACCGGTCAATTGGTCAAAGGCGATAAAGCAGTCTTCAATATCCGGCGTGATCGGTGTCACTTCAATCTCTGTGTAGGGGCGCTCCCCCCAATATTCGGTAATATCAGCAACAGAAACAGCCGCAGAGCGAAGCGAGAGGTGCACATATTGCCCAAATCCCAAACAGCCATAGATGTCCTTATGCGCACGCAGATCGGTAATCAACTT
Source organism: Saprospiraceae bacterium (assembly GCA_044350415.1). GTDB lineage: Bacteria > Bacteroidota > Bacteroidia > Chitinophagales > Saprospiraceae > M3007. The sequence goes on along the minus strand of JBILHQ010000245.1, from coordinate 2,182 downwards.
GTTATATGAATTGCATCCGCTTTGCTTGTGCAATGATAGATGTCCTTGTGCGCACGCAGATCGGTAATCAACTGGTGCATTGCAACCGATTTGACGGCAAAAAGCGGATACTGATAAGCATCAATAATACCCTATGGCGTATCTGTGGCGATAATTCGCCCGGCCTGCATCAGGGCGATGCGATTGCAGAAAGCTGCTTCATCCATATTTGGGGTAGAGACCAGCATCGTAAGTCCGTTGTCGCGCAAGTGGGCGAGCATATCCCAAAATTCTTTTCTGGATGGCAGTGATATTATCGTCCTGCGCGAGCATGGCCCTGTTTTTAATTTCGGCCCGTTCATCTTTCCGGGCGGAGGCAGCCATGCGAAGGCCGAAGGCTGAACGTTGTGCCGCAATGTTTTTCTTTTGTACTTCCAGTATTTGTTTGTCCTTCTTGCTGAGTCCCCAATCAAAAGGCATCCATATTGCCCGTATGCCTACAAGTCCGTATAAGCCTTCTTCGAAAAAATTCAGGGGGTTAGGGCTGCCGATTCCTCCCTGTGCAAACGCTTCGACTTTGGGTTGTATACGAAGGCCAATCATTTGCGTAGCCACGTCTAACTGGCGTTCCCGGAATTCGAACAATTGAATCTCCGGTCGTAATAACAAAGATAATGATGCCAGTACCCGGGGCAGCGTGAGCGTAAAATCCACCTTTTCGTGTCCGATCCAGAGTCCGAGTATTTCGAGCAAGACCTGCCGGTCTGATTGCGTGGCCGCGATTTGTTGTTCGATTTTTAAAATTTGTATTTTGATCTGATCGGCATTCGTGCGCAGCATTACGCCTTCCATAATGACACCTTCCACTTGTTTCAGCCGGGTAGTCAGGTCGGTTTTGCTGGTATTCAGGATGGTTTCCGATTCCTGCAACAACAAAGCCTTGAAGAACAGATCTGTCACCACCTCGCGTAAAGAAAAAATATCCACCTCGGTTTGAGCAGATCCTAATTTGCTGTCCAAAGCATATTGCTGTTTCCTGACCTTATCGGAGTTGCCATCCCAAATCCGCTGCGACACATCAATATTGAGTTTGTATTGGTCTTTAAGAACCGCCGGCACCTTAAAAAAAGGAGACTCAATAGGCAATCCAAATACGTCACTTTGGTAAGAAACCTGACCACCAACACCAATTTTCGGCAGCCCACTGGCGCGCAACCCCTCCGTCTGAAGTACAGCAATAGTAGCGGCATTGGCTTTTTGCACATGTAATGGCGAATTGGTCAGCGCCATTTGACGACATTGTTCGACGGTGAGTGCTTCCTGTGCTATTATGGGACCAAACGGCAGCAGCCCAAACAGGCAGATACCGATTTGAAAAGAGAGTTTTAATTGCATAGTTGAATGGGTTTATTTTAGTTAAATTATTAGCAGTTAATTAGTTAGCAGTCGTAGAGTATACCGTTAGCAGGGCGTTTTGTGCTTTGGATCACTCTTCTCGATGTTCACTTTTCGTCTGATAACTGATTAACTGATAACCTGTTCAGGCCTCAACGCTGCTGCCACAAACGACTTCACCTCTTCTTTTCGCTCATCCAGAAACTGCTCCATGTTAGTCGCAGACATGCCCAAAACAATGCGGGCAATTGGCCGGGCGATAAACGGAAAAACACAAAGCGAGACCACATTAATAATTAAATGACGGGGATTAATTTCCCTGATTTTTCCTTGCTGAATGGCCTCTTCCACTTGTTTGATAAAATTTTGTGGTTGGGGCAAATCAGCCGGCAAAATTTTATCAAAAAAATGCTGTGGGTGTTTATTTACCTCTGAAATAATAAAAAGTGGAATAAAGGGGTTGAGCCGGATGAGTCCAATATAGGTGTCAATAAAGCCGTAAAGTTTTTGTTGCAAGGGCAACTCACTCTCCAGCACTTGCCGCAAAGCCGGAACCGCACGGTTAATAACTACTTTGGCCACCGCTTCATAAAGTTTTTCTTTTGTCCGGTAATAATAATGCAGTAATGCTTTATTGATACCTGCTTTTTCAGCAATATCCTGCATTTTTGCACCATCCATTCCTTTTTGGGTAAACACCTCGTGCGCAGCGTCAAAAATGCGCTGTTCTGTTGAGTCGATTTTTTCGTTACCTGAATTAGTCAAACGGTTTAACTTTTTGGTTAAATTTTTACAAAGTTAACAGCTT
>JBILHQ010000401.1:0-2804 GCA_044350415.1 Saprospiraceae bacterium | reverse complement strand
GCAATGGCCATACCCACCAGCCGCTTTGACGGCGATCCACACCGGCCAATCTTCCATAGCATTCCCGCAGCCAACTGGATGAACGAGCCCCATGGACTCATTTACTTCAACGGTCTGTACCATATTTTCTATCAAAAAAACGGCAATGGCCCGTATTGGGGTCGTCTTAACTGGGGGCATCAAACCAGTCCTGATCTGGTGACCTGGACCGAGCAAAAAATAGTATTATCACCCGATCCTGATACTTATGACAAGGAAGGCTGCTGGTCGGGCTGCTCTTTTGCGGCCGATGGGAAGGCATTTATCATGTACACAGGCGTTGATGGCGCAACCGCTCAGATGTGCGTGGCAGAAGGGAATACGGACGCCTCCGAATATCAAAAATTTTCCGGCAATCCGGTAGTACTCAACCCTCCGGCGCCATATACGCCCAACGACTTCCGCGACCCGTATATTTGGGAGGAAGCCGGTATTTTTTATATGGTTATTGGAACGGGCAACAGCGTTGGAGGGGCCGCGCTGCTGTATAAATCGACCGATCATGTCAATTGGCAATATTTGTATCCCTTAAAAAGGGGCATCAACAACGCCGATAATTCCGGTGTTTTTTGGGAACTCCCCGCTTTTATGACTTTTGGTAATAAACGCGTTTTCACCGCTCAACCCGTACCGCATAACGGTGTTTCCGCCCGAATACTGTATTGGACTGGCAATTTTGAAAACGAATATTTCACACCCGATCAAAGCCAGCCGAAACAATTAGAACCCGGCGATGCGCTGCTGGGTGTCACATCCACTACCGACACGCTTGGCAGAACAATTGCGATAGGTATCATTCCGGATATACTTCCCGACTTTGAACAGCGAAAAAATGGATGGGCGAATACCTGTAGTTTACCACGAATCTGGTCACTTTCCAGTGACGGAACCACGCTACTGCAAAAACCCTTGCCCGAACTTGAAAAACTGAGAGGAGAACACCACCATCTGGAGCAGGTTGATGCAACAGACGGACAAGCAGGTTTGCTCGCCGGAATCCAGGGCAGATACCTTGAAATAAATACCACTATTGATCCCGGAACCGCAAAAAAAGCCGGCCTTTCCATCGCTACTTCACCGGATGGATTCGAAAAAACCAATATTTATTGGGATATAATGGCAGGGATCGTGGTCATTGATCGTATACATTCGAGTATCAATAGCAATGCACCTTCTTCGTTTCTAACGGCAAACCTCCCGCAGACTTCCGGGCAGCCGCTCAACTTCCATATTTTCCTCGATGGCTCAGTACTGGAGGTTTTTATAAATGACGAAAGGGCGCTTTCTACCCGGATTTATCCAGAAAAACCAGAAAGCACAGGTTTGGAGTTATACGTCACCGGAGGGACAGCCACCTTTACGAATGTGGATATCTGGAACATGAAAAACATGCATGATCCATCGGTAACAGCAACAAAAACACCCGTAGTCTTAAAAAAAAACACGATTGAACAAGTATACCCCAATCCTTCATCGGGCAGTTTTTTTGTAGCAGTCAACCTCCCGGATCAAGGAGAAGTTTATACACGTTTAATAAATACATTGGGGGGAACTGTAACTTTTCAATCTTTGGGGCAACTTGACAGCGGGGCACATTTGCTTTCTTTCGATCAACCCAACTTACCCGCCGGTATTTATTTTTTACAGATATTATTCGGTGAAGAATTTTCTTTTGCAAAAATATACATCGTAAAATGATTTGTTTTCACAACGATAAACCATCCATAATGGTAAGAAATTTGACTGCTTTTTGTTTGATCATGGCACTATTTGCCTGCAAATCCAATCATTATCTTCCTGCAATTGCCAATGAACCCCACCGCCCGCTCTACCACTTCACCCCGCCGTCCAAATGGATGAACGACCCCAACGGTCTTGTCTATTATCAAGGCGAATACCACTTTTTTTACCAGCATTACCCGGAAGGCACCATTTGGGGACCTATGCACTGGGGACATGCCGTGAGCCGCGATTTAATGCATTGGGAGCATCTGCCGATTGCGCTTTACCCGGACTCACTGGGATATATTTTCTCGGGAAGCGCGGTGGTCGACTGGAACAATACCAGCGGTTTGGGCAAGGATGGTAAGTCGCCATTGATCGCTATGTTTACCCACCACTCGATGGAAGGAGAGAAGGTCGGTCGCAGTGATTTTCAATACCAAAGTATTGCATACAGCAATGATAAAGGACGTACCTGGACCAAATACAAAGGCAATCCCGTCATTCCAAATACCGAAAAAATCAGGGATTTCCGCGATCCCAAGGTCTCCTGGGATCAAGAGCGCAAACAATGGCTGCTGGTTTTTGCGGCTAAAGACCAGACCAAATTCTGGAGTTCGCCCGATTTGATTCACTGGAAATTCCTCAGTAATTTTGGCCAAACGGTGGGCGGTCACGGCGGCGTTTGGGAATGCCCCGACTTTTTCCAGATAACAGTGGAAGGCACGCAGGAAAAGAAATGGGTATTGCTGCAAAGTATCAATCCCGGCGGACCTAACGGCGGTTCGGCGACGCAGTATTTTATCGGGAACTTTGATGGGAAACAATTTACACTTGATCCAGAATTCGCCCAATCTGTTAAGAATGGTAAGGGTGTTTGGCTCGATTGGGGCCGCGATAATTACGCTGGCGTCACTTGGTCCGATATTCCTGCATCCGATGGCCGCCGCATTTTCATCGGCTGGATGTCCAACTGGGATTATGCCGCTGTTGTACCCACCACCAACTGGCGTTCGGCCAATACCATTCCCCGCGAACTCACG
>JBILHQ010000244.1:0-8648 GCA_044350415.1 Saprospiraceae bacterium | reverse complement strand
AACGAGCAATACGCCCCTGCCGATGGCATGCCATCCTGGTACACCATCAACATGCGCGCCAGCTATCGCTTCAACCGTTTCCTCCAGCTGCAAGCCGGCATAGACAACATCAGAGATGTACAATACCGCAATTTTGCGTCGGGCATTAATGCGCCGGGAAGGAATATTTTCGGTACCCTGCGGGTGAACTTTTAAGTCCGTTAGTCCCAGGTCCGTAGATTGTACCGCGAGCATTTCGTCCATAAGTATTTAACGCCCTGCTTGGAGTACAATCTACGGACTTGGGACTAATCGACTTGGGACTCCCTTTTCAAATACGCATCTGTGAAATGCGCCTTCGCTTTGGGCTGGGCAAATTTTCCGGCATTATAGGCTTGCGCATTACCGCGTGGAATAGAACGAGAACTCCAATTGCTGGCAATAGCCATTTCCCCTTATATTTTTAATCCGAAATTTATCCCCAACTGAAACCACCGAAGGCCTAAAAAAGAAGTAGAGACCACACGGGACACCCGGAAATCGGGCTGAATATCCAATATCAGTTTTTTATACACCGGAGCGGAAAATCCAGCGCCCACATGCAGGCCAATCTGCGTGTCATTGGTACTTTGAACTGATTTTTTGCGCACTGTATGGCCATACTGATAACTCAAAACACTTATGGTATTACTTCGGATTTGAATCAATGGAGCCACCCCGGCGCTTAGAAAAAATGATTTTCCGGATTGGAGGATAAAGTGAACATCAATTGGAATTCCTATATACTGGTATTCATGAATGAAGTACCCTTTTCTGGCTAAAGTGGGATCGGGCACATAAGTTCCTGTACTGTATTCTGATCCCCATGTGAATGAGTGTTCCTGGTCTTGAAATCCTACAACCGCATAATTGAGACCTACCCTGATACGCCAATGGGTACTCAACTGTTTCTCTGAGAAAAGTCCGAAAGTGTACCCAACCCTGCCTTTAGTTTTGCCAATAATCTGGCTGTATTGTTTGGATGTTGACGTGTTGTTATAATTGGGGTAAATGGATACACCAAAACGGAATGGTTCAGCGGATTGTGATGTTAATTGTCCGGCAGCGAATAGCAGGATAATAGGAATCAGTTGAATTTTGTTCATGTTTATAAATTTCAGATTTCAGATATAAAAATTTCAGGTCGTCAATCACACTTCGACAGGCTCAGTGATCACTTGAGAGTTGGTACCATTTAAGAGTTGATTTTTTGATTTCAGATTTCAGAAGTATGATTTCAGGTTTCAGATTTGTGGGCAATGGTTGTTTCCTTCCCTGAAAATGATGGATACCCCAAATCATAGCACCCAAATCTGAAATCTTACTTCTGAAATCAAAAAAACGCTCAAGCGGCCGACGACCGAACGCCCCCCCTATTCCCCGGCAACAATTTTATACCCCGCTACTTTTCTGCCATTTTGGGTAACTACGGCCCAATAAGCGCCGGAACTAAGTTGCCGGTTAATACTCCAGCCTTCACCGCCTTTAAAATGTTTGGCGTACACTTCTTTTCCATTTATATCATACACCCAAAGCAGGTAAGAGGTATCTGTTTTTAACTGGTCGCATTGCACCTGGCAGCCAGATGGATATGGATTAGGCACGGAAAAGCGGTAAAAAAAATGGAAAACAGTAATAGCAAGGCTCCTTTTTTCATTGTAAAAGATGTTTAAATGATATAGTAAAATGTAACAAATAATTATTGTTTTTTAAATACTCCAGGGAAAAACTGTTTTGTTACGATATTTGCTTCACGGCTGGGAAATACCCCAGGGAACAAGTGGATAGAATATGTGGCAAATATAGTGTATCATTGAATATTTCCCAATACAATTACTTTTTTGCGAAAAAAAAGTGATCTGCCTGATTAGGTTCAGGGAAAAAGTCGTCATTTGTCTTCCCGCCCGAGGCAACTTAAGCCTCCTAAAAAATACCATACCAATTAACTGACAACCATTTTTGTTTAAAATAGTCTTTTTTTTTGAAGACAACGAGCAACTAAACAGGTAAATTTGAGTTATCTATTTATAATTTTTTTCCTGCTCATTCTTTCGAAAGTACAAATTTCAGATACGAGCCATTGTTAATAATGGTTTGCTGATTCACCATTTAAACGTTTAAACTTGACAGCCATTATGAAATTTAAGCAGGCTTCCAATAGATATATTGTTACTGCCATCACAGGAATGGCAATGGTAATGGGCTTAATATCCGCCCCTGCACAAACACCTTTTATCTGTGAAGACCAGTTCTTCCTTACGCTGAACACGACGCCGCCCTCGCTCAATGAGGTAATTATCCACCCGCAGACAAACAATGTGGTGTTTCAAAGTATCAACGGCAGTCTTAATGTTAATATCAATGCCGCAGGGTACCGGTCCACCGATAATTTCATTTATTGTATTGATCCCGGCAACCAGAATTTAGTACGCCTGGACAGATTTGGGAACGGAACGATCCTGGCTAACCTGCCGTTAAATCCATTCCGGTCGTATTTTGCCGGTGATATTTCTCCTGATGGCAAATACCTGGTATTGATCGGAACATTGTCGTACCCAAGTGGTCTGGCAGTAGCGGCTGACTTGGTGCGTGTAGATCTGGAAGACCCTAATTATGGTATTACATCGGTGGCCATTTCCACCGATGCCCTGATTTACGATATTGCTTTCCACCCGGTTACCGATGTGCTATATGGTTACGACTCCAACGGCTTCCGTTTGGTCATCATTAACCCGAATACAGGTGTAGTAACCTTCCCTTTCCCGCCTTCCGGAGCACCAACGATTACCGGCAGTTTGTTTTTTGATGCCTACGGCAACCTGTTTGCTTATGGCAGTCCCACGGTGAGTGAAGACCAAAACAGCCTTTACAAAATTGATGTGGAAACTGGTATTACCACCTACCTGACGAAAGGTGAACCCGCGCTCTCCTCCGATGGTTGTTCCTGTCCTTATACAGTGGAGCTGCTCAAAACCGTGCTGCCTGAGACCGCATTTCCATGCTCGAATGTAGAATATAAGTTCGAAATCTACAACACCTCCCGCCGGCCCCACCAGGGTATCCGGTTCGAAGATGTGCTGCCTCCCGGATTTACGTTTGTCGCTGTTAGCCAAAATGATGTAGGGGGTACCGTTGTGAGTCAACCCGGCGATAATTCATTTATTATCAATAATATCGCATTGCCCGAAGGGAAGCATATTATCAAAATAATTGTTAATACCGGAAGTCAAACCCCCGGTATTTATAAGAACCAGGCTATTCTTAAAAACCTTCCCGCAGCATTGGGCACCAAACGCCTTTCCGACAATCCCCGCACCATCGTTAATGACGACAGCACTGCCCTGCGTATTATCCAATTCGATTTTGATACCATATTTGTAGATAAAACACTGTGCAAAGGCGCTGGCGCGGTCCGCCTGGATGCAGCATCTTATGTTAGTCAGACTGTTAACTATCAATGGGATAATGGGTCCGTCACGCCGTTTATTGATGTGAATCAGCCCGGCGTTTTCTCTTCCTTGCTTACCGCGGGGTGTGATACAGCACACATTATTTTTACGGTGCAGGAATCAGCGATTGCTGTATCAGTACTTCAGGATCAGTTCACAGTGGCATTAGGCGACAGTATTTTCATGTCGGCTGCTGTCATCAACACATCCGGCCAGGTCTTTTTCGAATGGCAGGATCCTCAGCCAAATTCCATCAGGTGCATTACTTGTCCGGAGACTTGGGCCCGACCGTTCAATGACTTGATTTATTCGATATTCGCCAAAAACGAATTGGGTTGCGTGGATACTGCGACGGTTAGCGTTTCAGTGGAGAAAAATCGGAAAGTTTACTTTCCCAATGTATTTACACCCGAAAGCAATGACAACAACAATTATTTTTATGCTTCCGGTGATCAGTTTGTTCAATTAGAATCACTTTCGATATTCTCCCGCTGGGGCGAAAAAATGTTTACCACCAAGGGCATTGCAATTAATGACCCCAATGCGGGTTGGGATGGCACTTTCCGTGGAAAACCCGTGCAGCCAGGCGTGTATATTTGGCAGGCCGAAGTTGTTTTCCTTGATGGAAAAAAAGAGAAATATTCGGGAGATGTGACGGTAATCCGGTAAAATATTGCTGTCAAAGTCTTTTTTCATTCGTTTTTGGGATGCATTTTAAACCAAAAAACTTTCCCTTCGTCCAATTCTGACTTTTTGTCATTCACCTAAAACACTTGTATTAATGAGAAAGTACTGAAAACCGTTATTCTTGAGTGCCTTATTGCTTGCACTCAGCACCACATTCACTTTTGCCCAGGATCAAATAGAAGCCGACAGCACCGGACTTCCCGGCGATCACTTCAGTCTCGAAGGCGCTCTGGATTTATTCCCAAAAGCCGAATCCTTAGAAGACTTTGAAAAACTACTGAATGCCAAAGACAATGACGCCAATAACCTCGATCTCAATGAAGACCATCAAGTGGGTTATATCCGGGTTGTCGACAACATGGACGGCGGTGTGCATGCCATCGTATTGCAGGCATTGTTCAGTGCCAGCGAATCGCAGGATATTGCCGTCATTGAACTGAAAAAAACAGGTTCAGAAAGTGCTATGCTTCAGATTCCCGGCGATGAAGACATCTATGGATCGGAAATGATTTCGGAGCCTTATCAGGAAGAGGTGGAGAAAAAAGGTGGCAAAGGCGGTCCATCTATTCAGCGTGGCCCGGTCATGATGGATCACCACTAAACACTCAATACCGCATCCCCCAAAAAGGCGGCTCTTCATTCTTTCTTTTTTCAGCAATGTACTTGCGGAGCAATTCAGTATATTGGGCTTCGTTGATTTTTTTACCTTTGATTTTTTTGGGCATATCCATTTCCGTACCGAGTTTTTTCATTTCAATTTTATCGGCCACAATCGTCATCGCGCCATTGTTGACGTCTACCTCCAGAATCAGACCGGGCAAGCCGCAGAGCCGCTCCGGTCCTCCACTGATAGGCATATCGAGGGCAAACCAAGCGGTGACTTTTTGCATTTTTATGGTGTCTTCATACACTGCATTCATACAAATGTGCCCAGCCACCTCTTTCATATCGTTCAGGATTTTCCACTCCGGCCCTTTGATAGAATCTTCGATGATATATGCTTTTTCTAAAAGCGTGACGACATCCTTTTCTGTGTTGGTCGCATAATTGTGCCTGATCGAAAACGCTTCTTTGCGCCAGGCATATCCACCATCATCATCATCGGCAGATTCCTCTGAATCCTCATATTTGGTTTCCGTCGTATTGAAGTAAAAATTAGCGAATTTCTTCCACTCCGAACGACTGCCCCATATATACGACAGGCGTTCCTTCTGCTGTTTGCTGATATAATCCACAGCCTCCATTTTTTTGGTCCAGTTATGGGTAATTAGATACCGTACATATCCTTCCGTCTCCTGGGCCATAAGCGCTAACGGAAAAAAGCATATTAATATACTGATGTATTTTTTCATCGTATTTTTTTTGCGGAACGAATCAATAACAGAGTACCCTTACGTCCCAATTTTAAAGATTTTTTGTAACTATTGATACTTTAAACATAACGGACCAATCCCATAAAATAATTGATAATCATCATTTTAGACCGGATAGCTTAAAGAAAATTGCCTAATCCAAGCACATAATTAAATAGTTATCGATGCAGATTCCCAACCCGTTATTAGTATAAATCATGTAAAAAAGTACTCAAAAGCACGCCCAAAACCACTATAAAGAGCGCTCAAAAGTCCACACTTAAGCACACATCACGAAACTCCTAACTCACAGTTTATAACGCATAGATTTTAACGCATACCTAAAATTACCACCAATCATTTTTCTTGAGTTTATTCTCATATCCCCGCACATTGTAACTCACACTCAGCATATAATACCGGGCGAGCGTACTGGCCACATTACTAGTCACATAATTTTGCGATGCTGACTGGCGAATACTTACATTTTTGTTCAGGATATCAAATGCTGCAAGCCGAACTTCAATCCGGTTGGTTTTCCCAAACAAGCGCCGCACCGAAGCATTCCAGATAGGTACCTCCTGGTCAAAGCCGAAACGCTCATTTTTGAATTTCATATAATTGAAATTACTCTCCAAAAATGATTTACTCAGGAACTGCCATTTTATGGACGCATCGGAGCCGTAGCGGTAAATTTTTTGATTCTGGGTCGACTGGATAGAATAGTCAATCGTAGAATAGTTCATGTTGCCATTCAGGCCAAGGATCAATTTCTGGTTGGGCGTGAAGGTCAGTCCAGCCCGACCACCCAAACTGCGGTTGTCTGTTTCATTCCGCACACTATTCACAAACGCAGGTGACAGTCCCCAGTTGACATTCCCATTGACATTCATGGTCAATTTGGTTTTGACAATCGGAAAACTGGTCCAAATATAAGAACTAAGGTTATAACCACCAGACAGATTCTCAGGCCGGGTGGTAGTACGCAGCCCTACATTCTCAATATCTTCTATCGTTTGACTATAAACAATTTGATTTTCATACGATTCGTAGGTGATGCCCACATTCCCGTTACTCAAAGAAGCCGCATTCCAGAATCCGAGGCCCAATTCTGTTTGATGTACCCGTTCCGGCAACAAGTTCGGATTACCCGCTGTCCGGAATGTAGGGTTACTGACATTGGGAACAGGCTGTAAATCACTGAAGCCAGGTTCATTCACTTTGTAAATATAACTGCCATTCAACCATACATTGTTCGGGAACTCAAAGTTGGCATCAAGGTAAGGAATCAGGTTTTCGAAAGAGCGGCCTACTTGCGGTGCCAGCAAAGGCAATCCCTGTTCAATAGCATATTTACCGCCGATATAAATCTGCTGCCCTGCTAAACCGCCGGAAATATTCAATCCATTAAAGGAATACCGGATACTCGAACCAATACGGTTGTACCGAATAAGATTATCGTACCAAATACTCAGACTATCAATGCGGATATATTCCTGGTTAGTCGACCTTCTGGTAACAATATTGTTGGTTTGGGTAAAGTTGTAAAAAGTTTCCCAGAACCATCTTTTTGACAGCGGTTCGGTAAATAACAGGCCTGCTTTGAATTGTTGAGCATCAGTGCTCCGGTCATTCAATTGCCGGATTTGCTGCGTAAAGGTATTGGCTTCAAAAAACTGATTCAGCGAACTCAGGTTATCATCTCCGCCGGTGATGTTTAAATTGTACCCTGAACTGGCGGCAAATGAGCGGCCCTTTTTCTTGAATTTATGGCGGTAGATAGCCGTTCCACCAGCACTGAAGGAGGTTAAATCTGATGCATTATTGATCGACAACGCCCGGTTGTCCTCACTAAAAAACTGGCTTTGCTGGTCATCGGCATTCGACATACTGAACCGGGAATTCACCTTCACAATCAGGATATCAGAAGAATCAATCTCCTGTTCAATGCGCGCTGAAATACTGTGATTACCCCGAAAGTCGCGTTTGTTCAGCGTATCGGTATTGAAATAAGAGCTGGTCGGGGTGAACGTCTGGCGGAAGCCAAACTGATCGAGCGATAGGTCAGTCTGGTTGTAGAAGTAGCTGGAATTGAACTTCGTTTTTTTATTATCGAAATTGTAATTCACCCCGCTGCCGAAGTTCTTGGTAAAGCCCCGGCCATCGAAATTATTAAATGGCACGTCGTCGCCACCCATCATATAATAGCGGCCGCCACCGCCACTGAAACCGAAGTCGCCATTGTCGCGGTTATTAAAGGTGTTTTGGCCTTTAAATTCTCCGTAATCTTCCCAATTGACCCCTGTTTGGTTGATATTATTGCCAAAACCAATGAAAGATAATTGTTCTTTCGAATTAAACCGGTTGAAACTACCGCGGCCGGCCCACCGGCCTTCTGTACCGACGGCACCCGTTATTTTGCCAAAAGAGCCTTTTTTATACTCGTCCTTTAATTCGAGGTTCATGGCTTTTTCCTTTTTGCCGTCATCGACGCCGGTCAGTTTGGCCTGTTCCGATTTCTCATTATACACCTGTACTTTAGAAATGGTTTCTGCGCCTAAGTTCTTGGTCGCTGCTTTGGGATCATCCCCAAAAAAAGTTTTGCCATCCACGTACACGCGGTCCACACTTCGGCCCTGTGCGCGGATATTACCGTCGGCATCCACTTCGATACCCGGCAGCCGCCGTAACAAGTCTTCCACGGTAGAACCCGGCGGCACCTTGAATGAAGAAGCGTCGTATTCGATGGTATCACCCCGGATACTGAGCGTCGATTTGGCCGCCCTGATGACCACTTCCATCAATTGGGTGTTAATAATTTTCATATACAACGTACCTACGTCATTGATTTCTACGGAGGCAGGCGGAACATATTGTACAAACGGAATATACCCAACATAGGATATCTTTAATAAATAAGCCGAATTTTTGACGTTTTTGAATACAAATCCGCCTTTGTCATCTGCTCTGGTAAAATTGACCAACGTGGAGTCTGAAGGATTCAGCAGCATCACCGTAGCGAACGGCATATCGGCACCGGAAGTATCCATGGCCATCCCTTTGATGGTGATCCGGTTGAGATTTTGGGCGTAGGCGAAAGTGAGGCAAAGGCTATTGATAAAGAATAGCAGCAGTAGTTTTT
>JBILHQ010000400.1:0-2818 GCA_044350415.1 Saprospiraceae bacterium | reverse complement strand
GTCTATTTTGCTTTAGATACCAAAGGTTTGATCAAAAAGGTATGTGAGTGGCCCTTCCTGATGCACATCGGCACTTATAGCTATGCCATGTATGTATTCCATCAAATGTTCAGAATGGTCTTTGATAAAATATACAGGCAGCCCCTTGTAAGTCTGGGACTGCATGAAGCAATCGTTCAGATCCTGTTTATTTTGCTGGCAGGGTTAACTACCTACGGGTTAGCCCGCCTCAGCTGGAAATATTTAGAGAAGCCCTTTTTGGATTTAAAGTAGAAATTTAGTTAGTCCCAGGTTCGTAGCGTGTACCCCCAAGCAGGGCGTCCTGAAACAATAATTTGAGGTGTTCCCGGTTCATCCTACGGACCTGAAACTTGGGACTAATTGACTTGGGACTTACTTACTATACAAATGCATCCATACGCCGTTAAAATCGAAACGCCCCGCGGTTTCATCCTGTTTTACGGTGGAGCGGGCTTTTCTTGCTACATGATTGAATGCATCCAGCACATCTTCCTGCTTATCCTCAGGAGTCGATGATACATCAGCGGAGGTCATCGCAGTTTCTACAGCGTAACTATGCACCAAAGACTTCATGCGGCGCTGAAACAATTGCGGATGTCCGAATATTTCCACACCGATCACTTTTCCGTTGGATACAGCCACCAGCCCTACTGCATTGGGAATCTCTTCAAATTTGCCGGAAAAGAAATTGGTATAAGATTCGCAACGGGTGCGCACCACCTCTTCAGATTCAAGGGCAGCATAGGCACCAGTAGTGGAAACGGCTTTATTGGCTGTAGTTACATTGGACACGGCATCCCATACTTTGCCCTGATCGCCGTCATATACCGCTTTTCTCACCCGTGGACTGGCCACGCTGTAATACCCTTTGAAGGCAGCCAATTTTTTTTCATCAGCGCCCGCACCAGGATTGTAATAAAAAGAACGACCCTGTTCTACACAAAAAACGGGAATATTGCGAATAGTTCCCGGTAATGCCATCAAATCTTCCTGATTTACCCGATCCTGGTTACCACCTGTCACCACATCGCCCGACATAATAAATACAGAGTCGGTAGTTTTATTGACCAATGTGAGTCCGTTGTACCAATTACTGGTCGCCCGTCCAAAATTTTTTACCTCGGTAATCCGGAAACCCTGAGTCCCCATCACATTCTCCAGGGTTTTGATATTAGCCTGGCCAGCATGGGCCGCAATAAGCCCTTCGTCGGCTAATATGGGGTAAATACGCAGATTTTCATGCTGCCATGCTGCATTATCTTCCTGCATCATAGAAAGCCCTGTTTCCTGTGAGGTGGTAGGTTTGCCATTTACTACTGTTTTATCTTGTTGGCAGGCATTCAGCAACAGTGCCAGCGGAAGAATAATGTAAGCAATTAATTTTTTCATTTTCTTGTAGTGTGTGAATGGTGTATACTTTTAAACAAAAGTAAGTATTTGAACGTAAAAAATTACTTTTTCGTTACTTGTTCAACATATATTTTAAAAAAAACGCCTGTCGCTGTAACATTGTTCCCGGAACGGTCGTCTTCTTTTCAACAAACAACAAAAGCCAGTTTCAATGTCCACTATGAGTCTTTTTCATCAACAAATACTTCCGGTGCGCAACAAGCTTTATCGCTTTGCGCTGCGTATCACCGGAAGTGTACACGAAGCAGAAGATGTTGTTCAGGATGTTTTAACCAAGGCCTGGAAAACTTCAGAAGAGCCAGACGCGGCTTCGCAAATCAGAAATTGGGAAGCATGGTGTATGACATTGACACATAATCGTTCATTAGACCGCAACCGCTTCCGGAATGTACGCAGGACCGATTCTTTAGATGTTTTGTCCGAAAATGTTTCGGGAGAAGAACCGCACTCGCAAACGCTTGAAAACCAGGATATGATTGATCGCGTTCGCAGATTAATGCAACAACTCCCTGAAAAACACCGGTTAGTCATGCACCTCAGAGATATCGAAGAAATGACTTACGATGAAATTGCTCAAACCCTGGACATGTCGCTCGATCAGGTAAAATCTAATCTGCACCGCGCCAGAAAAGCCATTCGGGAACAAATGATACAAACGCTTAAATCGATATGAACCACATACAAATTGCTGAACTACTCGACCGCTACTGGGAAGGCGAAACAACGTTAGTTGAAGAGCGCCAGATCAAAGACTACTTCGCCTCCGGTGTTGTCGACGACCGTTTTCGTGATGTCGCGCCCTTTTTCCAGGCTTTAAATAAAGCACAATTGGTCAATGCGCCCGAACACCTCGGAAAAAAGATCAGTCCGGCACCGCTGCGTGTGGTTGGCTTTAATGGCTGGAAACGATATATGGCTGCTGCCATATTAACAGGCATTATCGCCATCGGTGGGTGGATGTACACCAACACTACGCCGGCAACCGTTGTTACTGTTGCAACATCACCTGTAACAACCCAGCAACAAGAGCAGGTACCTACTGGAAAACTTGCAGTGGCAACGCTCCCGGCAACCCCAAAAGCAAAATTAAAAAGGCCTGTGTCCAAGCCGGTTGTTACCCCGGTAGATATAGCAGAAAGTACCATTTCGGAAGCAGAAGCATTACAGGCCGTCGAAGAAATAAAAGCAGCACTCGCCCTGGTGTCCCGCAAATTTAATAAAGGAAAAAATGGTGCCACCAAAAACCTGAACAAGATGGAACTCGTGGATCATTACTTCAAACAACAAGGGTAATTCTCTCCAACGCACTCAACGCACAATTCAATTAATTAAGTTATGAAAAACGTATTGTTAATGCCGCTCTTCCTGTTAGCGGCCCTCTCGACTT
>JBILHQ010000243.1:0-8704 GCA_044350415.1 Saprospiraceae bacterium | reverse complement strand
CTGCCCACCGGTCATAAATGCAAGCCCAAGGAGCACTAAGGCTAAGGCTACCCCAAATAAAATAAAATGCTGCCGGCCAAAAATGAAATCGCCTTTCCCTTCGGAAAAAATATTATCTTTTTTTGGGGCAGCAGCACGTACCGATGCTATTCGTTGTGTTGCCGATACTGGAGCCGGATTGTTTGCTGCAGGGCGATTTGCCTGTTGCTTTGCCATATTATTGAATGATGAATTATTAATAATTATTTAATACAAATCTTCAAGTCGCATTTTCAAAAACTTATTAACCACCCACCAGGTACTGAGGCCTCCAATGAAAGCACCCAGCATAAGTAAGCCCAAGCCGATAGCAATAAGGCTGCTGGGATCATGAATCATTTCCAGTTCTGGCATAGATTTCAGTGCCAACCAGATAAGCGTACTTAACGCAGCAATAGCGATGGTCGCACTGACGATGCCGTTGATAATACCCCGACGGATATAAGGACCAGTGATAAACGACCAGGATGCACCCACGAGCTCCTGGTTTTTGATCACAAAACGATTGGCATACAGTGCCAGTCTGATCGTGTTATGGATGAGTGCAATTGCTCCCAGAATTAATAGAAAAGCCAGTACCAAGAAAAAAATACTGATTTTTTGAATATTTTGTTCCCCACTACCAGCAGTGATGGCCTCGAAATAAAGTTCTGACACGGCGCTGTCCTGCCGCATCTGCGTGCGCCACACTGCGAGGCTGTCAGGGGTGAGAAAGTCGGCCCGAACGTTAAACAGGATCACATCGCGCATCAGATTGGGTAAATCTTCTAACAAGGTTTCATCGCCCAGATCTTTGCGCATAGTCGCCGCAGCTTGATCACGGGTAATAAATGTTAATGTTTCTTTTTTTACAAATGGCTGCCCCCGGATAATACCCACGATCCGCGCCACTTCTGTCTGTGGCAAATCGGGCTTCAATTCCAGCCAAATATCCACTTTCTCTTTAAAAAGATTCACTAAACGATTGCCATAAATAGCTGTCATGGCAAACAGACCAACCAGTAGCAGAACAAGCGCTACGCTGAAAATGACAGATAAATAATTGGGCCGGGTGCGGGACATTAGAATGGTAATGGTTTATTGCAGGGCAAAGGTAATATTAAGTAGGAAGTATTAGGTAGGAAGTATGAAGTAGTCCAAAATATCATCTCCTGAAAAGGCAATTATTCCTGCAATACTTCCTACTTAATACTTCCTGCTTCCTACCTGATACTTCCTGCTTTAACTACCTAGGCTTATACCCGGCAATGGCATAGAACAGGATATACGCGTAACAAGGAAGCAGCGTAATTTGGAGCGCCAATTGGTGCCCTACATTGCTTTCTAATAAACCGTAGAACTGCGGCATAATGGCACCACCAGCAATACCCATTACCAGAAAAGCCGAACCAATTTGAGTGAACCGCCCCAGGCTGGTAATGGCCAATGGGAAAATAGCAGGCCACATAACAGCATTGGCCAGGCCAAGGGCTGCAATACAGGATACTGCTGTAGAACCTGTGGTAAAATAGGTCATTGCCGTGAGTACCAGCCCCAGTAAGGCGGAGTATTTCAGGAAATTTTGCTGGGAAATAAACTTAGGAATAAGAATAATATTCAGCACATAACCGATCAGCATACCCACCAGGGTAAATGAAGTAAAGTATTTTGTTTGATCAAGGCCAAAGCCCAATGACCTGCCATAGATACCAATGCCGTCTCCGGCCATTACCTCAGCACCAACATAAAAGAAAATGGCCAATGCTCCCAAAAGAAGGTGCGGAAATTGCCAAATACTCGTGCGCCCCGATGAAAGACTGGTAGTGCCGGCTGCTTCCGGCTCACCGGCAGCATCAATTTCGGGCAGGGCCGATTGGCGAATCAAAAATGCCAGTATGGCCAATATTACGGCCATAACCACATAAGGCATAACTACCCTGCCGGCAAGTTCATTCAGTAGTAATGCGCGTTGAGCAGCATCCGTGGCTTCTGTGACTTGCTGCTCAATAGCGCCGGCATTTTTTAATACAATACTGCTCAAAATCAACGGACTCAAAATCCCCGCAACTTTATTGCAAATACCCATGATACTGATCCGCCGGGCTGCACTCTCAATGGGCCCAATAATGCTGATGTAGGGATTAGAAGCCGTTTGAAGCAACGACAATCCCATGCCTTGTACAAACAATCCTGTCAGGAAAAGCGGGAATGATCTTGCATTGGCTGCGGGAACAAATATCAAACAACCAATCGCCATCACGAACAAACCCAGCGCCATCCCATTTTTAAATCCGGATTTTTTCAGGATTTCTGAAGAGGGAATAGCCAGCAAAAAATAACTAATATAAAATGCAAACGTGACAAATAATGCCTGCATCGTATTCAGCTCACACGCCAACCGTAAGAAAGGAATGAGGGTGCCATTCAGCCAGGTAATAAAACCAAAAATGAAAAATAATAACCCAATGATGGAGATCTGGTACAAATAACCAGCGGGCCGTGCGGAAACAGTGCTCATACGTTTATGATGAAGTGAAGAAAAAGGTGCACGGCAAATGTAACAGACTTGACAGGACGGAAGTAAAAAAATGGAAAATATATTTTTCCCATTTTAGTCCCAGGTCCGTAGATGGTACCTTAAACATGCCGATTTTGCTTTAAGATAGCATGCTTGGGGAGTAATCTACGGACCCGGGACTAACAGACCCGGGACTAAACTTATATTTTCACCAGATTCACAATTCGCCCTTCCCCTTTCTTATTTTTCAACTGAACAGTGTAGTTCCCTGGTGGCAATCCAGTTAAATCTATCTGCTGAAAATGTGTGCCTGCGGGCAGATCGCCTTGGGCAGGAATTTGTCGTATAATTTTTCCCGATTCATTAGCGATGATCATCGTTATGGCATCTGGTTGGCTCAGATCAAACTGAATTTCAGCGGTCCTCTTTACAGGATTAGGCGTCACCTTCACTGATGGCATTACTGATGACTGATCAGGTAAAACAGGAAGCGCGGAAGTGAGGAGCGTGCTGTCCAATATTATATTTTCATCACCGGGCAGATACGATGTATAAATAAAATAAGTGAGCATCATCTCATCGGTTGTCGCTTCTCCCAGCGCAACATTTTGAGGAGGCGAGGATGGTTGGAACGGGTTGTTCTCCGTATTATCATATACCGCAAATCCATACAATTTCGTCCCTATCGGTACTTTCTGGAGTTTTTGGAAGGTATAGTTCCCCTGCCAATGAAAATCCCATGATGGAATATTGATCAATGGAATGGTGTCGTTTTGCAAGGTGACACCAAAGCATTTCATGCTGCGGCCAATCAGGTGCATGTGAGGGCCAACGGCAATTATCGAACTTGTTTGTGGAACAGTGTACTTGTTTTGAAATTCTTTCACCGTATTGGCTGGAATTTGGAGAGGACCGTTCACCAGAGAAAAAGAGGAATGATTGAGCAACGGAGCGATGCCTACTTCCCGCACATTTTGATTATTAGGTGTAAAAAACAAATTCAGCGTGGATTGATCTGTCATACCTGTTGCGCTTCCCGGGAAATGCACCTGAACAATAAGATCGGCACCACCTGTGAGTTTTATTCCCATATTTTCCGGAAGTAACCGCGCCTGATTGCCAGGCACCCAGGCTCCTACCAGGCGTGCATTGAAACCCGGCCCGCCAAAGCTCACATACCCGGCATCCGGCGTTTGCTGGTCGAGAATTTTCCCCTGACCTGTCACATCTTCATAAATCAGAACATGATGAACAGCCTGGTGGTTGCCTGGAATTACCTCCAATCCTGCCAGATAAGCCGTTTGAGTGAGCCCGGAAGGCACCACAAAACACCGGTATTCATCCTGAGTGGCGGTCATGGTATAAACGGGTGTTTGTAAAACCATGTCCGGAATACCTATGGCTGAACCTTCGGTAAAAACTGGTGGCGCGGGAGCTTCTGCTAAATTGCCTGATGGTGCGTTAGCGGCAACCCACTGTTCCACCAGGGCAATTTCAGTATCCGTCAGGTAATTTTCACCTGCATAATGCCTGTAAGCGGGGTCGGCCTTCCAGGGTGGCATTCTCCGGTTAATGACCGCATCCGCTACTTCGTCGCGCATGGTAAATACCGAAGGGTAATCTGTCAGCGAAAAATTGCCAATACCACCCGGCCGGTGACAATTGGCACAATGGTCGTAAATGATCGGTGCAATGTCATTTGCCCAGTTGACTGATTGGGCACTCAGTACTCCTGAAAGGGCAAGGAACAACAGTAATGTGGTTGTTTTTTGTTGCATATTTATAGGTAAAAAATATAATAAAAACGCCCTGTCCGGGCCTTTGTCGCGCAACCGATTTTATTTTTAGACTTTCATTCACCAAAAGGTTTAATGCGGCAGGACAAACATACTGAAGGAGAAGATACAGAAGGAAGAATATTCAACGTACGGGAAGATCGGAACAACGTACGTTAGTCCCAAGTCATTTTAGTCCCAGGTCCGTAGAGCAGTCGCAAGCATATCGTTGACAGCTAGTAATCGACATGCTTGGGGAGTACTGGACTTGGCACTAAAATGGCTTGGCACTAAATCACCTACACAAACGGTCCTTTAACGACTTTTGCTTTGATTTTTTTGCTACCGGCCACGACATAAATTTCAGTGCCGGGATCAGCGAATTTAGCTTTTACATATCCCATGCCAATGGGCATATTCAGCGTGGGGGAGTGGGTGCCGGAAGTAACCACACCGATAGCAGCGCCACGTTTGCTTTCAATAGCGTAATCCTGGCGTGGAACGCGGCGGTCTTCATCAATGACAAAAGCGACTAATTTGCGCTTAAGTCCGTCTACTTTTTGTTTGCGGAAACGTTCAATAGACTTAAAGTCCACCCCTTTATTCAATTTGGTGATCCAGCCGAGTCCAGCTTCCAGTGGACTGGTTTTGTCGTCAATATCATGGCCGTAAAGGCAAAAGCATTTTTCCAGCCGTAAAGTATCCCGTGCTCCGAGGCCACAGGGCTTGATATCGAATTTCTCTCCGCCTTTCATCACCTTATCCCAGATTTTTGGAATATCCCGGTTGCGGGCATATATTTCAAAGCCGCCGGAGCCAGTATAACCGGTAGCAGAAATAATGACATTCTCACAACCTGCAAAACGGCCTTTTTTAAAGGAATAATAAGGAATAGACGCCAGGTCGATGGTGGTCAGTTTTTGAATGGCCGCAGCAGCTTTGGGGCCCTGAACAGCAATCAAACCTGTTTTTGCCGAAATATTGGTCATTTTAAGATCAAACCCTTTACTGTTGCGCTTTAGCCATCGCCAGTCTTTTTTTTCATTGCTGGCATTAACCACCAACATAAAAGCCTGTTCGCCTTCCGCACAGAGATCCTCGTCTAACCGGTAAACCAACAGATCATCAACAATACCCCCTTTGGCATTTGGCATGCAGGAGTATTGCGCGTCGCCAATGGCTAATTTGGAAACATCATTAGAAGTAACACTTTGTAAAAAGCCCAACGCGTCTTTACCTTTTACAATAAATTCGCCCATGTGACTTACATCAAAAATGCCAACTCCGTTCCGTACGGCGTGGTGCTCATCGGTGATGGAGGAATAAGAAATGGGCATATTATAGCCGGCAAATTCGGCCATTTTGGCGCCAAGGGCTATGTGGCGCTCTGTGAGTGGAGTTGAAAGCATTAATTTGTGGTGTTTAATGTTATTGTCAGTTAGTCCCGGGTCCGTGGGACTAACTGATTAAAATTACCCGCAAATATACTCAGTATTTCACGATAAATTCTTGGAACATTTCATTTTGAAGGCCCCGGACTTGCATAGACACAACTGGTTTATCGTTTTCCCAGCGGATTTTAAGAACCCCAAAATTCTTTTTAATAACCATATCGCCGACCCGGTATCGGTTGGTTTCTGTGGTGCCGCTTCGGATATGCGTAAGGCCGCTGGAAGTAAAATCGTATAGTGGATAAGAAAGTCCCTGCAGATCCATTTTGGATATTTCGGCCATGTGGCGGTCGCCGGAAAGTACTAGCAAGTTTTTGGGTTGTGTTTTGACAATCAACGATAACATTCGTTTGCGGCAATTCGGGAAATTGCCCCATTTTTCATGACCATGGTCATCGGCCACTAATTGAATACTGGAACAGAGGAGATTGAGGTTGGCTTTGCTATTTTTTAATTCCTTTTCCAGCCATTCCCATTGGGCTTCACCGAGCATATCGCCAGTGGTATTGGGAATATACCGGCGTGCTTTAGTGGGATCCGGCAGGAGCGTGTCCCGAAAATAACGGGTGTCCAATACGATTACCTTAATCGTTTGTGGTGCTTTGCCAAAAGTGTAGGACGTATATGACCCTTCGCGGCTTCTCACTGATGCTTTAAGCGGCACATCCAAAAAGTCCATGAGGCATTTTTTGGATTGTTTTTTCTTGGGAAAACTTTTACCCGCATCATTAGCACCAAAATCATGGTCATCATAAATCCCAACAATTTGCGTTTTTTCGCGCAATTTTTTATAGCCTGGCGTGTTTTTCAATGTTTTATACATCTTTGCCAAAGCCCGCATATCGGTAGTATCAGCATAAATGATATCGCCGAGCCAAATCCACAGACTTGGATTATTAGCATTTATGGCATCCCACATGACCTGAGATTTGTCCAGTTTGTTACAGGATCCAAACGAAATGATAGTAGGAGCCTGAGTGGTATCTATCGGTTTGGGCTTATAAGCATCAAGATCAGCCACTTCGACCTCTGCAACAGGCGCAGATTTGGGAGTAGGCGTATTTTTGCCTTGTTGCCCGAATGCAAATGCTGTGAAAAAGAAAAATAGGACGAAACTGAAAAGAGGACGTAATACCATGCGTAGTTGTACAGGAGCGTTTGTCTCCAAACGCTATTAATTCAAAAATCGTACCTTTTTGTCAAGATCAGTTAATAAATTAATAAAGAAAAAGCCACCCCGAATGAATCGGAGTGGCTTTTGATTACAATATGTTTATTGGTACTTTAAGACGGATTGAAACCATATTGCGATAATATCCGTTCTTTCAACTCTTTGCGCGCAAAAAAGATACGGCTTTTAACAGTACCGAGCGGCAATTCAAGTTCGTCGGCGATTTCCTGATATTTGAATCCTTCAAAGTGCATCAGGAAAGGGACACGAACGCTATCGTCGAGTATTTCCACCATATTATTGATTTCTTTGAGGGTCATGCCACTTTCCGCAGAGTTAGGAATGGCGTGCGATCCTGAATTCAAATAAAATTGATTATCGGTGGTATCAAGTACTGTGTTGGCTTTGATTTTTTTACGATAATTATTAATGAAAATATTTTTCATTATCGTAAACATCCATGCCTTAAAATTAGTATCTGGCTGGAACTTATCGCGATTAGATAGTGCCCGGAAAGCTGTTTCCTGGTACAGATCTTTAGCGTCTTCCGAATTTTTGGTGAGATTATATGCAAAAGAATGCAACACCGAAGCTAATCCACCTAATTTACTATTGAACTCAGGGTAAGTCATATTTACCGCGTTTTTTTAAATGATGATACAAAGGTACGGATACTGTTTAACTTTTCCAAAGAAATCTTTAAACGTTCTTTGTAAAAAGAAAGCTTTGATAATAAGTTATTGCAAAATTAGACGTAATCAATTGATTATCAACATCTATATTATTTAGACAGTTTCTATTATTATTTTAATTTTCAGAAAAAAATGAAAATTGTTTAATTTTATCTCAAAAAATGACGTCCAGCAGACAATTAAAGGGTTCATTTTTCTTTTCTAAGGGGGCCATCTATGATAAAAGTTCAACAAACCTTCGGGATAACGTATTTGGCGACCTTTCTGTCCTCTTATTACGGGAAAAATTTGCCCCGCTGCCTAGTATTCGTCTGAAAAAAACGTGCCGTACATTAAGTACTGCCCTTTTGGCGGAAGGTTGTATGGGCGTACGTTTTATCTGTTACAATTCGGGGAAATTACAGGACAAATTGACCGTTTTGTGACAAAGAGATTATTTTCGGGCCTGGTATCTCAAAACAGCAATTCCAGATCATTCCATTCGGCCCAGTCCCTGGCGTACAAAAAGTTAAGCCGTTCCACAATTTCACTCCCTGGCACCATATCGTGGAGATTTTCCAACGGCGTGAAGATGCCGGGTTTAATACGGGGAAGGGCCCGATTGCCGTGGTGGGGAATATAGCCCACCCAGGAATATTGGCCGGATGCGACCAGCCACCAACCTTTGAGATACCGTTTTCTATGCCGGCTGGCTATCGCCCATAATGGGAATGTAAGGACTAATGCCATACATATACCCAAATCAAGCACGCGTTTACTCCGTTGCTGCCGTGGCTGAGCAATAGCGTACCGAATATCAATGGTGTACAATTCGCCAGGTTCATCTTTACTGCTGCTGCCGATAATACTCAGGCTTTCTTCAGGCACAATTTTGTAGGAGATATAAGGGCCAAGCCGGGTCATCCAGGTCAGAATATCCCGGGACTGAATATCTTTCGAGCAAAAAATAATCTCCTCCACTTTAAAAATGCGCACCATTTCATCCATGCGCTCAGTGTTTGGACTGGTATGCACCAATTTCTTTCGAACACCCGCTTGATTGAGCAATCCTAACACGCGTTCACTTTCATCTTTGGAGC
>JBILHQ010000242.1:0-8709 GCA_044350415.1 Saprospiraceae bacterium | reverse complement strand
ATACACATGTGTTAATTTTTAATAAAAAATAAATGACAAAAATAAACACATAAGAAGTAAATAAAAAGGCCATTTTGGTATATCTTTGGGTTAATTCCCAAAACACAAAATATTGAAATAATATTTTGTTGAAAACGAAAAACTACTCTTTGATCTATCAGATTTTTTTTTAGTAAATTATTTTTTTAGGACGAAAACATCTAATTGTTTGTAATTATTGGGATCTTTGAGGAATTTAATTTTGCAACTTAATCAAATTCATAATTTTTATCTTTACCAAATCAAATTTTGTATGAAGCGTTTATTAACAACACTCTGCATGTTGCTTGTGACAGTATGCGTCGTCATGGCGCAACGGACTGTTACGGGTACTGTGTCTGACGAACAAGGCGAAGCACTGATCGGTGCAAGCGTTCGTGTTAAGGACACCAATGTTGGTGCCTCCACAGATGTTACCGGAAAGTATTCCGTTAAGGTGCCCACAGGTGCCACCACTTTAGTGGTCAGTTACACCGGTTTTACTTCGCAGGAAATCGTTCTGGGTGCATCTAATGCGGTTGACATCACTTTGCAACCTAACACAACACTCGAAGAAGTGGTGGTTACCGCTCTTGGTATTACCCGTTACAAAAACGAGTTGCCTTATTCTGCTCAAAAAGTGGATGGCGCTGATCTGACCAACACCCGCGATGCTAACGTCGTGAACTCGTTGAGCGGAAAGGTGGCAGGTTTGAACATCAAAAGAAACAACACTTTGGGTGGTTCTACTAACGTATTGCTGCGTGGCAGTCGCTCCTTATTGGGTGATAACCAGGCACTTTTCGTTATTGATGGTGTTCCTGTGGATAACTCCAACACGAATACTGACAATCAAAAAACAGCTCGTGGCGGTTATGACTACGGTAACGCTGCCAATGACATTAATGGCGATGACGTAGAATCGATCACTGTACTGAAAGGTGCAGCAGCATCTGCTCTTTACGGTTCCCGCGCTGCTAATGGTGTGGTAATGATCACCACAAAAAAAGGTGCGAAAAACAAAGGTATCGGTGTTTCTGTCAACACTGGTTTGAATGTCGGTAAAGTGGATCAAAGTACTTTCCTGAAATACCAAACTAAGTACGGTGGCGGTTATGGTGCTTTTTATGAGGACCCAACCAGCTTCTTCCTCTACCGCGATATCAACGGTGATGGTACTGACGATCTGGTAATGCCTACTTCTGAGGATGCATCATGGGGTGGAAAATTTGATCCAAACTTACAGGTGTACCAATGGGATGCTTTTGACCCGGCTTCTTCCAACTTTGGCAAACCACGCCCTTGGGTAGCGGCAAATAACCTGCCTAATTCTTATTTTGAAACCGCAGTGGGAAGTTCCAATAGTGTTTCCCTGGACGGATCTAACGATAAAGGGTATTTCAAATTAGGGTATACCCGCACAGAAGATAAAGGAATTTTACCAAACAGTAAAGTAGGAAAGAACCTCGTTAACTTTGGTGCTTCTTATAAAATCACCGATCGCTTAGAGGCATTCTCATCGATTAACTACACACAAACTAAAGGCACAGGCCGTTACGGCAGCGGTTACGATTCTAAAAATCAAATGACCAGCTTCCGCCAATGGTGGCAGGTCAATGTTGACGTGGATGAACAGTACGAAGCATACAATCGCAACAAACAGAATGTTACCTGGAACTGGGCTGATCCAAGTGATTTGACGCCAATCTATTGGGACAATATCTACTGGGTACGTCACGAAAACTACTCCAATGACCAGCGCGACCGTTACTTCGGTTATGTGGGTTTGAACTACAAACTGACCAATTGGTTGAGTTTGATGGGCCGTGTTTCGGTTGACCAGTATGACGAACTTCAGGAAGAGCGTATTGCTGTAGGTAGTGTTGATCCTTCTCAATATTCCCGCTACAACCGGAGCTTTAAAGAGAACAACTTCGATTTGATGGCTACTACCAAACAATTCGAAATTGCACCAAAATTGAAATTTGACGCCTTGGTAGGTACCAATGTTCGTAAAAATACAATTTCGTCTATCCGTGCCACTACGAATGGCGGTTTGGCACTTCCACGCCTGTACTCTTTGTCTAACTCCAAAAATCCGCTTAACGCACCAACAGAAAGATTCAGTCAGTTGGAAGTGGACGGTGTATTTGGAAAAGTTGGTTTTGTGTACGATGGTTGGGCTATCCTTGATGCTACTGTTCGTCGTGATGTGTTCTCTACACTCCCGAAAGACAATAATGCTTATTTATATCCTGCTGCTTCATTGGGTATTATTTTCTCCAAGCTGATCCCTGAAAATAATATTCTTACTTTTGGGAAAGCACGATTTAATTATGCGGAAGTAAGTAATGGTGCACCTGTATTGAGTCTTTTTGACACGTACAGTCTTCAGTCTTCTTTTGATGGTAATACCGTTGCTAATATCGCTACAGACAAAAACAATCCTGATCTGAAGCCTGAAACAACAAAAAGTCTGGAAGCTGGTTTGGAAATGCGTTTCCTGAAAGATATGGTTGGTTTCGATTTGACGATGTACAAAATGAACACCGTCGACCAAATCCTTCTTGCTTCTGTTTCCCGCGCAACTGGTTACAACAACAAGTATATTAATGCTGGTGACGTAGAAAATAAAGGTGTGGAAGTAGCATTGTTTGTTCGCCCTGTACACTCTTCCAACTGGGACTGGCGTGTAGAAGTGAACTGGGCTGCTAACCGCAATAAAGTACTTGACCTCGGCGGTATCGATAACCTTCAGTTGGCTTCTTTACAAGGTGGTGTATCTATCAACGCTACTTTGAATGAGCCTTATGGTACCATCCGTGGTTCCAACTATGTTTATTTGGATGGCAAACGTGTTGTTGGTACCAATGGCCGTTACCAGACTTCCCCAACGGCTAATCAGGTAATTGGTAATATCAATCCTGACTGGACTGGTGGTTTGACGAACAGCATCCGTTACAAAAATATCAGCTTTAGCTTCCTGATTGATACCCGTCAGGGCGGCTCACTGTTCTCTCTTGACCGGTACTACGGTCTGGCAACAGGTCTTGCCGAAGAAACTGCTGGCTTGAATGATTTGGGCAACGAACTCCGCGCGCCACTTGGCGACGGTGGTGGTGTTATCCTTGATGGTGTAAAAGCAGACGGTACAGTCAATGATATTCGTGTAAGTGCTGAGCAATTCGGCCTTTTCGGATACCGTCGTAATCCTGCTGCAGGATTCGTATATGACGCTAGCTTTATCAAATTGCGTGAAGCGAACCTGAACTTTAACTTACCTAAGTCTTGGATTTCCGGTAAAATCGTAAAAGGTGGAACCCTTGGTCTTTATGGCCGCAACTTGTGGATCATCAAAAAGAACCTGCCTGACGCAGATCCGGAAGATGGTATGAGCTCAGGTAATATCCAGGGTTATCAGGTGGGTAGCTACCCCACCACCCGTATTATCGGTGTCAACCTCAATGTTAAGTTTTAATTTTAAAAAAATTCAATTATGAAAAAGATATTATTTTTCCTGGTCGCGACTGTTCTTTTTGCAGTTTCCTGCAAAAAAGACTTCGGCGATCTCAACGTGGATACCAAGAATCCATCGGCAGTACCTCCAGGGCCACTGTTTTCTTATGCAGAAAAACAATTGGCTGATCTGGTAACCAACTCCAATGTGAATATCAACGTTTTTCGGTTGTTTTCGCAGTACTGGACAGAAACTACGTATATTGATGAGGCCAACTACGACCTCACCACCCGTAACATCCCACAGAATTTCTGGAACCGGATGTATGTCAATGTACTGAAAAACCTGGATGAAAGTCAGAGCCTGATTGCTTCACAAGGTGCTGTTCCGGCAAATGTGCAGAAAAATCAGAATGCCTGTATTGAAATCCTGACTGTATATTGCTATTCAACAATGGTTAATGTATATGGTAATGTCCCTTACACACAGGCACTTGATTTCAACAACCTTTTCCCGGCGTATGACGATGGTAAAACCGTTTATACTGACCTTACCCGTCGTCTTGATGCTGCGATAAATTCTATCGAAACCGGCGCAGACGGATTCGGTTCCAATGATCTTATTTCAGGTGGCAATATGGCCGCGTGGAAGCAGTTTGGTAATTCCTTGAAACTGCGGATGGGTATGTTGCTTGCTGACTCCGATGCAGCAACAGCAAAAACAATGGTGGAAGCAGCAGCGGCAGGTGCTATTGCCGACAATGCAGACAACACTTATTTCCATTACCTGACGGCTCCTCCCAATACCAATCAAATTTGGGTGGATCTCGTACAAAGCGGTCGTAAAGACTTCGTGGCAGCTAATACCATCGTGGATATCATGATGGATTTAGACGATCCACGTGTGCCTTACTACTTTACTACTGATGCAGCTGGTGATTATTCTGGCGGTCCCTATGCAGAAAATAATAACTACGCAACTTATTCTAAACCTTCAGTTCGAATCATTGCTCCCGAGTTTGAAGCAACGTTGTTTGATGCTGCGGAGACTCATTTCCTGCTTGCAGAAGCAGTTGAACGGGGTAT
Source organism: Saprospiraceae bacterium (assembly GCA_044350415.1). Classification (GTDB taxonomy): domain Bacteria; phylum Bacteroidota; class Bacteroidia; order Chitinophagales; family Saprospiraceae; genus M3007. The sequence continues at coordinate 4,149 of JBILHQ010000242.1, read as the reverse complement.
GAATGTAGGCGGAACCGCAGCAGAACACTATGAGGCCGGTATCCGCGCTTCAATGAGCTACTGGGAAGTTCCTACTGCCGATCAGGACACTTATGTAGCTAACTCTTTAGTCGCTTACGCTACTGCTACAGGCGATTGGAAGCAGAAAATTGGTACGCAAAAATGGCTTGCGCTTTATAACCGCGGCCTGGAAGGCTGGACTGAATGGCGCCGTTTGGATTACCCAATCCTGAACGTACCAACTGGTCAGACCTATGGTGATATTCCAGTGCGTTTCCCATTCCCGGTTCAGGAGCAAAACCTGAACACTGCTAACTGGGAGGCGGCATCTTCTGCTGTAGGCGGAGATAATGTAAGAACTAAACTTTTCTGGGACAAAAACTAAATTGCCCCGGCGTGAAATAAGGAAGGCAGGTCTGGCAAGGTGTCAGATCTGCCTTTTTTTATTCCTGAAAAACGAATCGGATTCTCCCGCCATTTTTACTTATTTTTGCATCTTTCAATAAAAAGATTAACGTATGTCCACTTCTGACGATCGCATTCGCCGCCGCATCCGCACTCCATTGATCATTACAGGGGTAATTATGACCTTGTTTTATCTTGGAATGGGAGCTTATATTATCTTTAATTCAGGTTTTTTACCCAAAATTCCCGATCAGTTCCGTACTCTTTTCGGTTCCTTACTGATTATTTACGGTGTTTACCGCAGTTGGCGAATGTATGAAGACCATATCCGGGATAAAGAGGCATAACTATTTTACTAAATTTCCAATATTTTTTACCATGAAACATGTATTTATTGTCGCTGCATTATTGTTACTGCTGATAGCCTGTGAACAAAAACGGGCCGACGGTACAAAATTAGATACCCCCACTTCGGGCGCGGTTACTATTATGGTGGATGAAGGCTATCAGCCAGTCATATCCAGCGTTGTTGATGTTTTTGATTCTATTTACCGGGGCTCCAAAATTACTGCCCGGTATGTACCGGAATTTGAGGCCGTCAAAGGACTTATCAATGATTCTGTGGAGGTGATCATTATTCCGCGTCCCCTCTCTGAAGAAGAGACCAATTATTTTAAAAGCAAAGGTTTTACGCCGAAAGATAATATTGTGGCGCACGACGCAGTCGCTTTTATTATCAATCCTGCCAATAAAGATTCTGTGTTGACGATTGACCAGATTAAGCATATTTTAACTGGTGAGGTATCCAAATGGAGCCAAATCAATTCGAAATCGGGCATGGGTAATATTACGTTGGTGTTTGACAATGCCAACTCCTCCAATGCCCGTTATTGCCGCGACACTATTGCCGGCGGGGCTCCTTTCCCTTCCTTTGCTTCCGCTTTGACCAATAATAAAGAGGTGATTGCGTATGTTGCCAAAAATAAAGGTGCTATTGGTATTATCGGCGCCAATTGGGTTTCCGACAGTGATGACAAAGGGGTTCAAACTTTTCTGAAAAACATTGTTTTGTTGGACGTGGCCCGCGAATCGGGCAAAGAAGGATTTGGGCCTTATCAGGCATACCTTGCCACCAAACAGTACCCTTTTCGGCGTAGCATGCACATCATCAATTGTCAGGCGCGCGCTGGTCTTGGGCTGGGTTTGGCGTCCTTTTTAGTCAGCGATCCAGGTCAGCGCATTATGATGAAAGAAGGGCTGTTAGCGGCTAATGTACCTATCCGGCTTATGCAGGTGATAAAAGAGTAATCCCTTCAGGTGGGCATAAATGACTAAGCACAAAACCCCAACAAATCCCTTTAGGGTAATTACCTTTGCAATATGATGGAATGGGTTGGTTATCTGTTTACACGGGGATTCACCGAACTTTTTAGGTTTGTACCGTTTTCTGCGCTTTATGTATTGTCTGATGGGGTAGCATTTCTGCTTTATCATGTGGTGGGTTATCGCCGAAAGGTAGTCATGGACAATCTCCGGAGGTGTTTTCCTGAAAAAACGGAACCGGAATTGGTTAAAATAGCTAAAGCGTCATACTTGAATCTTTCTGATATTATTTTGGAGTCCCTTAAGGGGACGACCGCTGCTATGCCGGAAATGCACAAGCGTTACCAGTATAAAAATTATGACGTAGTTAATAAGGTGCTGGACAGCGGTCGTTCGGTAGTGGTGGCCGGAGGGCATTACAACAATTGGGAATGGGGCGTTATCACGATTGGTGCGGGATTCCGGGGGAAAACGATTGGTGTTTACAAACCGCTGAGTAACCAACTTACTGATCGTTGGTTTTTTAAAAACCGCTCCCGCGACGGATTTATGATCCTGAAAAGTATGAAGGATACATTTAGGGCTGTGCAGGAATACAAATATACTCCAACAGTGTTTTTGCTGGTCGCTGATCAAATTCCATCCAACCGGCAAACTGCTATCGCTGTTGATTTTTTTGGTCAACGCACCGCTTGTTTGCCAGGAACCGAAGCTATCGCCAAATCGAATGATTATCCTGTGTTTATGTACGAAATACAACGCATCAAACGCGGCTATTACGAACTGAATTTTTCGGAAGTATGCCTGGAGCCAGCCGTTGTAAATGATGGAGTCATTACCCAGCAGTTGATGTCAATGATGGAAAAAACCATTAGAAATTACCCCTCCAGCTGGTTGTGGAGTCATAAACGCTGGAAATGGCAACCTTCAAATTAGTCGGTTAGTCCCAGATCACTTGGTTCCAGGTTCGTAGGGTTGACCACAAGTATGTCGTCTTGTAGTAGAATTGGAATGCTTGTGTTCAACGCTACAGACCGGGGACCACCCGACTAAAAAATTTATATTACATGGAAGCGCAAGAGCAGCCCAAACGCGAATTTGATCTTCGGTCAGAAGATATTTCAGAAATACTTGGTACACCACCCAGTTGGTTAGTGCGATGGGGTACAACTGTGATTTTTTTAGTTTTTGGCATCTTATTGGTAGCAAGCTGGACCATTCAATACCCGGATGTGATTCCGGCCCGGGTAGAGTTCACCACTGCTATTCCCCCAGTGGAAGTCGTGGCGCGCACAGAAGGCCATATCGAACAATTTTTAGTAGCCGAAAATGATGCAGTAATACCGGGTCAGGCACTGGTGGTACTCCAGAATACAGCAAAATTTGATGATGTGTTGAAAATGGAGCAACTCCTTGGTAAATGGGAGAGTGCTGACACTCCGGATAGTCTTCTGGCCATTTCTTTATTGGAGGGGAACCCGGAATTGGGCGAGCTGCGCAACGATTATGCAGGATTTTTGCAGCAGTTGGATAACTATCAGTTCAGCCGCAATAAACGCACTGGTGCCACCACGGCTAATGTATCAGGAGTGGAGCAGCAAATAGGTTTTTTGCGCAACGGTATTAAAATGGACCAAAGCAATGAACGGAAAGCCGCCACCGAGTTGGAAAGTGCCAAACAAGAAGTGTCCCGCCAACGGGAAGCTTTTAAAAATGGCGTGATTTCGCAAAGGGAACTTGATCCTTATATCCAACGGGTAGCTGATGCAGAACGCCTGTATAATACTTATGCCGACCAGAACCTGCGTAGACAGGCAGAGATCAGTGGGTTGCAGCGCAGCATTGGCGTAGTGCGTTTCGATGATAGCCTGGATGCCAATTCCAGCGCTGGCCGCTTAAAATCTGCGCTGAGTGCGCTGCGTACAGCACTTGATCAATGGAAACTGAATTATTTATTGACTGCACCCATTGCAGGACGTATTTCGCTGAATAAATTTTACACTGCCCGACAATATGTGAAGGTAGGGGAGCAAGTATTAATCGTAGTGCCACCCACCGATTCGAAAATAATAGGCCGGTCACACCTCCCCATCGCGGGTAGCGGAAAAGTGCAGCTCCATCAAAGAGTGGTCATCCGACTGGATAATTATCCCTATTATGAATTCGGTACCTTGCGGGGAGTGGTACTGAGCAAGTCCTCTGTTCCTAAGGATAATGCTTATATCGTGACGATCGGTCTGGACACCATCAGTGGTACAACCACCAGTTATAACAAAACGATTGCTTTCGAACAACAGCTTCAGGGCGATATTGATATCGTAACAGCGGAGAAACGTTTTTTAGAACGTATTGTGGATCAACTGTTTGCGTCGGCACGTTAACCTGTTTGCATTCTTTAGGGTATCATTAACAGCCTGTTAT
>JBILHQ010000398.1:0-2830 GCA_044350415.1 Saprospiraceae bacterium | reverse complement strand
TCACTGGAAGACCGTGGTCTTCCAGTGAGTACCCCAAAATACCCCGCCCCTTTTTACTAGTCCTGAGGAAAACTACCGTGCTTTTTCAATCATCACCCGTTTCACCGCCAATAATTGCCCGGCTTTATTAGTGATATGCACCGCATAAATACCCTGTGGTAAATGCCCAACAGCCACCGTTGCTATGCCTTCCTGTGCCATATTTTGTGCAAGTACACTCCTGCCCATCATGTCATACATCGTGATATGGGATGATGCCGGGACGGCGTTGATATGCAGTACATTTTGTGCAGGATTGGGGGAAATACTAAAGTCAGCGGAGGCTGGTTCGGGACCAGCCGATGTGATCAGGTCCATTGGTGCGGAATACACCCCGCGCCCATGGGTACCCACGTACAAGGTGCGTGTAACCTGGCGAATTTGCAGGTCGAGTACCCACACATTAGGAAGACCTTGTCCGTAGGGTTGCCAGTTAATGGTATTGGCATCCGTGTAAAAAACGCCGATATCAGTGCCGGCAATCAGGTAATTGGTCAGGGAATCGTATATAATACAATTGACAGGCACATTAGGCATATTGGTGGAGATGTTTGCCCAAACTGTGCCGCCATTGACTGATTTGAATACTTTCTTATTGACTTCGTAACCGCCTTTAGACGCCCAGATAATGGCTGGATTACTGGGGTGAACCGCAAGCCGGGTCACGCCTTCATTGCCAGATACTGTGCGGGTCACCCAGGATTGCCCACCATTGGTGGTGCGGTACATCTTGTTGTTCCAGGACGCTACAATAATATTAGTATCACTGGGCGCATACCGCACGTCCCGGATTTTATTGTCGACATTTCCGGTAAGGTTTTGAGAAATAATATCGTAGTGGTCGCCGCGGTCGTAAGTGCGGTAAATATCGTGGAAACCAAACAGCATAGATGCCGGACGGAGCGGATTCATGATGAAAGGGGTCACCCAGTCGCCTGAAGGGTCATCGGGCAGGTTGTCGGAAATGGTGGTGTTAGAAAACCAACTGTCGGTGGAGCGGTAAATGGCGTTGCCACCATAATACTCGGTAAACATAATATTGGAATTCGTAGGGTCAATGGCCTGGGTCATCGCATCGCCGCCATTGGTATGCGACCAAATGGTGCTGCCTTTTCTCAGCCAGCCGCCGTTGTCCTGCGAACCAGCAGCGAGGCGAAAAAAACCGGCTTCTGAGACGGCAATTCTGTAAAACTGCGCAATCCCAAGGCCATTGGACAGATCTGTCCAGGAGGCATTTTGTTCATTGTATTTATAGACACCGCCGTCGTTGCAGTAGAACAATACTTTATTGTTGTGCGGATACATCACGAGATCATGTGCATCGGCATGCACTTCGGGTAAACCACTGTTGTACCAATTAGTGATCTGGTTCCAGGTGGCGCCCTGGTCATCGGAGCGGTAAACCACGAGGCCGGCGGTATACACAATATTGGAATCGCCGGGCGAGAACGACAACACCGCATCTTCCGGCATTTCGGATCGGAATTCGAAATTTTGCCCGGCTGCTTTGGAGAGCCAGAATTTTTTGCCGTTGCTCATGCGCAGGCCCACCCATTCCGGTGCTGCCGGCGTTACGATAATTTTGGTATCGTTTTGGGTTTCCGTAAAATTGGTGCTTTGTGTCCAGGAATCGCCACTGTTGGTTGATTTGAACAGGTTGTCGTGTTCCCAATAGTTGTGCAGTACGGCGTAAGCCACCGTCGCATCATCGGGTTTTAATTTCAAATCAGTGATTTCGCCGTCCATTTTTTTGGTCCAGTTCGCGCCGCCATCTGCTGTTTTCCAGAGCCCTTTATTAGTGGCAGCTAAGAGGATTTGCGGATTATCCGGACTGATTTCAAGGGCATAGATCACCCAATTGTCGGATAAAGCATAGTTGAGGCCGGAAGGTGCCCAGGTAGCACCGCCGTCTGTTGATTTGTATACGCCAAGTCCCCATTCCCACCAGCCGGATTTGCCGCCCAGAGTGATATACAAAGTATCGGGATGTTGGGCATCAATGCGGATAATACCTACGGGTAAATAAGGCAAGTGATCGCCAAGCGATACCCAATTGGTGCCGCTGTCTGTTGTTTTCCAGATGCCGCCATCAGGCGTACCCACATAAAAAATATCGGGATTGGTGGGGTGAAAAGCGACGTGTTTGGTGCGGCCCATTCCCCAGTAGCCGCCACCGGTATTTTTCTTCGGCCCTTCAAATTTCCATTCCGGGCTGTTGTCGCGGCTGACGGAACCAGCTTGCAGGCGGCGGTAAGTGTCATATTGTTCTGCTAATGGCGGAAACGAACCGTCGGGCATTACCCGGTCGCGCCAGGTATATTTCCAGCGTTGGTATTTAACCCATTCATCGTCCCAACAATCAGTTTCGGGCACATATTCAGTTTCAAACCATTCGTCCATTTGTCGGCAAATGTCAAAATAGTTTTGATTGGTGCGCGGTTGATCTGTTACCTGAGCAGATAAGGTGATACTGACGAAGAGGAATAAAACAAAAAAGAGGCGATTTAGCATAGAATAAACATTTAGAAGGACACTTATTGCAGTCTCTCACTGCAATAAGTCATAGTACAGTCAAAGATATTAATTGTCGGGGATACGGCATTCGCAAACAAACGCAGTATCTTTGTGCCCTCATCAAAAATAAAAAAATATGTCACGTCGCGTTCTGTTTGCTGCAGGTCTGATTATTTCCGCTGCTATGATTCGTGTGTTGCCTCACCCACATAATTTTGCACCATTAGGCGCAATGGGCTTGTTTGGGGCCGCCTATTTTCGCCGTTCCTGGGGATTG
>JBILHQ010000399.1:0-2830 GCA_044350415.1 Saprospiraceae bacterium | reverse complement strand
TAAATTAGTCAACCAGCAACTGTCCTTTTCTGAAGTTTCTCCCTGGGTCATTGAACGCGCCAAAGCGGCTGTTAATGATTTGATCATTAATGTCTTTGCATTGATGGACGATACCGATACAGGCGGAAATTCCAGCACCTTAGAAGGATTGATGGCCCTGATATTGGACCTGCGCTCCGTAGCGCGTACTAACAAAGACTGGACATCCAGCGATAAAATCCGCGACGGACTGAGTGCCGTTGGGATTACAATAAAGGATGGGAAGGAAGGAACGACTTGGGGAAAGCAGTGAGTAAGTCAGGCGTTTCGGACGCCGAATATTCGCATAGAGCATACATTGTTTCAAACATTGAATATTAAATCCCGGACAGGCTCTAATGTCGCATCGTTAAAACCTTCGCGTTAAAATTTTAACATTTCCTTTTGGGGAGCAATTTCCGACACCCAAATAATCATTCAAAAAAGCGTATTTGCCCAATTAATCTAATTGGCGGGTGCGCTTTTTTTTGTACGCTTCCGAAAGAAATTTTGAGAAATGAGGTATTGACGAAAATCTCGTCAAACCATTTGCAAAAGTTTAACAGCGAGAAATGTTAAAATTTTTAACATTTTCTTAACTGATACCGTATCTTTGTGGGGCAAATTCAAACAAATACGCTTTTTGAATCTTTTTCGGGCGCTTTTCAAAGCAAAATGACTAAAAAACCTGTTATTGATGTATTGATTCCTGCCTGGAATGAAGAAGAAGCGCTGCCGCTGGTGATTGCAGATATCCCCAAAAGCTGGGTAAGGCACATCATTGTTTGCGATAATGGTTCTACAGATAGCTCAGCTGCGGTAGCAAAAGCGGCAGGCGCTATGGTGGTCACTGAAAATAAACGCGGTTACGGCTCGGCTTGTCTGGCAGGAATGCGTTACTTACAGGATTTGCCCGCGTCGGAACAACCAGATATTGTGGTATTTCTCGACGGCGATTATTCTGATTATCCCGTGGACCTGGCTGAAGTGGCAGGACCAATTATTGACAACGATATGGACATGGTGATTGGTTCGCGCAGGTTGGGCAATCTTGCCCCCGGTGCAATGACTATTCCCCAACGTTTCGGCAACTGGCTGGCTCCATTGATGATCCGCCTATTGTTTGGTTACTCGTTTACCGACCTGGGACCATTCAGAGCGATTCGCTGGAAAAGCTTGCTGGCACTCGATATGAAAGATTCCAATTATGGATGGACCGTCGAGATGCAGGTTAAAGCAGCCAAACACCAAATGCGGTGCACGGAAGTTCCGGTAAGATACCGCAAACGAGCCGCTGGAAAAAGTAAAGTCAGCGGTACCATAAAGGGATCGGTTTTGGCGGGCTGGAAAATTATCACCACTATTCTGAAAGAAAAATTTACAACATAATCAACCACTCTTTTCACTAACAACGCTTAACACTACATGTACGGTCTCCATTCGCTCTTTGAAGCCCTAAAGTATCAGGCTTTTGTCGACTTCGGTTATCTGATGCTTTTCATCTACTTCATCGCCATGAGCGCGGTAACCATTTATTGTTTACTTCAGTTTCACCTGCTGTTCTTGTACAAGAAATTCCACAAGGAGAATCCGAATATTCAATACCGTAAATATGATGCTGACGACGAAAGTGTTCCTTTCGTAACCGTTCAATTGCCGATGTTCAACGAAATGTACGTTGCAGAACGTATCATTGACTATGTTGCAGCACAGGAATATCCTAAAAGCCGTTTCCAAATTCAAATACTCGACGACTCCACCGACGAAACGGTTGGAATCGTGGCCAATAAAGTAGAAGAATACAAGGCTAAAGGGTTCGATATCATCCATATCCACCGCGTTAACCGCCAGGGATACAAAGCAGGTGCGCTCCAGGATGCGATGCCATTTGTAAAAAGTGATTTTATCGCGATTTTCGATGCCGACTTCACACCACGTGCAGATTTTCTGCGCACTACAATGCCGTATTTCGAAGATGAGAAAATTGGTATTGTTCAAACCCGGTGGGAACATATTAACGCTGATTACAGTTTACTCACCCGCCTTCAGGCACTTCAACTCAATGTACACTTTACAGTGGAACAGGCAGGTCGTTCCTATGGCAATCTGCTGCTCCAATTCAATGGTACAGCGGGTCTGTGGCGCAAAAAAGTAATCAACGAAGCAGGTGGCTGGCAAAGTGATACCCTCACTGAAGACCTTGATCTGAGCTTCCGCGCACAAATTCTCGGTTACAAAATTCAGTACCTTGAGAAATTGGAAAGCCCGGCTGAACTGCCGATTGAGATGAATGGCCTGAAAACGCAGCAGTTTCGTTGGAACAAAGGGGGCGCACAAAATGCCCGTAAACTGTTCCACCTCATTTGGACAGAAGGTGCTAATAAACTCAACTGGATTCAAAAGATGCACGCAACCAGCCAGTTATTGGCCTACGGTGTGTTCCTTTGGGTATTTATCGCAGCGATCAGCAGTATTCCACTCGCTTTTGCATTCAGCGAATTGGGTATTTCCACCCACTTCCTGTCCTTCTCTGTATTGGGCCTGTTTTCTGTTGCCGGTATTTCCTATACCGCCAATATTTCAGCGGCACTCAACCGCGAAGTACCAGCCACGATTTGGGAAAAAGTGCGTTTCTTCGGTTTGTTCCTGACGTTCATGCCGATCTCAATGGGCTTGTCCATGTACAATTCCATTGCCGTCATCGAAGGGTATATGGGTAAAGCATCCTCATTTGTGCGAACACCGAAATACGGTATCAGGACAGGCAAATCAGAAAGCTCCCTCAAAAAAGCATCCTACATGGCTAAAAAAA
>JBILHQ010000241.1:0-8738 GCA_044350415.1 Saprospiraceae bacterium | reverse complement strand
TCACATTATCACATTCTTAACTTTTTTTTCAAAATTTAGATTATTTTAAACCAATGGCAAAAGAGACATTTGTCCGTACCAAACCGCACGTCAACATTGGTACTATAGGCCACGTTGACCATGGTAAAACCACGCTGACCGCCGCCATCACCTATGTTCTGTCGCTGAAAGGCCTGGCAAAGAAAACCGATTATGACGCCATTGATGCCGCTCCTGAAGAGAAAGAACGTGGTATCACAATCAACACAGCACACGTAGAATACGAGACGGTTAAACGTCACTATGCACACGTTGACTGTCCTGGCCACGCTGACTATGTTAAGAACATGATTACAGGTGCCGCTCAGATGGACGGTGCTATTGTAGTTTGCGCTGCAACAGATGGTCCGATGCCACAAACTCGTGAGCACATTCTTTTGGCCCGTCAGGTTGGCGTTCCTAAAATTGTTGTTTTCATGAACAAAGTTGACCTTGTTGACGATGCAGAAATGCTTGAACTCGTTGATATGGAACTTCGCGAATTGTTGAGCATGTACGGTTTCGACGGCGATAACTCTTCTATTATACAGGGTTCTGCATTGAAAGCGCTCGAAGGCGATCCGGTTTACATGAAAAAAATCGAAGACCTGATGGATGCTTGTGATAACGACATTCCTGATCCGGTTCGTGAAACTGACAAACCGTTCCTTATGCCTGTGGAAGATGTATTTACGATCACTGGTCGTGGTACTGTTGCAACTGGCCGTATTGAGCGTGGTGTAATCAACGTGGGTGAGCCTGTTGAAATCATTGGTATGATGAAAGAAGATGAAAAACCGATGACATCTACCATCACAGGTGTGGAAATGTTCCGCAAATTGCTCGATCGTGGTGAAGCAGGTGACAACGCCGGTCTTCTCCTCCGTGGTATTGAAAAAGAGCAAATTCACCGCGGTATGGTTATCTGCAAACCAGGCAGCGTGAAACCACACAAAAATTTCAAATGTTCTGTTTACGTTCTTTCGAAAGACGAAGGTGGCCGTCATACGCCATTCTTCAACGGATATCGTCCACAGTTCTATTTCCGTACAACTGACGTAACCGGAGACGTTAAACTCCCGGCAAACGTTGAGATGGTAATGCCAGGTGATAACGTTGAACTCGAGGTAAACCTCCTCAACACTATCGCAATGGAGAAAGGTCTTCGCTTCGCTATTCGCGAAGGTGGCCGTACCGTTGGTGCAGGTCAGGTGACTGAAATTATCTCTTAAGATATTAAGTATAGGTATGGGGGGTGTGTAAATAAAATTTATCCTTTATTTACGCAGTCCCCATACCTCTTAAAATTTATTTTGTTAAAAATATTCCATAGGAGCATTTTAACAAAAAAATTTCATACCCATTACACACTCACACACACAAGCAGGGGGCATAGCTCAATTGGTAGAGTGGCGGTCTCCAAAACCGTAGGCTGCGGGTTCGACTCCTGCTGCCCTCGCTCAGTAAATTATTACAGGAATAAATTCGGTGTTCGTTGCACGCTTGGGAGCGTCAACGGACTTTTTTCACAGAAGCCGGTATCTGTTCCCGGCAATTTAAGACGTTACGACGATGGACAAAATAGTACTTTATTTAAGGGAGAGTTACCATGAACTCACCAAGGAAGTAAGCTGGCCAACTATTGCTCAGCTACAGGAGAGTACCATGGTCGTTTTGGCTTCTACGGCTATTCTGGCTACTATCATTTTCGTGATGGATGCACTGAACAGTGTGGTTTTCAAAATGCTCTACGGAATTTAATAACTGGTTTTCCAGTTTAATTTTTAAGCAATTCTATATATGGCGACCGAGATATCTAATGGCGATAAAAAATGGTATTCTTTACGTGTTATCAGCGGAAAAGAGAAATCCATTAAGGAGCGTATTGACAAGGAGGTGGCCATCTCTCATTGGGACAATATTGTTTTTAATGTAATTGTACCGACTGAAAAAGTATATAAAATTATTAATGGTAAAAAGGTGGTAAAAGAGCGCAATCTTTTGCCTGGTTATATTCTTGTTGAGGCCCTTAGTGGACGCCTCAATGGTGATATTTCAAAGTGCATTTCCGATATCCCGAATGTAATTCACTTTTTGGGTAAAGACAGTCCACTTCCGATGACTCAGGTCGAAGCCAATCGCCTTTTGGGCAAGGTGGATGAAAGTAATGAAGCGGGCGAAACGATGCTGGAACCTTACCTCATAGGTGAAACGGTAAAAGTTATCGATGGACCTTTTGCTGAGTTTATTGGTGATATTCAGGAAGTTAACGAAGAAAAGAAAAAATTAAAAGTGGTAGTGAAAATCTTTGGCCGTGGCACAGAGGTCGAGCTCAACTTTATGCAGGTAGAAAAAATTAGCTGATGCTTACCCACTGCCATTCTGCGATTCTCCGCAGAATCAGCTTCCAACCGGGTAGACGCAGCGTTGTTCATTCAATATCAGTAAACTATTTTTCCGGTTTGATCCCGGTTTAAATGTTTTATCATGGCTAAAGAAGTAGATATTTATATTAAGCTCCAGGTAAAAGGCGGTCAAGCAAACCCCGCTCCACCAATTGGTCCGGCTCTCGGTTCTAAAGGTGTGAATATCATGGAGTTCTGTAAGCGTTTCAATGCTCAGACTTCTGAGCAGATTGGAAAAGTGCTTCCGGTAATTATTTCGGTGTATAAAGACAAAACTTTTGACTTTATCATCAAAACACCACCAGTTGCGGTGCAACTTGCTGAAATGGCAAAGACCACTAAAGCCAAAGGTACAAAAACCAAACTCGGTGGTTCTGCTGAACCAAACCGGATAAAAACGGGTTCTGTAACTTGGGAGCAGGTGCACCAAATCGCTGAAATTAAAATGCCTGACCTTAACTGCTTCACGCTCGAATCTGCCATGAAAATGGTGGCTGGCACCGCGCGCAGCATGGGTTTCAATATTTCCGGCACCCCGCCGGGGGCATAATGCATTGACGCTGAGTTGGGAACATACATTAAAAAAGTTTATTGCTTGTTTTATTGCAATGTTCTCTCTTTGATTAATGCCACAATACTTAGGGAGTTCCGCCTCAATCGGGACGTTTTAACCTTACATTATTTTTATTAATGGCAAAAGTTACAAAAAAACGCAAAGTCGTTGATCCAAAAGTTGATCAAGACAAGCTCTATGCAATTACAGAAGCAATGGTGCTTGTAAAGGAAGTCAACACGGCCAAATTCAACGCATCGGTGGACGTTCACGTTCGCCTAGGAGTGGATCCACGTAAAGCCGATCAGGCTCTTCGTGGAACAGTATCATTACCACACGGAACTGGTAAAACCAAAAGCGTGCTGGTATTTTGTACTCCTGACAGAGAAGCTGAGGCAAAAGCAGCAGGTGCTGATTTTGCAGGTCTCGACGAGTATATCCAAAAGGTATCAGAAGGATGGATGGAAGCCGACGTAATTGTCGCTACCCCAAACGTAATGGCACAGTTAGGTAAAGTGGCCCGTATTCTCGGACCCCGTGGCTTGATGCCAAACCCTAAAACTGGTACTGTTACCAATGATATCGCTACGGCTATTTCCGAGTTGAAAAAAGGTAAAATTGCATTCCGTGTAGATAAATTTGGTATTATTCATGCATCAATCGGCCGTGTTTCTTTCACACCCGAGCAATTGCATGAGAATGCCCACGAACTGGTGGCAACATTGGTGAGAATGAAGCCTTCTTCATCAAAAGGGGTGTACATGCGGTCAGTTTCTGTCGCCAGTACAATGAGCCCGGGTATCGCTGTTGATCCCAAATCGTTCAGAGTTTAATTTTGACGATTGCTTTTTAATTTTTTATTCATTCAGCACTCACATTTCAACATATATAAGAAATGACAAAAGAGGAAAAAACAGCGGCAATTGCGGAATTACAGGAAGAACTTACGGGTACACCCTTTTTCTATCTGGCAGATTCGTCCACGCTGACTGTCCCTAAAGTAAATAAATTACGCCGTTTGTGTTTCGAAAGAGGCATTACGATGAAGGTGGCTAAAAACACTCTCATTCGTAAAGCGCTGGAAAGCCAACCGGAAAGTAAAGGATATGCGGGTCTTTTCAGTACATTGGAAGGTCCAACTACGATCCTTATTTCATCCAATCCTAAAGCGCCTGCACTTTTGATCGAGGAGTTCCGTAAAACGGAGACACGCCCGATTTTAAAAGCAGCATATATCGATACTGCATTGTTTATTGGTGATGAGCAACTCGCCGTTCTTACAAAGCTGAAGTCGAAAGAGGAAATGGTAGGAGAAATCATTGGTTTGCTCCAATCTCCTGCAAAACGTATTGCCAGTCAGCTTACTGCTTCCGGTATCAAAATTGCCGGCATCGTAAAAACGCTGGAAGAGCGCGTTTAAGAGCATAAAGTGATCACGTGATAAAATAAATAAATAGTGAATTACCATCACTTCATTATTTTACCATTACATCACCCCTAATTAGGCTTCCAAGTACGCACTATACCTCCATTGAACCAAAAAAATGAGGACCCAAATCCTGAAAAAGATTACCAAAGAGAACCATTCAATAATTTCGCAAACAATTAAATCGTTTTAAAAAAATGGCAGATTTGAAGGCACTCGCCGAGCAATTAGTAAGCCTCACTATTAAAGAAGCCAACGAGCTGGCTGGTATTTTGAAAGATGACTACGGCATTGAGCCTGCTGCTGCTGCTGTTGCAGTTGCTGCTGCTCCCGCTGGTGGTGGCGCTGAAGCTGTTGCTGAAAAAACAGAATTCGACGTAATTTTGAAAGATGCAGGCGCTAACAAACTGAACGTAGTGAAAGAGGTTAAGAACCTCCTCGGCCTCGGTTTGAAAGAAGCCAAAGACCTCGTTGACGGCGCTCCAAGCCCGCTCAAAAGCGGTGTAAACAAAGCTGAAGCAGAAAGCATCAAAGCTGCCCTTGAGGGCGCTGGTGCTGTGGTTGAAGTGAAGTAAGAAAAAGTAAAGTGCGCTTCCGGGGATTCCCCGTTTCTCACATTGCTTACGCTTACCAGACTTCAACTCCATGTTCACTTCAATTTTGATGAATATATAACAATCAGGCTTAATGCCCGAACTCCTTTTGGGGGGTCGGCATTAAGCCTATTGTTGTCTGTAATAAAACCTTTTGAAACATTTGTGCGTTTTAATGAACGCCTCACTTTAGTCAGAAACAAATTTACTGTTTTTTTCTGATTGCCATACTGAAATATTTTGCAAAATATGACCAATAACGGCAGCAACAACAACGGGATGAAAACCGGAGTACAGGAGCGGGTGAACTTCGGGAAAATACGCCTCGCAGGTTATTACCCAGACCTGCTCGAAATCCAGTTGAAGTCGTTTCAGGAATTTTTCCAGTTGGAGACAACACCTGACAACCGCGCTACAGAAGGTCTGTACCGGGTTTTCAAGGAAAACTTCCCGATCAGCGACGCCCGAAATATCTTCAACCTGGAGTTCCTTGACTACTTCGTTGATCCGCCCCGCTACTCTATTGATGAGTGCATGCAGCGCGGTCTGACTTATTCCGTACCGCTGAAGGCGAAATTACGCCTTTCCTGTAATGATCCCGAGCACATTGATTTCCAAACTTTTGTTCAGGATGTATTTCTTGGAAATATTCCTTACATGACCCCCAAAGGCACCTTTGTCATCAATGGCGCCGAACGGGTAATTGTGTCTCAGTTGCACCGTTCTCCTGGTGTATTTTTCGGGCAGTCTTATCACCCGAATGGTACACGTATTTACAGCGCAAGGGTCATTCCTTTTAAAGGCGCGTGGATGGAGTTTGCTACTGATATCAACCTGGTGATGTATGCTTATATCGACCGGAAAAAGAAATTTCCTGTAACCACTTTGCTGCGGGCTATCGGATTCGATACAGATAAAGCAATTCTTGATCTTTTTGGTCTGGCAGACGAAATCGCCTGTACACGGGAGAACCTTGAAGCTTCTATCGGTCGCAAACTGGCTGCTCGTATCCTTAAATCGTGGACAGAAGACTTTGTGGATGAAGATACCGGAGAGGTAGTTTCCATTCCGCGGAATGAAATTATTCTTGAACGCGACGTTCTGCTGGATGAAGAAAATATCGAACAGATCCTCGACGCCGATATGAAAACGGTTATTCTTCAACGTACCGACGTTTCTGAAGATTATTCGATCATCTATAACACGCTGCAAAAAGACCCGACTTCGAGCGAACTCGAAGCCGTAACCCATATTTATCGCCAACTCCGCGGTTCTGATCCACCGGATGACGATACTGCACGTGGTATCATTGAAAAACTCTTCTTCTCCGACAAGCGTTACAACCTTGGAGAAGTTGGTCGTTTCAAAATTAACCGCAAATTGGGCATGAACTTCGATGCCAATACGTTGGTCCTCACTAAAGAGGATATCATCGCTATTGTAAAATACATCGTAAGTCTTGTAAACAATAATGCAGAGATTGACGATATTGATCACTTGTCGAACCGCCGTGTACGCACAGTGGGAGAGCAGCTCTATGCCCAGTTTGGCGTAGGTCTTGCGCGTATGGCAAGAACGATCAGAGAACGGATGAACGTGCGGGATAATGAAGTGTTTACGCCGATCGACCTGATCAATGCGCGTACCTTGTCTTCCGTTATTAACTCCTTCTTCGGAACTAGCCAACTTTCGCAGTTTCTCGACCAAACCAATCCTCTTTCTGAAATTACGCACAAACGCCGTATTTCAGCATTAGGACCTGGTGGTCTGTCCCGCGAACGTGCAGGTTTTGAGGTACGTGACGTTCACTACTCTCACTACGGTCGTCTTTGTACGATCGAAACACCGGAAGGTCCAAACATTGGTTTGATTTCAACGCTGTGTACGCATGCGAAAATCAACAAAATGGGCTTCTTGGAAACGCCGTATCGCCGTGTTGCTGATGGTCAGGTTATCCTGACAGGCGACGTGGAATATTTGTCGGCTGAAGCAGAAGACAACAAAAAAATCGCACAGGCTAATACGCCTGTCGATGAAAATGGTGCCTTTACTAACGATCGTATTAAGGCGCGTGAGCACGGTGACTTCCCAATCCTTACACCGGATGAAGTGGAGTATATCGATGTAGCGCCTAACCAGATCGTGGGTGTTTCGGCCTCCTTGATTCCGTTCCTCGAAAATGACGATGCTAACCGTGCCCTCATGGGATCTAATATGCAACGGCAGTCTGTTCCACTCGTTCGCCCTTCCTCTCCAATTGTGGGAACAGGTATCGAAGCGAAAGTGGCGCGCGACTCCCGTATGTTGATCAACGCTGAAGGCTCTGGTGTAGTGGAATATGTGGATGCCAATGAAATTGTTATTCGCTATGACCGTACTGAAGAAGATCAGCTGGTTTCTTTCGAAGACGCTAAAAAGACGTATAAACTTATCAAGTTTATGCGTACCAACCAGGGTACCTGTATCAACCTGAAGCCGATTGTCCGCCGTGGACAACGCGTAGACGAGGGTGATATTCTCTGTGAAGGTTATGCAACAGAAAATGGAGAGCTGGCACTCGGACAAAACCTTAAGGTAGCATTCATGCCCTGGAAAGGTTACAACTTTGAGGATGCCATCGTAATTTCTGAGCGGGTGGTACAGGAAGACGTGTTCACGTCGATCCACATCGAACACTTTGAGCTGGATGTTCGCGATACTAAATTGGGTGAAGAAGAACTCACTGCTGATATTCCGAATGTGAGTGAAGAAGCTACCAAAGACCTCGACGAAAATGGTATCATCCGTATCGGTGCATGGGCAAGGGAAGGTGATATTCTTATTGGAAAAATTACACCGAAGGGTGAAACGGATCCAACTCCGGAAGAAAAATTGCTTCGCGCTATTTTTGGTGACAAAGCGGGCGACGTAAAAGATGCTTCTCTGAAAGTGCCGCCAAGTATTAACGGCGTTGTCATTGACAAACAACTTTTCGCACGTGCGAAAAAAGATAAAGATGTAAAAGAAGCGGAAAAAGCAATGCTCGACCGCCTCGATGACGCACATGCTGTGGCTGTTAACAAGTTGAAAACCGAATTGGTGGACAAACTCGTGCAGTTGGTGAAAGATAAAGTAACAAACGGTATCAAGAGTATTTACAGCGAAGAGATGGTATCAAAAGGTACTAAACTCTCCCAGCAAATCCTCCGCGATCAGATTGATTACTCGCAGGTGGACTATACCAAGTGGACCAGCGAAGATAAAACTAACCAACTCGTCGCACGCCTGCTGCATAATTACAGCATTAAAGTGAATGAAGAAGTTGGCCGTTACAAACGCGAAAAATTCAATATCAGCATCGGTGATGAATTACCAGCTGGCGTATTGAAACTGGCCAAGGTTTATGTTGCCAAGAAGCGCAAGCTGAAAGTGGGTGACAAACTTGCAGGTCGTCACGGTAACAAAGGCATCGTATCGCGTATCGTTCGTATGGAAGATATGCCGTTCCTCGAAGACGGTACCGCGGTGGATATTGTATTGAATCCGTTGGGTGTACCTTCCCGTATGAACTTGGGCCAGATTTTTGAGACGGTTCTTGGTTGGGCTGGCGAACGGCTCGGCTTGAAATTCGCAACGCCGATCTTTGACGGTGCTAAAACACATGAGATTCAGGAATATATTGATCAGGCAGGACTTCCAAGTCTTGGTCAAACTTACCTGCAGGATGGCGAAACGGGCGACCGTTTCCACCAGACCGCAACAGT
>JBILHQ010000397.1:0-2848 GCA_044350415.1 Saprospiraceae bacterium | reverse complement strand
GCCGTCGTGCAACACGAAAATAACAATATCATTACCGTCTAATACAGCATCATTGTTATAAGGCACGTTGAAGGTTTCATTCGAGCAAACTGAATAGCTGCCAGGTTGAATAGTACCCGCGGCTGTCGTACACTGGGCTGTAAGATGTTGCCACCCCATTAAGGCCAGCAGCAGCAAAGCAAAACTGAAAAAATGTTTTCTTGTAAACATGTTGTTTATCTTTTATATGTGTGCATGATGATTTGAAACTGTGAATTGGTAAGAGCATTTCCTCGAGTTTAAAAATAAAATCCCGGACGTGCTCTTATTTCAGCGCTACTCAATTTCACGATACAAATGTTCGGCATTACACCATTTTAAACAAAGACAAATTATCGACTTTGTAGAACTTTTTTTGACTAAAAAAATGATAAGTTGTTTTTAATCAATATTTTGTAAAATGTATTTTTTATATTTGCTCGTCGAATATGCAGACATAATTAAGTAACATTTTTCGATTCACATGGAAAATTCTTCAGTTTGGCAGGTTTTTTCAAAGTTAAGCCATATTGAGCGCAAACATTTGGGGCTTTGGCTGCAGTCTCCTTTGTTTAATAAGCGCGAACAACCCCTGCATTTGTATACCTATTTCCAGGAATGCGCAGTGAAAAGGCAATCTCCCAACCAGGACATTGCTTTCAAAAAAGTCTTCGCAGATAAGAGTATGGCTATGGGGCAAAAGAAAAAATCAGGGCCGGGTGAGGATGAAAAGTCCAATCAACAATCTTTGCGGTTGGTCATGAGTGAACTCCTGGGCCAAACCGAGCATTTTTTGGCATATAAGGAGTGCTTTGACAGTGATACCAATTACCACATTCGGGTGGCTGCTGCTTACCGGAAACGAGGATTGGAAAAACCATTTTTCCAAAATATAAATGCCGCAAAAAATGCCTGGGAACGCCAGCCTTACCGGCATACCGAGTACCACGATGCATTAGCAGGGATCGAATATGAGCAATATCAATTGTTGAGTAATGGCCAGCGCACGATTCCGCTCAATCTTCAGCGTGTTTCCGACCAGACAGATATGGCCTATCTGGCCAGGAAACTCCGGGAGGCCTGCTTTGCACTTACCCACCAGGCGGTTTTCAAAACCACCTACCAACTTGGCTTACTCGACGCTGTGACGGACCATTTGTCCCGTAATCCTGAATTACTCGAACTACCGGCCATAAGCCTTTATTATTATTGCTACCATTTTTTAAAAGATCCTGAAAATGAAAATTATTTCCAGCAATTTAAAAATGCATTGTTAACCCAGATGCAACAACTGCCGTTGGATGAACAGCGAAATCTTCATTTGTTGGCATTGAATTATTGTATCAAAAAAATTAACCAGCGCAACACCATCTATATTCGGGAGACCTTCGAACTGTATCAGTCGGCATTGATAGGTGATTTATTGCTTGAAAATGGACTGCTGTCTCATTTTGCATTTAATAATATTGTGGCTGCGGCCATTATGGCTGGAGAAACAGATTGGGCCGAAGAGTTTATTCATCAAAATATAAGCTTGCTGGAAAAAAAACACCAGGAAGCCACTTCCTGCCTCAACCTCGCCCGGGTGGCGTATGTGCGAAGAGACTTGGGGAAGGCATTGCTTTACCTGCAACAAGCCGACTATAAAGACCTGATTAACAACCTGATCGCCAAAACCCTGCAAATGAAAATATATTATGAGACTTCCGAATTGGATGTGCTCGATGCCCACCTCGAAAATATGCGGTCTTTTATTCGCAGGCAACGTATTTTTGGTTACCACAAGACTATTTTCCTGAATATCGTTCATTATGCCCGGAAATTAGCCAGGCTGAACAGGAACAGCAAAGCCGATCGGGAAGCCTTGCGGCATCGTATTGAAAATGAGCCTGACCTCGGGGAAAGAGATTGGTTCCTGGAGCAAGTGCGGTAAAGGAGGCACTAAATCAGCATATTTTCTATGGTTTCAAAAACTGGAATCATCTTTTGGCCGTATTCCGTAAGGTGGTATTCAACATGGATATGAATCCTTTAATATGTAATCCCGATAGTGGGGTTTGTGAACTACCTGTTACCCCACTTTCCGGCAGCATTCCAATAGTGGCAAAGAATACTGCCGCCCTTCCCCCGTACAAAAAATGGAGCAATATACTGGATTCAGTAACCTATCCCTCCCCAATAACGGGCAATCCTGTTTTTTCAATTAAAAATGGGCAAATTCTCCACCTCCATCCAACCTGCACACCACACTTTCATCAAGAGGCAGCACCTGTTTTTTGTTGCCACCGCGCCACTCAGTACTGAAGGCCGAATCAATCTGTCCCCCAAAGGTGTGGATAGTTTCCGGGTATGCTCCGATACGAAAGTGGCCTATATGGACTTCATCGGAAGTGGTAATGAAACCTCCGCTCCTGCGCTCGAAAATGGTCGTATTGCCTTTATGTTCGGTTCATTTGAAGGCGCACCTAAAATGCGGCGCTTGTATGGGAATTTGGCCACAATGCATTGTTGTCTTTCAGGTAAATGATGCATAACCCTAACCATAGCACGTAAATCTTACATCTGAAATCATACCTCATACTTTAAAAACCTATTTTGCATAAATAGCCACCTTTCGTTTTCCTTTTCCGTCGATTTTGCCCCGAAACATACCTGAAGTGGTAAACCGCATGGTAACGTTTCCTTCTCGGTCCAGGGCGATACAGCCGCCTCTGCCGCCGTTCTTTTTTACCTCATTCAGCACCGCTTTGGCTGCAATTTTTACCGGCAGTTTCTTATACCGCATGAGGGCAGCAATTTCATGGGCCACAACATACCGAATGAAATCCTC
>JBILHQ010000396.1:0-2862 GCA_044350415.1 Saprospiraceae bacterium | reverse complement strand
TGACAAAAAATGATTTCAATATTAAGAAAATAGATACTCAACTTTGTCCCGTTGAAAAAGCAATATTGATGGGGCTTCGGAGGTAAATGCTTTACCGCCAACATCTATCGGTTTGGCAATATGGCGGGTTGAGTGCTGCTGTGGTAGTTTGTGCAAGGTTCAACATTTGGAATTTAATTGAACTTTTGTGCTAAAAATCCGCCACCTTCGCCAAGCCCGAAACCGTGTGTGGCAAGTGTAAGGTGACACAGTTTTCAAGCTAAATAATTCAATGTATAACATTACTATTGTTTTTACAGCACATTGTTCATCCATTACCTAAGCGTTAAGTTATGCAGATAATCAATGACATATCTCATATTCTACGGCAAGCACAAGTCAACGCCTATCGCAGCATCAATCAGGCAATGGTGCAGGCGTATTGGCTCGTAGGCAGGCGTATTGTAGAAGAAGAGCAGCAGGGGGAAAGCAAGGCGGCCTATGGCAAGGGCGTGATTAAAAGTCTTTCGGTTGCCTTACAGCAGGAGTTTGGCAAAGGATTTTCGGTGGATAATCTCGAAAATATGCGTAGGTTTTATGTCGCCTACCCAATTTCCGAGACACTGTCCCGGAAATCTGAAACACCCCATTTTCAGTTGAGTTGGTCGCACTATCAAGTCCTGACACGCATTGAAAACAAAGAAGAACGGGCTTTTTACGAAATAGAAGCTACTCAAAATAGTTGGAGTTCAAAAAGTCAGGAAATAAAACTAGTATATGTAGTATGAAACAAGCAAGTTATATACAATTTTTAGCGGATGTTAAACTCAAAATAACAGAAGCTCAACTTAAAACTGTTGTTGCTGCCAATAGTCAAATGCTATTGTTGTATTGGCAAATGGGTAATTATATATTGGACAATCAAAACCAACAAGGTTGGGGTGCAAAGGTGATTGAATTGTTGTCTTCTGATTTAAAAAAAGAATTCCCGCAATTAAAAGGTTTTTCGGTTAGAAATTTAAAGTACATGCGAATCTTTGCCAAAGTGTATTCGGTTGAAGTAATTGGCAAAATGATTGAAATTGAAGCTTCCTTCAAGCAGGAAACCCCAATTGTGCAACAACTTGTTGCACAATTGGAAGATACTCAAAAACAAGAAGTTATAATTGTGCAGCAACCTGCTGCACAATCAGTGGAATCACAATTTCTTACATCTGTTCTTGCTCGGATTTCATGGTCGCACCATTTAATTTTAATTGATAAAGAACCTGGTTTGGGCAAACGGTTTTGGTATATGCTGAATACCATAGAACATGGAAATAGTAGAAATGTATTAGCAATGCAAATAGAAAGCGGTTTGTTTGACCGACAAATAGCCTCTAAAAAAGTTAATAATTTCGTAAGAACCTTACCCAAACCTCAAACAGATTTTGCCAATTACTTGCTTAAAGATCCCTACATTTTTGATTTTGTACAAGCCTCAGAAAAAGCCAACGAAAGAAATATTGAAGCGCAACTAACCCAACACATCACTAAGTTTTTATTAGAACTGGGGCAGGGTTTTGCTTTTATTGGCAAGCAAGTACATTTTGAAATTGGCGGTAGCGACTTTTATGCCGATTTGCTTTTCTATCATACTAAATTGCATGCCTATGTAGTAGTAGAACTAAAAGCAAGACCATTTGAACCCGGAGATGCCAGTCAATTAAATTTTTATGTAAATGTGGTAAACGATAAATTGAAAACAGCCGCTGATAATGATACCATCGGAATTTTACTTTGTAAAGGGAAAAACGAAGTAGTAGCCGAATATGCTTTAAAAGGATACAACAATGCTATTGGTGTATCTGATTATCAAATAAGTAAAGCCATACCTAACGAATTAATATCTTCATTACCTCAAATTGAGGAACTGGAAAACGAATTGAAAAAAGATGAGTAATTATAAAAATTTAATCAACACACTCAAAGAAGTGTTCATGCTCGAAAAGGCTGAACCTGATTTTGGGATTTACCGAATCATGAGCCAGAAATGAAAAGCACCATGTCCTCCACAGCCATTATTATTCTCGCCGCCGGAGCATCCCGTCGATTAGGCTCGCCCAAACAATTGCTATTGTTTCGGGGCAAATCCCTGTTACAACATGCCATTGATGAGTCCCTGGCGTTTTCTGACCAGGTTTTTGTGGTGCTTGGGCACCATCAGGCCGCAATTGCCGCGCAATTACAAGTCTGTGCTGCGCAAATAGTCGTGAATGAAGCATGGGAGGAAGGGATGGCTTCTTCCATTCGTTGCGGGTTGCGCGCTGCCGAAATGGCCGGGGCTTCCACCGTTATTTTTTTAGTGAGCGACCAGCCTTTTGTTACCAGCGAATTATTAGAAAGGATGGTGGATGCGCAAGCGCGCAGCGGAAAACCGATTGTTGCTTGCCGGTATGCGGAAACAATTGGAATACCAGTTCTGTTTCAGCAGCGTATATTTACCGCATTATATGGTTTGCAGGGAGATTCCGGGGCGAAGAAATTGGTCATGCAATATCTGAATGATACCGCCCTGGTTGATTTTCCGGAAGGGAATATTGATATTGATACTGCTGCAGATTACCATCAATTAGACCATGATTAAAGATACATTTGGCCGGGTACATAATTATTTGCGCATTTCGCTCACCGACAATTGCAACCTGCGGTGTTTCTACTGCATGCCGGAAGAGGATTATGATTTTACACCGACTTCCCGGCTCATGCAACCGGGCGAAATAGAAACCCTGGCCAAAATTTTTGTGGAACAGGGGGTGAATAAAATCCGCCTGACAGGGGGCGAGCCGCTGGTCCGCAAAGACGCGCCTGAAATTATTGCTGCCTTATCGCAATTGCCTGTAA
>JBILHQ010000045.1:0-31395 GCA_044350415.1 Saprospiraceae bacterium | reverse complement strand
ACTGAACAATTGTCTACTCCTATTCAAATACCCATTTCCAAGATTCATAATTTCTGAAACTTTTCCTCCAACCTCATATATTATTCCCTGGTCATCCCCGGCAATTACTCTACCAGATTCCCCCACTCCAACAGCCGTGATATTATTGGAAAATAATCCATCACTATCAGTATAAATTTGTGATGCACTTTGAGGCAACGAAAAAACCCCTTCGCCAGCAGTACAAAACCATAGGGTACGATGACTATCCTCAAACATACAAGTAACTTTTTTACCCTTGAGAAAAGTTGTTGGGTGGCTTAAATTGCCCTTACCATTATCGAAACAAACAGCTCCATATTTAGTAGAACAAACCCAGTAACGACTCAAATGGTCAATAAACAATGTCCCTGACAGATGTTTCTTTTCACGCACTTTAGTAACACGTTTGCCTATTACTTCATATTCATAAAGCCCATTTCCTATGGATACAAGAACATTATTACCCTTTTGAATAACCCCGGAAATAATTGCTTCAGCGTCATTAAATCCTATATGTGCTATCTTTTGAAAACTTCCAGTGCTGTCTAATATATAAAAAAATAATTTATTTAATGCATACGTGGCTCCCTTAATTTTCATGATTGAAAAAGCAGATTCTTGAATTGTAAATGCCGTAAAACTTCCCCCCTTTAATAGAAAAGCTTTCCTATTCCCTCCGAAAAACCACAAACTATCACTATTCTGCTCAGAAAACTGGTAAGCACCAAAATTAAAATCGGCAGAATTGAGCATATTGTCTTCCTTTTCTGTAAATATTCTCCCTTTATATCGGTAACAAGGTTTTTGTTTAAAACAAAATATCCACATCCGCCCCTTCGAATCCAATTTCAAATTCAGGACCTCTGGATCTGGCAACCCGTCCTTCATACCGAAAACCCGGAACCGTGTACCATCAAAACAGGCCAGCCCTTTGTCGGTACCAAACCACATAAAACCGCGTTCATCCTGGGCAGCACAATACACAATATTCCCAGGCAATCCATCACTCACATCATAATGCAAATATGCGGGAGTCTGTCCGCGCAGGCAGAAGACGACAAACACAAGCGGGAGAAACACACCACATTTTTTTAACAGCCGAGCGCATCCGAACATGGGTTAAAGGTACAAAAATGATTTTTTATGTTTGGAATTTCTAACAGATGAGCATATACAACAACCAATGGAATTTATTCTGAAATTACACGACGGTTGTCAAAAACGACATAACGGTTAGTTCAATCTGCGTAATTGTCACTTTTTTTTCAATAATTACAAATTTATTTTTTTATTTACATCGAAAGAATTCACCATTCAAATCGAGTGGAGACAATCTATCTACTTAACAAATGATAACGTCTTCCTCATTTTAAATTTAAAAGACTGCAATACCGAAAGCCATTCACCTTTTACCAAATCCCCATATGATGATTTACACTTACCCACTCACTACATCCAGCAGCATCCGTCCTTTATTCATCTCAAAGGAATACCAACCTGTCCAAACAACCGTTATCATTGAAGAAGTCCCTTCCAATTAATAACATGCCCGTTTTTTGAACAATCAACTACAGACACATTGCTTAATTGGCGCTATGGCTACTTGGATACTGACCTACGCACCGTCTCCCGAATCCATTGCCATTGCCGCTCATAGGGTACGATTTCGGTTTCAAAACTATTGTCGACTAAATCGGAGGCGATAGCCGACATTTTTTTAAGAACGGGCTTTTCTGCCACATCCAATTCTTTGGGTAAATACCAGTTTCTCACGAGAAGCTGCAGGAGGCTGACGAAACAATCCGTTCTAAAATGCTCATCTGTTTTGCCGAAATTACGGTAGGCATATTTACGCAGTGCTTCTGCACGATTGCAAACCTCATCGTACAATTCAGGGTTGTTTCCAACGTCCTGTATAATAAAATGCAACTGCAGGATAAGCAGAGGAATATTTCCACCGCGTTTGTCCTGGCTGTAAATCGGCATTTCATTCATCCATTTACCCACCCTGAAATGAGCCTGATTCTCTGCCGTGACCTTTGGCAGTGACAACTTTCCACTTCTAATAAGGAGGAATAAAAAGCCTTTGTACAAACGCCAGGTTTCCTGATCCACTTCATTCACCACCTTGAACTGCGGATGTCCCATTTTGCAAAAAACTATTTCTGAGGCTTCTTCATATTTTTCAGCATAAAATGCATTTACAACGGCAATTTCCCTGTTTTTAAACCACGAAGGTTTACCCTCCGGTATCAGATCCACAATACTGTCCAAAATATTCTTGGCGTCACCATACCGTTGTAACATCATCAGACAAGAAGCTTTTTGTGTACTGAAAAGGTAAATATATTCCCTGTTTCTATCCTTTTTTTTCACTAAAAAGTCAAGTGCCTGATTGGCTGCTATACATCCACCTTCCCAATCATGAACCAAAGTTTTTGCGTACAACTGGAATAACCGGGCATATACATTAAACAAGACATTGTGATACTGCCCAATTTTATCTTCATATTTATGAAAAAATTGTGCAGCCTGCTTTGCAAACTCCTTTCCAAATCCTTTCTTTTCTGAACAATTGGAAATAAAAAATAAAAAATCGTCCTGTGCCTCCACTTCTGCCTGAAACATGGGCCAGTATTGTTCAAAAATAATGGAAAGCCGGATAAAATCTTTCCTGTGTCGTGGCCTGATTGCATAAAAAACTTTCAACCCTCTGGACAATTCAATAATCGCAGGCAGAATTTCTGTTTCGACAGCCAACGAAAGCGCTTTCTCTGCTATGTCAAAATAGGCAATCAACGCCCCACGCCGGTGCAGATTTTCTGCAACCAACCATAACTTATACATCTCCTGAACTTTCCGGTGAAAATCGGTAAATTCCTTACCAGAGAGGTCGACAAACAAAATGGAATTCATTAATCGTTCTAATACTCCCTCTTTTAACCGGCGGAAACCCTTATCATTTTTAGACGCATAGTTAAAATGAGTAGCTATTTCTTCCTCAGCAGTCCATGTCTTCTCCCGTAATCCGAGGTAAAATTCCCTGTAACGGCTGGCTTCCTTTTCGCACACGTACTCTTTGTTACTAATGACTTCAATGTCGCGTACGTCGTAGCGGGAAAGTGCATTGGCAATATCTTTGATTACATCCATGCAAGTAACGGCTTAATTTAATCAATGACCTTTTGGGTCAGGTAATGATGAACAATAAGAAAATTGCCGGACAATAGGCCCAACTTGTGCGAAAATTACAAAAGCCAGTTTTTTATTAGCAAAAAAAATAACGGATGAGTCAATAGGGCAACCATTGGATTTATTTCAAATTTACACGATTGTTGTTCAAAACGACACGACTGTAAGCGCAACCTGTACAACGGTGAACTTTAGTACTGCAAAAAGCCAGTTTTTTTTAAGTTTTCAACCTCAAAAAAATTTGAAATATACTATAAAATCAAGTACTCAAAAAGTAAAACAACTTCTCCTTAAAATGAAAACAACCTCCTTCATTTTGATAACAACAATATATACCAACCAAAATATTGAGAACCATAACAATTGACCAAACGAAAAAATATTCATTACTTTTTACCACTATTCTTCCGGCGCTTCAGTCCTTCCTCAGTTGAGGTAAAAACGCCCACCGATACCGCCACCTATATACCCATCGGTACTTTTCACCAGGGCAAGACGGGGCGTTACCTGGCCAAAAATTTCCACCCTTCCCAGGTATACATTTAATCCGATTGTTCCACTAATACCCAATGATACCTCATCCCTGTAATTGTACCCACGATTACGCAAAACCACAAATGCGCCCGGCCCATAAAAATAATGAAACTTGGGAAAATCATTGATCACTCTTTTTTCCCATACACCATGAAGGTTAAAAAAGAAATAATTGTCAAAATTCCAGGCTGCCAGCATATCCAGATTAATATTACCGGCACTATTTACACGGACGGTCAAACCAGTTGGTTCGCCAAACTGGGCACCGATGCCGATTTTTTGACCACTAGCTTGAATACAGAGCAGAGAGAAAAAAACGACTACAGAAAAAAATACTGTTTTTTGCATGATATAGGTATTGAAAATAGTTGTTCAATTGCGGGCTATTAATATACCATTACGGTGTAGCCCTAAAAAAGACAAAATTACGGTCCACAACAATAGTTTTCATACTTGGCCCAGTATTTAACCAAAGTGAAGATGATAAGAAAACAATAAAAAAATTGCCAAAGCACCAACATCTGCCCCAACAACAAAGACAACAACATCTGCTCCTGTTGCCAAAGCAGCGCCAACCGCACCAACGGCAAAAAGTAAGCCAGCAGCAGCGCCCGGCACCTACCCAAAATCCGGTACCGCCACCTCCGGTACCCGAAAAAAAACAAACCCCATAAAACAACAGCGGCTAACGGTACTGGCACACCAACTCCTGGCGCCAAAACCGAAAGCCCAAAAAGCAAAACTAAAGTAAACGGCGCACCCGCGAAACAGTAAAATTGTAGTAAAAAGTGAGATCAGAAAGAGACCCCGGACGCGCTGAAAAGCGTCCTGGGGAATTTTATAGTCACCGCGAAGTGGTTTTGTAAAATGATCGGTTTTCATCAGTTCCGTTGACAAGGCGTAAAACGCAGGCGATGCAGCGCATCGGCGAGGCTTTACAACGCAGTCAGCGGGGCGGAGGGAAACCGAGCAATTACAAAACCACTTCGCGGTGGCTATATTTAGAAATGATATTGTCGTAGAAGAGCAGACCCTATTCGCCCCCAACGAAAACCACCTTTCGCCGCGCAATGGTACCGTTCACATTCAGCACAATAAAATAAGCACCCGGCGAAAGTCTCAATTTCCCTGATTCTACCGTTTCCAGATATTTTCCCGTTTCCCGCCACGCATTATCAATCAGCCGGGTACGTTCAATGCCCTGGAGATCAATAATGGAAAGGGTGACCAATGCGCGTTGATACAGTTTGAAAGAAAAACCCGCAGCATCTGCAAATGGATTTGGGTAGGGGTTTTCCAGACTAAAAAAAGGAGAATCAGTTTCCAGATTTTCCGTTGAAACCAGGGCGTCTGGTTTTACCAGGGCCGTCCATACAGAAAGGTCATTGGCCACCAACCGTGTCCAGATGGGACGAACAACATTATTGTGCGCAGAGACATTGGTGTAATCGCCGAAAAAATAACCCTCAGAAGGCAAAAACGGACTTTCACTCACTTTGAAATTCTGAAAACTTACACCGCCATCTTTAGACACCGCCATATACACATCAGTATTGTTGTTGGCATAATTCCGCCGGTCATAAAAAACAAACCATAGCCAGCCCGTTTTTTGATCCACGACCATCCACGTGAAAAATTGCTGACGGGTAGTAGCATCATCGTTCACCCGCACTGGTGCACTCCAGGTGGTTCCTTTGTCAGTGCTTTTAGATAACCACACATCGGTATTGTTTTCTCCATTGCGCTGGTCGGTCCAGTTGATATACACCGTGCCATTGTACGCACCGCCACTGGTGTCGCAGGTAGTTACCGGCAATCCATTGGCGCGGTAAATGCCAGGAATGGCATAATCCCAGCCACCCGGCTGGTCACTCACGAAAATATCTTCGGAAAGCCAGGTAGCGCCACCATCGGTCGAGCGGTCAACCCAGATTTTGTTGCGGTTAGACCAGGCAACATATACTTCACCATCCGGCCCTACAGCGGGCATAGCCCCTTCGGCTGTCAAATCGCTGTCGACACAATCACCCGCAAGTTGGCTGATGCGTTTCGCAGGCGACCAGGAAGTGCCGCCATTGGTGCTTTTGGAAAATAAAATAATCGAACTATCTGTCGGTGTCGTAGTGCCGTAATTGTCAAATTGCGTCCAGGTAACGTATAACGTATTGGTATGCCAATCGGTGGCCAGCCAATGTTTATCCTGGGCTTTAACCCCGTTCAAACCCATATAACTCCCGCCAGACCAGGTGATACCGCCATCTGTACTTTTTTGTGCAATAATGCGGTCGATCCAGTTGCCTGTTCCGCCGGGCGGATTAGAAAGGTGCAAAAACAAAAAGGCACCGGATGTATCAGTCCCAAGGACAGGGTCGCCCCAAACGCCCCAAGGACAGGTAACGGGTGTTTGGGTCCAGGAGGAGCCGCCATCGTGCGAGTAATAAAGGTTGTCAATATTGGCCCCTGCGACGATTTCCTGGGTGTTTTTAGGATTGATACAAATGGACGGCTCATTTGGCGAATTATCGGTGCCAACCAGGACGTTTGTGTGTTGTGCTACACTTTTTTCAACAGAAAAAAGGACCAAACCAATGGCCAGCATGAGCATATTCTTTATATTAACCATACAGATCTATTTTACGAATTGGAGGTGCAAAGCAAAGGCATAGAGCCCTAATTCTGCGATGAACCCGCGGATATATTTGAAACTATCTTTGTTCCTTAAAAAAAATTTGTCAATATCAATTCCAATACTGTATCTTTGTATCATCGTACTGATACATTAATGCATTATGCAGAAAACACACACCACGACTGATTTCAGAGGGGCCATTCTCGAAGGTGGCGGCCAATTCGGCGAATACGGCGGCTGTTATGTCCCGGAAGTGCTGATACCAGCATTAGAAGAACTGACAGCGGCTTTTGAAATCGCCAAAAACGATCCAGTTTTCTTAAGTGAATTTTCCAGGGTACTGAAAGAAATCAACGGCCGCCCAACCGCCTTCACTCCCCTGCCCCGGCTCTCCGAAAAATTAGGCGGCGCTCAGTTATTTTTAAAAAATGAAGGGCTGAATCATACCGGCGCCCATAAAATCAATCACTGTATCGGACAAGCATTACTGGCCAAACGCCTCGGCAAAAAACGAATCATCGCCGAAACAGGTGCCGGTCAGCACGGCTATGCCACTGCCGCCGTTTGCGCGCGAATGGGACTCGACTGTACCGTTTACATGGGCAGAAAAGACTATGAGCGCCAACGACCGAATGTTTACTGGATGGAATTGCTCGGCTCCAAAGTGATACCAGTCGACGACGGTAGTCAAACATTAAACGACGCGGTCATCGCTGCATTCAAAGATTGGGTAGCCAATCCGGAAAGTTTTTACCTGCTGGGTTCGGCAGTAGGTCCACATCCGTTTCCGGCCATGAATACCTTTTTCCAAAAAGTAGTGGGAGAGGAAATACGGGAACAATGTATAGCCATGACTGGCGGGTTACCCGATTACTGTATCGCGTGCGTAGGCGGCGGGTCTAATGCCATGGGTATGTTCCACGATTTCTTAGATGAGGAAAGCGTCCATTTGATCGGTGTGGAAGCCGGAGGCCGTGGTACGCTCCCCGGAGAGCACGCTTCAAAACTTCAGCGTGGTGTCGTAGGTATTTTTGAGGGCTACCATTCTTATTTTTTACAGGACGGAGCAGGAAATATCGCAGCTACGCATTCGGTTTCCGCAGGCTTAGACTATTGTGGCGTGAGCCCCATTCTGGCTTGGTTGTACGAAGAAGGCCGTATCCGTTTCGAATCGGCTTCCGATGAAGCAGCGCTGGCTGCTGTCAAAACATTGGCACAAGAAGAGGGATTTATTCCTGCCCTCGAATCCGCACATGCTTTTTCATTTGCCTTTGAACTGGCTCCTACCCTCTCGCCCGACAAGGTCATCGTCATTAATGCTTCCGGCAGGGGCGAAAAAGACCTGTTTATTACTATGCGGCATTTCCAGGAAGAAAGTTTAATTACTTATGCTAAAAGTTTAATTGGTTAGGTAAGTCCCAGGTCCGTAGGGTTGACCCCAAGCATGCCGGTTATTACTATAGGGCGGCCTGCTTGCGGTCAACTCTACGGACCTGGGACCTGCGACTAACCGCCTTGGAACTAACCGCCTTGGATCTTAAAAGAAATTCACCAATGAATAGTAAAAAAACAATGCCCATCATGGCGCACTTAGTATTGGGCTACCCAACACTGGCAGAAAGCCTTGTAACAGCGGAACAATATATTGCAGCTGGTTGCGAAATACTGGAACTGCAAATCCCATTTTCTCACCCCACTGCCGATGGCCCTGTGATCACGCAGGCCTGCAGGGATGCTGTGGAAAAAAATCACGTTACGGTAGAGGATTGTTTTGAAGCGATATCTACGCTTCGCAATTTGTATCCCAACCAGGAGATCATCGTGATGACCTACTTGAATCGGTTATTTACTTTTGGTCTGGAAGCCTTTACGGTGGCTTTGCATGATCTTCAAATTACCCACCTTATTGTACCCGATTTGCCGGTCGACAGTCCGTTAGCCTCCCAAATCAGCCAAAAAAACATTCAACTAATCCCGGTACTTGCAGCCAACATTGCCCCCCAACGCCTGGAAATGCTGTTGCATCTCAGATTTGATTTTTATTATCTTATGTCAGATTTTAAAATAACCGGAAGCGGATTTAGTCTCCATCCCCGAATTAACGAAGTGATTTCCACTATCCGGGAAAAGCAACCCACGTCGCGTATTGGTATAGGATTCGGGATCAGCACGCCCGAACAAGTGAGCTTGGTAACGACTACTGCAGATGTAGCGATTATTGGTTCATCATTAATTAAAGCACAATCAGAAGGGCGGTTGGAAAAGTATTTAGAAAACCTAAAAGGTTAATCCCAAGTCAGTTAGTCCCAGGTCCACTCTACGGACCTGGGACTAACTGACTTGGTACTGGGACTAACTAACTAAATTCCATCTCCGCCAAAGCGCAATAGCCAAACCGATCAGCATCATAATAGAACCAATCCAGACCAAATTGATACCAGGAAAGATAATGGCTTCCAGTACAATGTAATCAGAACGCCCGGAATTTTCTGCAATTTCTACGGGTACACTGCGCTGCTCTTTGGTCGATTGTGCTACGCCAATGGTAACCATACCTGTCGATGGATCAACTTTTTGGAACATAAAATGCAGTCCCTCTGAAGATACTTCATCTTTCAGGCTGTAAGGCTGATTGCCCCGAATGAGATAAACCGGACTTATTTGGGATATTTTTCCAGCAGGTGTGGCAATCTCGAGTTCTGCAGCAACGGCAATATCATCTGCTTCAGGTTTATAATTCGGATTTTTCACGTCCTTGTTGATATTCACAAAACGGACCTGGTAGCCATTGTACCGAAATTCCTCGCCTTGTTGGACCTGAAACGACTGGTACTTGAGCGACTCTTCCGTTTGGAATATTTTTTCCATCCCTTTTTCCGTCATCTTCGCTTTTATTTCCAACTGGGGCACTGAATAAGACAAGGCAAATGCACCTTCATTCGGGCGCAGGTACATCATCGGCTCAAGCGGGTACCCTTTGCGGTCTTCCAGCGTAAAAACACGCATTTTCAGACCAAATGCCAAATCACCATCCTGGCGTTTGTATTCAGGATGAACAGGCGTTTTGCTGATTTCATCTACTACAATATAACACTCTTTGGTGAAAATGGTATCACCTGGCGTGGCCTCATAAGTGACATATTTCAGACTATCCTCCTGCTGTTTGGCATATTCCGGATCGAGTTCTGCCTTAGGTAAAGAAGACACCGTGGTAAAGATATCATAGTTCCAGTAATGCTGTGTAGCGGGATTGGAGGCCACCACTTTAGAGAACTGGCGGTCGTACATGACATTGGGCGACAAGGTAAATTGCTCGCCGGTATAGTTGCCGGCATCATCCCGTTTGCGGAACTGCACTGCAAAACTGCGGGTTTGCCGTTCAATAGTATCTTTTTGATAGGTTGCCTCAAAATTACTTTTGATCGGCATAGGCGCATCCCGCATCAGAAGTACATTTTTATTCAGGAGATCGCCCTCCAGACCTTCGATCAGCCCTTCCATCGCGAAGTTATTAGCCGAAATCCAGGTTTTATTTAACCCGGTTGACAGAATTCCTAAAATCAACAATCCAAAACCAAGGTGAGATACCGCCGACGAGGCGATTTTAATATTCCCTTTAGCAAAAGAAATCATGTAATCGAGATTCGAAACCACGGTAAACATCGCTGTAAACAACAGGGTCACGGTGCGCCAATCGGTCAGGTTAATCCACAGAGAATTGAGCCAACTCAGCACAATCGCCGCCCCTGCTGCAATACCCATGTGAAGCGCAAATTTGGGAAGCTGTGCTCTCCAGTTGCGTTCACTGTACCGCAACCATTGCGCCACCCCCGACAACACGCCAATAAATGCAGCAATCCATAACTGGTAGCGATTGTGGTGTTCTATTGGTTCTTTTAGTGCAGCTCCAACATAATCAGGTTGGAAAATCTGAACGACTTTATTCCATACCGGCAGCGAGGTGGCACCGGTAATCAGTACAGCCGAAAAGAAGAGAACCAATGCGCCCATAAACATCCAGAATTCCCGGGATGCAAATTTCTCCTCCTCCTTTATCGTCGGAATTCCTTTAATCCGGCTGAAAAACAACCACGCCGCAAGTGCCAAAAAGGCACCGATAAACATTAGTAACTGGAAGGTAAGGCCCATTTCGGTAAACGCATGCGCCGAAGTATCGCCCAGAATACCACTCCGGGTAAGGTAGGTGGAATATAATATCAGAATAAAGGAAATCAGGTAAAACCCGTACGTACTTTTGATGGAATAGCCCGTTGAGCGCGCCACCATATTGGTATGTATACCTGCTACCATGGTCAGCCAGGGCACTAAAGATGCATTTTCAACAGGGTCCCAGGCCCAGTATCCACCAAAAGACAATGCCTCATAAGCCCATGCTCCTCCCATCAAAATACCTGTTCCCAAAATGGCTCCTGAAAAGAGCGCCCAACGAAGTGCAGGTTTCAACCATTCTTTGTGCTCCCGCAACCAAAGACCTGCAGCAGCGTAAGCAAACGGAACAACGGTACTGGCAAATCCAAGGAATAGTGTGGGCGGGTGAATAGTCATCCAGTAGTTCTGAAGGAGCGGATTAAGTCCATTTCCTTTAACTTTTGTCAGGTAGTCTGCTTGTGCAAAAATAGGTGCATCCATCGTATCGCGCAGCAGGTCAAATGGACTGGCACCAAAACGGTAATCCCCAAAATATAACCCCAAAATCATAGAAGAAATAACAGCCTCCGCTATGGCTACCATCGTCATCACGGAAGTCTCCCATTTGCCCGAACGGGTAATCAATATAATCCCCAATACAATATGCCAGAAACTCCAGAGCAGAAAACTACCCTGCTGTTCTTTCCAGAATGCAGAAAAAATATACTTGAATGGCAAGTCGTCGGAGACATTGGCCCACGCATATTGGTATTCGTACATTTTATTGGTCAAAATATAAAACAAAGACCCAATAATACCAATCGTGGCTAATCCATGCAGGATAAAACCATATCGTCCAAGGTTGCGCCATCCCTCATATTCAGGGGTGTCGCGCCGGTTAGTAGCAAAGAAAAATGCAACAGCGGATAATAATACCGCTACAAAAGAAAGAATGATACACAAGTGTCCAAACTGGCCGGGAAGTAAATGTTCGCCGATATATTCCATGAATTGATGAATGTTGGTACTTTAACAGAGTTGCCGGATATTAGTTAACAGGTATCAGTTACCAGTCGTAGAGGATACCGCAAGCAGGGCGTTTTATACCTCCAATCATCCTGCTTGTGATACCCTCTACGACTGGTAACTGATACCTAGCTTTTTTCCGACCGAATATAAATTTCCTGATCTTTATATTTTGACGGGCATTTGAGTAGCATATCACTGGCTTCAAATACATCGCCTTTCATTTCACCGGTAAGAACGATTTGCTCTGAGCGTTCAAAATCTTGTGGTTTACCTGCGCGAAGGACTACTTTTCGCACCTGCCCCGCATCGTCGCGTACCTGAAACGACAAAAAGTTAGGATCCTTTTCGGGATTGTATTCCACTGGTTGATCTTTGACCAAATGGCCAACTAATTTGACTTTATCACCGCTTTTAGCAGCCTGGCCAAAATTAGCGTAGGTGGTAACATCAGAACTTGCGGTGATCAAAATACCGATAGCAACGGCAACGATGGCAATAGCTAATATATGTGATTTTTTCATAGTTAAGTTTTTGCAAACAACAGTTTTGGAGTTATCAGACTATAAAACGGATCCCAGCCATTTCTGTTGATGGGAAAGGAGAGAAATCTGTAACCCATACTCCGCATGATTTTTTTCTGCGCAAAATTACGGCTAAGATTCCGTGTTGTGCGAAAAATTTAAGACATATACTGTTCAAATTCGTTCTAAATTGACGTAAGGTTGCCTTAAACGGTTGTACATTTTGACAAATTCATCAAAAGTGCTACATTTCGCCCTTGTAAACCCAACATCCAGTCTTAAATATCCTAACATCCTAATACCACACTATGTCTTTCATCAATAATTTATTTCGTAAAAAAAATGTGGCCGAAGCCATCGCCACCGCAGAAAGCGAAAATGCACATGGCGGCGGCCTCAGTAAAACCCTTCGGTTACGGGACCTCACAGCATTGGGTATCGCCGCGATTATTGGCGCAGGTATTTTCAGTACCATCGGCAAAGCAAGTTTTAACGGTGGCCCCGGCGTGGTATTTCTGTTTATTTTCACTGCAGTCGCCTGCGGTTTTGCGGCATTCGCTTATGCTGAATTTGCCTCCATGTTGCCGGTATCCGGAAGCGCTTATACCTACTCTTACGTAGCGTTTGGCGAATTGATTGCCTGGATTATTGGGTGGGCATTGATTATGGAATATGCAGTGGGTAATATTACTGTTGCAGTCTCCTGGTCAGGGTATTTTACGGGACTTTGCGATAGTTTAGGCTGGCATATTCCCTCGTGGGCGCAGACGGATTATGTATCGGCACACCGGGGCTTCGAACTGGCACAGACAGCTATGGGCGGTGGAGCTGCACTCGAAACCTTATCGCAGGCCGACCAGGAATCATATTTGGCATGGACAGGCGCACCCAAATTGGGCGGCTTCAGGACGATCCTTGATATTCCGGCTATCATTATGTCCATTCTGGTGACGGCGTTGGTATATGTGGGGATTAAAGAATCCAAAACAGCAGGCAATCTGATGGTCGCCTTGAAACTGATCGTCGTATTTATGGTCATCGTGGTAGGTGTTTTTTATGTGGATACCGCCAACTGGCATCCATTTGTCCCACATGGTTTTGGCGGTGTAATGGCCGGCGTTTCATCGGTATTTTTTGCCTATATTGGCTTTGATGCGCTGTCGACCACGGCAGAAGAATGTAAAGATCCGCAACGGGATCTTCCAAGGGCAATGGTGTATTCTATTGTGATCTGCACCATTTTGTACATCCTGATCGCACTAGTGCTAACGGGCATGGTAAGTTACAAAGACCTTAATGTTAATGATCCACTCGCATTTGTTTTTGATCAAGTTAATCTCAAATGGTTCTCGGGCATTATCGCAGTAAGCGCAGTGGTGGCTATGGCTGGTGTGTTTTTAGTATTTCAGTTGGGCCAACCCCGTATCTGGATGACCATGAGTCGTGATGGACTGTTGCCCAAACGCTTTTCGCATATTCACCCGCGATTCAAAACGCCCGATTTCGCCACCCTTATCACTGCCGTTTTTGTGATTGTGCCGATGCTTTTTATTCCGAGCGATACCGTGCTAGATTTGTGCAGTATGGGTACCCTGTTCGCATTTGTATTGGTTTGCGGGGGCGTGCTGAAACTCCAGGTAACTCCCAACGCACCGCACGGAAAATTCCGGACCCCTTACCTCAACGGACAGTATATTTTTCCGGCCCTGATGATC
This sequence comes from Saprospiraceae bacterium, assembly GCA_044350415.1. GTDB lineage: Bacteria > Bacteroidota > Bacteroidia > Chitinophagales > Saprospiraceae > M3007. The sequence goes on along the minus strand of JBILHQ010000045.1, from coordinate 17,605 downwards.
GCTTCAGCAATTGCGCTCAATAATTGGTTCCCTGAAGATGTCATCCGGTGGCTGCGTTTTGAAGATGGCCTTCACCAGATTCCGATCCTGCTGTTCATTATCACCTGCATCGTACTGAGTGTACTGGCCTTTATGTACAAACTCTCCATGATCCCGTTACTGGGCCTCATTTTCTGTTTTTATATGATGGCACAAATCCCTGCCAAAAGTTGGCTGGGTTTCTTCATCTGGTTGGTAGTTGGTTTGGTAATTTATTTTGGTTACGGGTACAAGAACAGTAAGATGAACAGGTGATTTTAGTGGTGAATGGTGAGTGGTGAGTGGTGAGTGGTGAGTGGTGAATTGTTTCAACTTATAGCTCATCACTTATAACTCATCACTAAAAAGGTTTCGTTTCAACCCCGCATATTTCGTCCTTTTTACCGCTGATTTTTTGAAAACCCGCGCAAATACCTCCTCGGTGAGCTCCAGCCAATCGCGGCGCGTCATATCCAGCAGATCGGGATGCGGCTCAAAAGCAGGTTCCGCGTGGCGCTCCGCAAATCTGTTCCACGGACATACATCCTGACACACATCGCAGCCAAACATCCAGTTGTCCATTTTATCTTTAAATTCGGCAGGGATCTCCTCGCGGAGTTCGATCGTCAGGTAGGAAATACATTTGGAAGCATCGAGAAAATAGCCTTCCGGCGCAATGGCCTGGGTCGGACAAGCATCGATACACCGGCGGCAGGTGCCACAATGGTCCCTGATCGGATCATCATATACCAATGGTAAGTCGCAGATGATTTCTGCTAAAAAAAAGTAAGACCCTTTTTTGGGATGGATAGTGAGCGTGTGGCGACCATTCCAGCCCACTCCCGCGCGCTTCGCCCACTCCCGCTCGAGTACCGGCGCACTATCGACAAAACAGCGGCCGTCGATCGCCCCAATCTGTTCGGTCATCCAGGCAAGCAACAACTTGAGCTTGTCCCTGACCACATGGTGGTAATCTTCTCCGTACGCGTACTGGCTGATTTTAGGCGCTTCCGGGTCGGACTGCCGATCGGGGTTGTGGTAGTTGAAAGTGAGGCAGATCACCGTTTTAGCACCCGGCACCAACAGGGTGGGATCGACACGCATATCGAAGTGATTTTCCATATACGCCATAGTACCGTGGGCACCTTTTTGCAGCCAGGCTTCTAGTCGGCGCGCTTCGGCATCGAGCTTTTCGGCCCGTGCAAAACCCACAAAGTCAAATCCAAGTCGTTGTGCCTCGTTACGGATGAGGTCGGTATGCCGTTGTGCAGCGCTCATCATCCGGACAGTGGTTTATAAGCTGATGAGCTCATAGTGGAATTTCTCCACAATGAGATTCGCCAGCAATTTTTGGCAGGCAGTATCTACTTTTTCCCGCGCTTCTGCTTCAGAAGCCGCTTCGAGTTGCATGGTCACATGCCGTCCGATGCGCACGTCAGAAACGTCGGACAAGTGCAGGTGTTTGAGGTTGTTCAATACTGCTTTACCCTGTGGGTCGAGGAGGCCGTCGTGCGGCATGATGTCTATTTCTGCAGAGAATTTCATATCCTGATATTATTTTCACGTTCCTAAACTGCCGGAGCGATGACTTTTTCTTTAAAAAGAATGGAAACAACAATATAACAAATGACGATGATGGACAACGCCAGTAGTTTCAAAAAAAACAATGCCGCCACAAAAAGGGCTGCAAAGGCCAGCAATTCAATATTACTTCGGATGTCCAACCGTTTAATTTTTAGTCCAAACATCGGAATTTCACTCACCAACAATACCGAAAATACCGCTATCACTGTATAAATCAGCCATTTGTGGTACATCAGGTAGTCCCCGATCCCAAATGTATTCTGGTGCGCCGCCAATGTAATTCCCATCACAAACATGGTACAACCCGGCGTGCTGAGCCCCAAAAAATAAGTAGTCTGGCGGGTATCCAGGTTAAATTTGGCCAATCGCAATGCAGAAAATGCTGACAAAATAAATGCCGGCAACGCATATAGATTGATCGTCCCTTGTCCGCCGGCAGTGCCGTTCTGTGACAGCAGGGTGTACAGCATAATCCCCGGAACCATTCCAAAACTGATCACATCCGCCAGAGAATCCAACTCTTTGCCCAATGGGGAATTAATCCGCAACGCTCTGGCTACAATACCATCAGCAGTATCGAACAAGAAAGAAGCCACCGTAAACAAAGCAGCGGTCTCGGGCATCCCGTTTAAAAAATACAATACCGCGCAACAACCGCAAAAGAGGTTGGCAAGCGTAAGCAGATTCGGTAAATTTAACGTAGTGCCGTTCATGTGGGCGCAAAGATAACAAATAGGTGTGAGTTATGAGTGATGAGTTATAAGCTTTGTTGCATAGAGTTTAGCTGCTGCTTTGATGAATGTTTTTTAGGGGTAGTTGTTAAATCAACGTGAGTTCGAGAATAATAATTATTCAATCTTCCCTTTGTGAGATTATTTTGCATAGAGAGACATGGAGAAAAGGGCACAGAGAACCACGGAGGCGTAGGAGGGTGCTGAATAGTAAAAATCGTGAGACCGAAGATAATAACTTAACGTGAACTCGGAAATAATTACTACTCAGTTCCCCCTTCGAGCGTTTTTTTCACGGATAACCACAGAGAAAGGGGTACGGAGAGTGAATTTTATGACCTCAATAGTAAACGGAACACTCACACTTCCCCATATAATGTACCCGCTTCGCCTCTGTGTCTCTCCGTGCCCCTTTCTCCGTGGTTCTCCGTGAAAATACGGCATCCCAGGGACACAATATGCTGACTATCAAAATAAATACCTCCTAGCTCACGTTAACTTTTTATTGAACTAATGGGTGGTCGATTTTTCCGTAGAGAAGTATCGAACACCGGATGTCGAAGTAGCATAGAGTCCACCCCCTGTCAAAGCACAAGTACAAATCGACGCAACAAAACTCATCGTTCATCGCTTATAGTTCATCGTTAAAAAACTCATAACTTCCGAACCGCTTTCGTCCCAAATCGCGTCCGGATTTTGTCTAATGCTTTTAGCAAATCGGCCTCTTTCGCTGTATTATCGAACAAATTCAACTGACTGGTGCCATTGCGGAGATCACCTACCCGTACACCGATGAGGCGAACGGGGCGTTTGGGATCCCAGTTTTTATCAAACAGGTCAACAGCGGCTTTTTCGAGGTGGCTGTCGTGGGCAGTGGGCGTGGACAATTGCGCTTGCCGGGTGAAAGTGTCGAAATTGCTGTACCGGATTTTGATGGCGACATTGCCGGCCAGTTGGTCGTTTTGGCGCAGGTCGAATCCCAGCCGGGCCGCCTGATCGCGCAGCACGCGGTGCAGTTTGGGCCGGTCGATAATGTCCTCCCCAAAAGTTTGTTCGTGGGAAGAAGTTACCCGCTCGTGCTCCGTTTCGACCGGCGTATCGTGAATACCGTTGGCCTTTTCCCATAAAATACGGCCGTGCTTACCGAGTTCGTGTTCGACATGAAAAACAGAGGTTTGTGCCAGCTGGCCGATGGTAAAAATGCCCATTGCCCGTAGTTTCTTTTCCGTTTGCTCGCCGACCATAGGGATTTTGCCGACCGGCATGGGTGCCAAAAATGCTTTTTCGGTACCCGCTTCCACACATATTTCGCCATTGGGTTTGGCTGCTCCGGCAGCAATTTTGGCCACCGTCTTGTTCACCGCCAGTCCTATTGATAATGGCAGTCCCGTTTCCGACATCACTTTTTGCCGCAGCGCCTGGCTCCATTTCCAGCAGCCGATATGCTCGTCCATGCCCGACAAATCGAGGTTAAACTCGTCAATGGAAACCTGTTCGAACAGCGGTGCTTCGGCTTCGATAATGGCGCGCACCAACCGCGAAGCTGCCCCGTAAGCCGCCATATCGGGCTTGATCACAACGGCCTCCGGACATAGGCGCATCGCCTGTCCGACGGGCATAGCCGACCGGACTCCCATTGCCCGCGCCTCGTAACTGCACGACGACACCACGCCGCGCCCCGCCTGTCCGCCAATGATGACAGGTTGACCGAGCAGTTCAGGGCGGCGCAGCAGTTCGACGCTCACAAAAAAAGCGTCGAGGTCAAGATGGAGAATGGCGCGGGTAAACATTGTAGATTTGCAGGTCAAAATTACGCACGAATGATCAAATATATTCTCAGGAATATCAACCCGCTGGATAAAAACCGGTATTTCAGCATTAAAATGACCACGCAGGTATTTGCTTACGGCGTTGCGGCATGGCTGATCATCGATTTGCTGTACCGTTTTTTCGTGTGCAGGCCGGATTATTTTTTTTTTCACGCCGATTACAATGAGATATTGTCGAACCTGATCGGCACTTTAACTACCATTGTCGTTTCGTCCTTTACCCTGATCATTGTGGCGCTCCAAATTGCCTCCCAACAGTTTTCGCCCCGCATTTTACGGATGTTTTTTGCCGTCGATCTGCGGGTACAGGGATTTTTGGGATTTTATATCGGCTCGATATTGTATTGCTATGTGATCAAATCGCTGGGTGCTGCCGAAAATGACTACCTGAATCCGGCAGTGGTCATCGGACTGGTACTTGGGGTACTTTGCCTGTTGGCATTTCCGCTTTTTGTCACGTATTATGTAGACAATATCAATGCCGCGAGCATCACTGAGCGAATAAAACACCGTACAATGGACGAGGTAAATGCCCTTTACCCTGTCCGGTGGATGCCCGGTTCAGAAAAGACCAGTTTCAAAAGAGTGTGCACCAATCCATCGGCCGTTCGGGTGCATGTGCGCTCCCCTTTTAACAGTGGCTACCTCGATGAAGTGAATTACGCTTTGCTTTTGCCTTTAAAGGAAGCGTTGATGAAAAAGTACCCCGAACTACAGATCAGTGGATTGTACCAAAAACCGATCATTGGGGAGTTTATTGGTTTTGACACTTCGCGATTGCTTGCCGCCGAAATGCCTGCGCGTCCTTCCCCGGAGATGGGGGCACAATTAGAAAAAGACCTGCTAGACATTGTACAACAAACGTATATCGTCACCAAATACCGCAGTTACGATCAAGATATCAATTTTGGGATCCGTCAATTGGTTGATATTGGCATCAAGGCGATTTCGCCGGCGGTCAATGACCCGACCACCTGCGTCAACTGCATTGATTACCTGGGCGATATTGTGCGCCAGTTGGCCGACCGGGAGTTCCCTTCCGCGGCTGCCAGCAAAATGAAAGCTGCAGAAATCCATGTCAATGAATTTGATTTCGACGAACTGCTCGACTTTTCTTTCGGGCAAATTTACCAGTGGGGACAAAACGACCCTATTATCGTCAAACGCCTGATTAATACCATTTCCAATATCATTCCGGTGGTGGAAAATCCGCTGCACCTCGCTATTTTGATCAAAGAAGTAGAGGACTTTGATTTTGACTTCGTGAAATTGCACGAAACCCAACTTTCGAAAAAGGAAAAAGCGCGGTTTCAGCGGGAAAGCCGGGAAAGTATCCATCGGGAATTGAACCGGTTCCATCAAAATACCGCGGAACAGGTGCAAAAACTAGAACAGAAAGGTATTCTGCAGATGTATGAAATGCATCCCGATGAAACTGGGCCATTGGAGCGCGACCGCAAACCAGTGGTAGATGCAGTGGTGTTTTTACGGAAATTTCTGTGAGTGCCCGACATTTTGATTACCGAAACAGCAGTACTTTCACCGCAATCACCTGCTCCAGCTCCGGCACAATCACCGACAGCCACCTTTCCCGTTTGGCGGACTGGTCGTACAATCCCGGAATATTGGCAGGTTTTACGGCCGGATTTAAATACACATCTAACGGCATAATCAATTGAATACGATGGAAATAATACCCAATCCAACTATCGTACAACAGCGACAATACCCATCGGCTAAATTCCTCCGACCAATGAAATTGCAGCGCCGGAGCAGCCCAATTCAGGCGTTCTGCATAGGCAGCATTGCCCATGATCAATACCTCCCGGCGGCCTTCAGGAAGAATACCCAACAGGGCATGCCATTGCTCGCCCGAACAAAACGCCAGTAAAATTTCCGCAAAGGTGTCGTCATTATTATTGATAGAAGCCTGCACGAGCGCACTGCGCATTTCGGTATGTTGCCCCAACAATTCCAGTGTTTTACTGGCAGCAACGCCAGTGGCAGCCACCCAAACAGCAGGCGGTATAGTATTCATTAAATCATGCAGCCAGGTGTTAATGGCCACCACTCCAGTGCCGCTTTTAGCAAAACCAGAGCGCAACGATAAATTACTTTCATTGAAAAAATCATCTTCCTTTTCGGGTAAAGTGAACGTTGCGTTACCAATGAGCGGGATCTTGCAATAACTTCGCAACGCCATTGTCCACTGTAAAAAAAGAGTCGATTCTGGAATATGAAGTAAAAGACGGGTAATCCAGCGCTTAATATCCACCACTGCCACCTTTCCACCACCCGGAATTTGGGCATATTCTTCCCGGATCTGCTCCAGAAAACCCAGGTCCATCACGGATACCTGCGCGGCTAATATCTCCAGAAAGCGTTTTCTGTCGGCGGCACTTTCTTTTGCCCACGTGGATTCCAGCAATTGCAGGCCCGCCGCAGGATCATTTTTCCGGATATTCCGGAACACTTCGATGCGTTCGGCGGGTTTTCCTTCTGCCCAGATTCGCTGTACATCTCCTTGTTGCACATACGGCCACTCCGAAAAAAAACTGGCTAACCACCTGCCGCGTTCACCTGCTACCAGGGCGATAAAAGGCCGGAGGACGGCCATTTTTTTATAGGCACCAAGGGTAAATATTTCCACCAGCAACTCAGGTGCCAGCACGTGCCGGGATTGGAAACACAGCTCTATCCAACGCATTTCAAGCACAGGATTATTGCATTCCAATGCCCTGATGCGCCGCCAAAGATCTACAGCTGCGGTATTACAAAATGGCAACGGATCTTCCGGCGCTTCCGGAAGTGGGGTTTCGGCTTGCGCAGTGGCGCGGGTGCCTGCTTTTGTATAAGCGTACAGGAGAGCGGTTGCATCTAAAAAAGTATGGACAACATCACCAGTCGCGGCCGGCAGATTGTCCCGCACGGGAGCGGGCAGGGCGAGTGGCGACCATGCAGCCCGGGTAGTGCCGAGGAGCGCCGATTCGAGGTGTTGCTGCCAATGCTTTTTACTCATTTAGGCCATTTATTATTGGATTTATCCGAGTCAGCCACTGATTTATGTCCTACTTCCACGCTTTGAATGATTTTTCCTCTTTTCCCTGAAAGCTGCACGGAATTGGTAGTTTCGTTTTGCCAAACATCAGCCGGATAATGTAGTTTTTCCTTTTCTCCGTCTGAATAAGTCAGTGTTGCAAAGACAGGAATCGGCAGCCGTCCAACGCGCGTGACGGTTACCATATCTATGCCTGCTGCAGGATTGGTTTCTACTTTTGAAACTGCAAGGTCGGGATAACCATAATCATAAAACCAGGCTTTCCAAAACCAGTTCAGGTCTATTCCCGAAGCATCGTTCCAGGTATTAAAAAAGTCGAGTGGCATCGGATGTTTTCCTTTCCAGCGGTCCATATAAGTCACCATACAACGATGGAACCGCTCATACCCCAACATATCCTGCAAAATCAAATAGGCTGCCTGTGGGCGTTGATAAGCCGCAATACCGTAAGAATTACCGCGCAAATTACTCGTTCTGATCATTAATGGCACGTCAAAATCATTCCCTGCAACGGCACCGTATCCCCGCGAAAATCCCGCTCCATGTGCCAGTGAATCCGTCAGGTTATAATCAAAAAACGACGCCCACCCTTCATCCATCCAAGCGTATTCCTGCTCATTGGCCCCCATCATGAACGGGAAATAAGTATGGGAAACTTCATGCACCGTCAGCGGTGTCGAAAAACTTTCGTTGGTGGAAGCGTCATTGCAGATCATCGGGTATTCCATCCCGTCATTGCCATCAAATACCGTCATGCAAGGATATGGAAACGGATATCCCGGCAACCAGGTACTCATCAGGCGGATACCATCGGCGGCAATACGGGCAACACTGAAATAGTCTTTAGACTCTTGTTTGTACGCCGCCCCCACAAAAGTATGGCGTTGGATTTTGTCATCCACCACCACAGAGAGGGCGTCCCAGTTGTAATGATCACTGGCAGCGAACGCAAAATCAGGTATATCTTTGGCTACAAACCGAAAGGCATGCGTTTTCCCTTTTTGAAATACTCCGCCTGCTTTCAACTCTGCTGCGGTGAAGATGTGTACTACATCGTTCGATTGTTTGGCCTGTTGATAGTGATCGAGGAAGGTTTTCTGAAGAATTACTTCCGGATTTTGCCATTCACCGGTGGCCCATACCTGATAGCCGCCGGGCATAGTGACCGTCACATCGTAATCAGAAAAATCGTTGTAAAATTCCTGCAGCCCAGTATAAGGCATGTCTGCCCAGCCGTGCAGGTCGTCGTAAACTGCCACCTGCGGATACCAATAGGATACAAAAAAAGTGGACGGGTCGCACACACATTCCCGTGCCGCACCCGGATCGGATGGCAAAGTGTAGTCCCACGAAAAAGTGAGCGTCATGGAGGATTTGGGGGCCAATGGTTTGCTTTTTATGGGCAGGTCGAGAAACGTCCGGCTGCGTCGTTGCTCCTTTGTTCCCACTGGTGCGCCATTCATCGTAAGCGCGGTAATATGCACTCCATCATCAATGTCTTTTTCATTCACATCATCAGCGCGCTGACCGCCTTTTTTATAAAGGTCGTGCGCCAGTTTGATCCGAATATTTTTCAGACTGTCGGGGCTGTTATTGGTATAGACGATCGTAGAAGTCCCGCTCAGGAACCGCTTTTTAGGTTGGATAGATACCTGCATCGTGTACGTCGCCCGGTTTTGCCAATAGTTAGCCCCTGGTCTGCCGTCCATACTTCGCGTACCCCTATCGTAGGTTTTTTGGATATTTCGGGGAATATAAAGGGGCGTTTGGGCAGAAAGGACAATTGGAAGGAGGAAAAAGAAAAGGCAAAGGAGCTGGCGCATGATAGAGATGGCTATTTTTCAGCAAAGGTAAGATTCGTAACCGGGAGGTGTTACCTTATTTTCGAGTTCCTCGAAAATAAGGTAACACCTCCCGGTTACGAATCCTGGCAGATGAAAATAACGGTGACATCTCCCGGTTACCACGCTTCCTGGCAGCCAGGTTGGTTCAATTTTTTATCTGGCAGGGAAACTGGTCGGGCGTCTGGGTCGGCGCTGGGAGATGTCACTGTTATTTTCGCGTTTCGCGAAAATAACAGTGACATCTCCCAGCGCCGACCCAGACAATGATAACTTAATGGCCACGACCACCACGCCCATGATCATCATGATGATCACAGTGCCGGTTGTCGTGTTTCCAATGCTTGCTGTGATGATGGTCGTGCCCCAACCCCGATGACGGCCATTGTCGTGCTGCGAAGGCAAGGGAGGTCGGGGAACAGTTTGGACCACGATACAATTGGGGAATATCAATGCTGAAAACAGCATTCAAAACAATGTAATTTTTTTAATTTTCATAGCGAGAAAAGTGTTGCAGATTTAAATGCAAGACGAATTTTCGTAGCAGTTTTTTACCACACAAGGCCATTAACCTCATAGTGACATAAAAACACCCAACAATAAGGCATTCCCCCCTCTTAACACCCTGCAACCTGAAATTCCCGCCAATCCGCACATCCCGGGTTCGGGTAATTATTATACCTGCAATGGTTAAAAAATTTAAAGCAACCATCGTTGGTTGTTGCTGGATCCTGATCGGACTATTAGAAGGGGGAATAAAAAACAGAAGAAGGGGTATAAGACGCCAGCAACCTGCGCGCCTTTTTGAAATATCCCCACCCGACATGATTTCTGATTTCGACCCGTTTGATTTCAGAGATGGACACTTCCAATTCTCCCAAAAGGATACTGTTCCGCTCGAGAAAAATATCAATAATTTTACGGGTATACCGGTTGCCGTCGTCGTCCCGCAACTCATAGGTCAATGTTTCCCCAACAAATATTTTTGGAATTTTCAGTCAGCGCAGGTTTTGGACGATCAGTACTTTCTGGGCGGACAGCGTGCAGACAAGCCCGCAGAACAGGACAATCAGGTAAGTTTTCATCATATTCAGATAACTGTTTTTGGGTGTTATTCGCTGCCAGACTGCTTACCAATAGGAAGGCGAAAGAAAGGGGGGGGGGATTAATCCAACCCCGCCAAAAGTGAAGAAAAAGTGAAAGTCCAACATAAATACCAGCAATAGCGCTAACATCCAGTAATATTGCGGCACAAAATAACGCACCATGTCAAAGTTTTTTGCTTTTTCGCTCATGCTCCTTGCAGCCAATATTCTTTCCGCCCAACAATTGCTCACACCCGAACTCCTCTGGAAAATTGGAAGGGTCAATTTAGAAGACGTGTCCCGCGATGGCAGCATGGCTGTTTATAGCGTCGGCCGGTATAATGTGCCCGAAAACAAAAGCACCAAAACGCTTTACTTGGTACAAACGGCTACTGGAGCAACCACTCCAATCACGCCGGAGACCCTCAAATCGGGTGATGCACAGTTCACGCCCGATGGCAAACGGGTGGGCTTCCTGCGGGACGGTAGTTTGCATGAAGTCAATATCAGCGACCGGAGTGAAACATTGGTCAGCGAAACGCCCATGAACGGTTTCAAATACTCCCCTGATGGAAAATATATTGTTTTTGCACAGGATGTGAAAATCGAGCAGACGCCTAGCGAGATTTACCCCGATCTGGCGAAAACCAGCGGCCGGGTGACCGACGGACTGTTGTACCGGCACTGGGATTCCTGGCATGATTACGCTTATAGCCATGTATTTTTCGCATCATACGCTGATGGCAAATTGACGGCCAAACCTACTGATATTATGGCAGGTGAAAAATTTGACGCGCCACTGAACCCTAATGGTGGTATTGAGCAAGTACAGTTCAGTCCTGACGGGCGTTTTATTGCTTATACCTGCCGCAAATTAACAGGTACAGCCGAAGCGCAAAGCACCAATTCCGACATTTATGTGTACGAACTGTCATCCGGAAAAACCATTAATTTCACCAGCGACCTACCTGGTTACGATCAGGACCCCATCTTTTCTCCCGATGGACATTATCTCGCCTGGACAAGCATGGAAACAGCCGGCAATGAATCCGACCGCACCCGTTTGATGGCATTAAACCTATATACACAACAACGGGAAGAACTTACCGAGGGCTGGAAATGGGAATGCAACGGACCGCAGTGGGCCACTGACAGCAAATCGCTCTATTTCCTGAGCAGCAACGATTTCACCTATCAGGTGTATAATATTGGTGTTACCGATAAAAAAATAAAACGCATTACCGAGGGCCAGCACGATTACACCCATATCAAAGTAGCTGGCAATGAGATTATTGCAACGCGCAATGCCATGGACACGCCTGCGGAGGTATATGCAGTCAATACAACCAGCGGTTCAGCCCGCCAACTCAGTTTTGCGACTAAAGATCCATGGGAAGGTATCAAAAAAGGGAAAGTGGAACGCCGCACGGTACGCACCACCGACGGCAAAAACATGAACGTATGGGTCATTTTACCGCCCGATTTTAACCCCAAAAAGAAATACCCAGCCCTGCTCTACTGCCAGGGCGGACCGCAATCGGCCCTCAGCCAATTCTTCTCTTATCGCTGGAATATGCAAATCATGGCTGCCAATGGATATGTGGTGGTAGCCCCTTGTCGCCGCGGTATGCCCGGTGGACCGGAGGGGCAGGACTGGAACGCCGCGATCAGCCGCGACTGGGGCGGACAACCGATGCAGGATCTGTTATCGGCGATCGATGACGTGAAAAAAGAACGCTGGATCAATGCCGACAAAATCGGTGCCGTGGGCGCGAGTTTTGGCGGTTATTCTGTTTATTGGCTGGCTGGCCACAATGAGAATAAACGATTTAAAGCATTTGTAAGCCATTGCGGGATGTTCAATACCATGAGTTGGTGGGGAACCACAGAAGAAATGTGGTTTGCAAAACATGACCTCGGCGACGATTACTGGACCAAACCTAATGACCCGGCGTGGAACCAGTTCAGCCCCCATTTGTATGTCAAAAACTGGAATACCCCAATGATGGTTATACATAATGAAAAAGATTTCCGGGTGCCATTCAGTGAAGGCATGCAGGCATTTCAGGCTGCGCAAATGCGCGGGGTTCCTTCGCGTTTGCTCACTTTCCCAGATGAAGGTCACTGGATGCTGAAACCGCAAAACAGTATTTTGTGGCAACGGGAGTATTTCAAATGGCTGGATCAATGGCTTAAATAATTTTAAATTTTAACAACGCTAAAAGGCAGGACTAATCATTCCCAATATGATTTTTATAAAGACGAACTTCGGATTGTATACTATCTGTATGTTACTGATGCTGTTGATCCCCTTCGCATTAATAGCGCAATCAGCGCATCATTCACTACGACAAGGCGACGAGCGGTATGACAAAGCGAAATATGCTGAATCAGAGAAATATTACGCTGAAGCCTTAAAAAAAGAGGAAAATAACAATAAGGCAGCTTACAACCTCGGCAATAGCTATTACGGCAAAGGTGATTATCCGGCCGCTTCCAAAATGTTTGCAGACGCAACCCGGTTGGCCCAAACCCCGAGTGAACGCGCCGACGCTTACCACAACCTGGGCAATGCTTTCCTGAAACAGCAAAAATACAAAGAAGCCGTCAATGCATACCAAAACAGCCTGATTAACCGCCCCGGAGACCCGGGCACCAAACAAAACCTGCAGATAGCCAAACAAAAACAGCAGCAGCAGCAAGAACAACAGCAGCAACAAAATCAAAACAACCAGGATAAACAGCAGCAAAACCAAAATAACCAACCCAATGATCAACAGCAACAAAATCAGCAACAAAATCAGCAACAAAATCAGCAACAACCAAATCAAAAACCAGAACAACAGCAATCCAAAAAACAACAGGAGCAACAGGAGCCGAAAATCCCCAAACTCGAACAACCCAGCCAACAATTCCTCGAAGCCATAGGCCGGGAAGACCGCAAAAACAAACGAAAATACCAGGAAAAAACCAATAACAGCAAACCAGGTACCAAGCGAAAAGACTGGTAACTAATCAACTGATAACTGAACAACCCATGATAGTAGTAACAGGTGCAGCCGGCTTTATCGGCTCTTGTATGATAAAAGCATTGAGTGATGCTGGCTATGCCGACATCCTTGCTGTCGATGATTTCTCCAGGCCCGATAAAATGCGCAATCTCGAGCACAAACAACTTTGGGGACAAGTCAATCGCATGAATTTTCCGCGATGGCTGGAGCGCAACCATGCTGATGTGGATGCGGTCATCCATCTAGGGGCACGCACCGACACCACCGAACAGAACAAAGCCATTTTTGATGAACTGAATTTGGAATATTCCAAAGCGGTTTGGATGTTGTGCACCGGCTTCAGTATTCCACTGTTGTATGCCAGCAGTGCCGCAACCTACGGATTGGGCGAATTAGGATACGACGATACCCAGGCGATCATTCCGCAACTCCAGCCACTCAACCCGTATGGACAAAGTAAACAGGATTTTGATGTGTGGGTATTGAACGCTATTGAAAATGGCAACAAAGGCGGTGCGCCACCACAATGGGCTGGTTTCAAATTTTTCAATGTGTATGGGCCCAATGAGTACCACAAAGGCCGGATGGCTTCTGTTATTTTTCACGCTGCCCGGCAAATCAAAGCCACAGGAAGCATGAAACTCTTCCGGTCGCACCGGCCTGATTACAAAGATGGCGAACAGAGCCGTGACTTTATTTATGTCAAGGATGTTTGTGCAGTGTTGTTGCATTTCCTGGAAAAAAGGCCGCACAATGCCATTTACAACCTCGGGACGGGTAAAGCGCGTACGTTTTACGACCTGGTCAGCGGCACCTTCCGCGCCATGGGTATTGAACCCGATATTTCATTTGTAGATACGCCTGTTGACATCCGCGATACCTACCAGTACTTTACTGAAGCGAATATGCAAAAAGTACGGAATACCGGGTTTATCGAACCATTTTATTCGCTGGAAGACGGTATTGAAGACTATGTTAAAAATTACCTAACGGATGAAATAATATATTGACCCATGTAATTTGCGTTACCTTTGCGATGATTTTGTTCACAAAACACACAGGAATGGACGGTGATTCGATATTATGCACGCGAAAAAAGGCGATTAATCGAACTGCAGGAACCGGAGCCCGGTTGCTGGATTAATCTTACGCCGCCCTTTGGGCCAGATGAACTGGAGGATTTTGCCCGCCAATTCGCCTTCGACCCCGTATTCCTTACCGACTCCCTCGACTTAGACGAACGTGCCCGTTACGAACGTGATGAAGATATTCGCTTCGTCCTGATCAATACGCCTGTGATCAACAAAGAACTACAGGAAGAAGGCAACAACGAAGCCATTTATATCACTGTGCCAATCGGGATGATTCTCACTATTGAGCATGTGATTACTATTTCTGCTATTGAAACGCCGGTATTAGATATATTTATTGAAAATAAAGTCCGCAATTTCGATCCCACCGACGAAAAACGCTTCATCCTCCAGATTCTGGAGCAGAATGTGTATCGCTTTTTATCCAGCCTGAAAAAGCTCAACCTGCGCCGCAACCGGATTGAGCGCGAATTGATGAACAGCAGCCGCAACCGGGAATTAAAACAACTCTTAAGCATCGAAAAAAGCCTGGTGTATTTTGTCAATTCATTGAATGCCAATGAATTGCTCAAAATGAAAATGAAACGCACTGACTTTTTACATATCAATGGCGACGAAGACCTTACTGATTTGTTCGAAGATATCATCATCGACAATTCACAGGCCCTTTCCATGGCCAATGTCTACACCAACATCCTCAACGGCACCATGGATGCCTACTCAAGCATCATCTCCAATAACCTGAACGAAGTGATCCATCGGCTCACAGTCGTCACCGTTATCCTGATGGTACCGACGTTAATTTCTTCATTTTTCGGAATGAATATCAAGAATGGTGTCCCTGATGAACCCTGGGCATTCTGGGCGACAATTGGGGCGACAGCGGTGCTGACGGGAGGACTGTATTGGTTTATGCAGCGGAGGAGGTTTTTTTAGGGGGTAAATTTTTATCCCAATCAAAAATCATTATTCAGTGCCCGTACCGTAAGTATTCGCGGAATATCATCCACCACTTTCACCCAGGTTTGGCTTTCATTTGTCCATTTAAATAGGCCAGCACCTACTTTAACGGATAGATATCCAGTGATTTCACCAGCACCGTTCCATTTTTTGCCACCAATTTAACCTGCGTAAAATCCTCCGTCGGGAAGAAAATAGTGGTCATCACGTTTTCGCCATCATTAGCAAACATCTCGCAGGAGGCGCGGTCGAAGAACAGGTGCATTTTCAGGTGATTGCCGGTTACGGTTCCCGGAGCGGTATCCACTTTTGCACCGAAATTGTTGGAGAAATCGTGGTTGCCTGCCTTGGTTCGGTCGCTGTAAAACTGTTGATTGGCATAACCAATGCGATAGTTCTCTCCGCGTGCATTGGATAATACCACCGCAAAGTCGGCGCCGGTATTGGCAGGCAGTTCCGCATCGATTAACATTTCCATGGAAGATGGGCTGTATTTGGCGGCGTTGGTCAGGTCAAAATTGCCTGC
This sequence comes from Saprospiraceae bacterium, assembly GCA_044350415.1. Lineage (GTDB taxonomy): Bacteria > Bacteroidota > Bacteroidia > Chitinophagales > Saprospiraceae > M3007. The sequence continues at coordinate 1,871 of JBILHQ010000045.1, read as the reverse complement.
TACTTTTTGGTTGGTAATTGCCTGTTTTTTGCCGCGTAATGCCGCCGTTTCCCGAATGGGTTGTGAAAAAAGCCGCAGTCCTGACGCGGTTTTTTGGAGCGTGAGTTCGCGGGGAATGGTATTGGCCGAACGCCAGTTGGTGGTGGGTACAACAGCGGCATAATCCCAGTTGGACATCCAGCCGATGAAAATGCGGCGGCCATCGGATGCAGGAATATCAGACCAGGTGACACCAGCGTAATTATCGCGGCCCCAATCGAGCCAAACGCCCTTACCATCCTTAACAGATTGGGCGAATTCTGGATCAAGTGTAAATTGTTTCCCATCAAAATTGCCGATAAAATACTGCGTCGCCGAACCGCCGTTGGGTCCGCCGGGATTGATACTTTGCAGTAATACCCATTTCTTTTCCTGCGTACCTTCCACCGTTATGGGGAAAAAGTCGGGGCATTCCCAAACGCCGCCGTGACCACCTATTGTTTTGCCAAAATTACTGAGGAACTTCCAGTGGATCAGGTCGGGTGAACTCCAGAATTTCGTCTGGTCTTTAGCCGCAAAAACCAACAGCCATTGTTTGCGCTCTTTATCCCAGGTCACCTTTGGATCACGGAAATCTTTAATTTTTTCGGTATTCGGAACGACCGGATTACCCTTGTATTTCGTCCAGGTGCGGCCTTTATCATTGCTGTATGCAATACTTTGGTATTGAAAATCGCTGCGGCCGGCCTTCTCTCCTTCCATCAAATGGTGGGTAAACATAGCGACTAACGGCGGTTTGCCATCCTTGCCTAAACCACTGGTATTGTTCCAGTCGACCACTGCACTACCCGAGAAAATAAGCCCCAGGGAATCGGGATACAGCGCAATAGGCAGGTGCTCCCAATGAATCAAATCGCGGCTCACGGCATGTCCCCAGTGCATAGGGCCCCATACGCTGGCTTCCGGATAGTGTTGGTAAAAAAGGTGATATTCGCCTTGATAATAGACAAGACCGTTGGGGTCGTTCATCCATTTGGATGGCGGGGTGAAGTGGTAGAGGGGCCGGTGGGGTTCATTGGCAATTGCAGGGAGATGATGATTGGATTTGCAGGCAAATAGTGCCGTGATCAAACAAAAAGCAGTCAAATGTCTTACCATTATGGATGGTTTATCTTTGTGAAAACAAATCATTTTACGATGTATATTTTTGTAAAAGAAGATATTTCGCCGATTAATATTTGTAAAAAATAAATACCGGCTGGTATGATAGATTGATCGAAAAAAAGCAAATGTGGCCCACTATCAAGTTGCCCCAAAGATTGCAAAATTACTGTTTCTCCCAATGTATTTATTAAACGTGTATAAACTTCCCCATGATCCGGGAGGTTGATCGCTGCCCAAAAACTGCCCGATGAAGGATTGGGATATACTTGTTCAATAGTGTTTTTTTTTAAGGCTGCAGGTATTTTTGTAGCTGTTACCGATGGATCATGCATATTTTTCATGTTCCAGATATCCACATTGGTAAAGGTGGCGGCACCTCCTGTTACGTACAATTCCAAACCGGTGCTTTCTGGTTTTTCTGGATAGATCCGGGTAGAAAGCGCCTTTTCTTCATTAATAAAAACCTCCAGTACTGAGCCGTCAAGGAAAATATGGAAGTTAAGCGGTTGTCCGGAAGTCTGCGGAAGGTTTGCCGTTAGAAATGAAGAAGGTGCATTACTATTGATACTCGAATGTGTACGGTCAATGACCACTATCCCTGCAGATATATCCCAGTAAATATTTGTTCGTTCGAATCCATCAGGTGAAGTGGCGATGGAAAGGCCGGCTTTTTTTGCGGTTCCGGGATCAATAGTGGTATTTATTTCAAGGTATCTGCCCTGGATTCC
>JBILHQ010000240.1:0-8863 GCA_044350415.1 Saprospiraceae bacterium | reverse complement strand
CTGATGCGGTTCAATTTGTCTTTTTCCGACAGACCGATTTTGTTTTTCATCAGGGTAAATACCTCGTCTTCATGTGCGATACGGTCGACTAAATGGTTTTTGAGTGCCAGTTCGGCACTGAAACCTTCATATCGGTCAGCGATACCGCGGAGTACTTCCGGTGCCACGTGGCGGGTACGGGAAATGTCATTGATGAAGATATCATACAAGGCATTGATATACACGCGCGTTTGCAGGCGGTTTTGATCACTCATTTTATCTAAACGCAATGGCTCAGTGGCACTTTTAAACTGTCCGGCATAAAAAATCCGCATTTGCACGTCCAGTTTATCCAGCATTTCTTTATAAAAAGTAATCGTGGCGGCATATCCTTTAAACTCCACAGCGCCCACTGGATTGAGCAAAATGCTGTCGGCAACAGAAGCCATATAGTAACCGCTTTGGGTATAAAAATCGGCATAAGCGACAATAAATTTGCCGGAGGTTTTAAAGTCCTCCAGGGCTGCGCGAATGGTTGCTGCGGATGCTTTTCCGGAAGAAAATACGGAAGGCGTAATATAAATACCTTTGATGTCATCGTCGGTTTTGGCCGCCTGAATCATTTTTACCCAATCGGTTACCCCCAGAACATATTTTCCATCCGGATCGAAAGGGTCCAGTTCGGTGTTATTGGTTTTTTCCGGAACCTGGGTATCGAATTTCAGTTCGAGCACAGAATTCTCCGTCACCGATACCTTTTTGTCTTCGGAAGCAGAACCTGCCAGTCCAACTAAAGCACTGAAACCAATAAAAGTGAGCAAACCGAGGGCAAGAGCGGTTCCCAGACACGATGCGAGAAGGTATTTTAAAAATTGTGGCATAGATGCTATACTTTATTTACCTGTATGTTTACAGGTGCAAAACAAACAAATGAAAAGCGGTGACGTTTTGGGAATTAGATAAATAGGGCCATTTGAAGGATGAAACAAACGATTTCCCGGAAAAAAATAGCGGCTCCGGGCATCCTTCGGCTATTTTTTGCCTCTTTTAAAATAATTATTTCACGCGAGCTCATTTTAAAAAAAAACTTGGCTTACTTTTATGCCTTATTTGTTAAAATTATCCTGGGCACGACCTTTTATCCTTCATCATTTGTAGCAATAAATTGCCCTTAACCCAATTTTTACACCCGCATCGGGTTTATAATCGCCTTACCAGTACATGTTCATGAAGTTGAAAATAAACACTCAATTTCTTCATATTCTATTTACTTAGTAATCAATGATTATAACGATTACAGCCCGAATGATTCATCAACAGATACTTTATGTTGCCAAAATACTTGTTTGTTTTGGAGCACTTTCTCTCTTTTGTCAGCAAGGTATTTCCGGACAAAATCTACAGGCCACAGGAGCGAACACGGCACCTTTTACGCCCCAAAACCTGATTCAGAATATCTTTCTCGGGGAAGGTGTGCAGGTCACCAATATTACTTACGGTGGTGATGCCAGCGCTGTCGGCTATTTTACCGGCGGACAGGCTTCGGTCGGTATTGAACGGGGTATTGTGATGACCACAGGTCGCGCAGCCTCCAATGGTGGCAACTTCGGGTGCAATTCCGATGGCTCTGATTTCGCATCCACCGACAATACCGGTGGTACGGTTGAGCCCGATTTGGCCAACCTGATAACAACGACGTTAAATGATGTGGCTGTTTATACCATTTCCTTCATCCCCACTTCCGATACACTGCGTTTCCGGTATTGCTTTGCTTCAGAAGAATATCCGGAATACTCCTGCAGCCTTTATAATGACGTTTTTGGTTTTTTTATTCAGGGACCTGGATACCCTACGCCAACGAATATTGCTAAGATTCCCGGGACCAGTTTGCCGGTAGCCATTAATAATATTCACCCTTTCAACGCTGTGTACCCCAATTGTTTTCCTACAAATGCGCAGTATTACAACAGTAATAATGGCTCTAACAACCAGCCAACTTACGATGGTTTTACCGATGTTTTCGTCGCGGAGGCCATCGTAACCCCTTGTCAGGTGTATACGATTAAGCTGGCTATTGCCGATGCTGGTGATAATGTGTACGATTCCGGGGTTTTTCTGGAAGCCAAAAGTTTCGGAACAGGTTCCTTGCGTACCGATGTGGCTACCGTAAGTCTTGACGGTACTGTTACAGAGGGTTGTGCCGTGGGGACGGTTACCTTTTCGCTACCCACCCCTGCCGTCAATAACTATCCGATCGATTATAATATTTGGGGAAGTGCCCTGAATGGTGTGGATTATTCCAATGTTCCAACTAATCTATTCATTCCTGCCGGTCAAACTTCGCTGACGCTTACCATCGAACCTAAGGAAGACGGCATTACAGAAGGCACAGAAGTCATCGCCATTGACGTACAGCGCGATCCCTGCAGCAGAGATACTGTTTATCTTTATATCCGCGAAAATTCACTGGTACCGCCGATGGTTCGCCCTGATACCATCGTTTGTTCGGGCGGCCAGTTTTTATTAGATGGAACCCTCCCGATTCCGGTACCACAACCTTATGTCTTTTCCAACCAGCAGGATTACAATATTAACCCCATTTTTACCCCTGTTGTTTCTCCTATCAATGTTTTTGGCGTACAACCGGTCAAACTGACAGATGGGGTTATCCGATCGGTATGTATCAATGTGAACCACAGTTGGGTGGACGATTTGGATGTTTACCTGATTTCACCGAGCGGGCAATTTATAGAGTTAACGACCGACAATGGCGGGAATGGCGATAATTATACGCAAACCTGTTTTACGCCTTTGGCGACCAATCTTATCAGTGCGCCAGGTCCTTTTGCACCAGCCTCCTCCACACCGTTTACCGGCAATTTCGCGCCGGAAGGGGTATGGAATGATTTATGGGACGGCGATTACCTCACTAACGGAGCGTGGAAATTGCAATTGATTGATGATCAATTTGGTATCGTGGGCACGCTGCTCGATTGGACAATTATTTTTGAACCCAGTTATAAGGTGGATTATTCGTGGTCGCCCACGACAGGCCTTTCCTGTCCAACTTGCCCGGTTACTGATGCCCAACCATTGCAGACTACCAATTATATTGTGGTAGCCACCGATTCTTATGGATGTAAGGTGAGCGATTCGGTCTCTATCAAAATAAACCCGGTGCTGCCGCCGCCTGTTGTCGCTTGCGGAAACGCATCTGCCTCCACTGTTTCCTTTGTATGGGATACTATTCCGGGATCCCTGGGATATGAAATAAATATCAACGGTACAGGGTGGTTCAATCCGCTGACCGATACATCCCATATCGTCAGCGGGCTGTTGCCCAGCAGTGTGGTGAATGTGGAAGTGCGCGGTATTAATTCTATCGTTGAATGCGGGGCCTTGATTGGTTCCGGTGTTTGTGTCAATTGTCAGTCACCGCTGGTGACCCATTACGCTGTAGGCGTTTCCTGCTTTGGCGGTACGAATGGCGCTGTGACTTTTACCCCGGATAATGCGAACCCGCCATATTCTTTCAGGGTAGGTGCCGCATCCAATACGATTGGCTTTTTTGATAATCTCGCAACAGGCAACTATGTGGGCACCGTTACTGATGGCTCCGGTTGCGATACTTTGATTAGTTTCTTCATTGATACACCGACAGCCATTCAACCTACGGTCAACACGCAGCAAAATGTATCGTGTTTCGGCGGCAACGATGGATCCCTTTCCGTTAATGCTACCGGCGGCACAGGCGTATTTCAGTATTCCTGGAGCACCGGTGATACCGGTTCTTCCGTTACCGGTTTGGCATCGGGCAGTTACGGCGTGACGGTTACCGACCAGAATAATTGTATTATCACCTCCTTTGGAACACTCACTGCTCCTCCGGCCCTGACGGCTACAGCTGCTGCGCAGGCTGCAAAATGCAGCGGACAGCCTTCCGGTACATTAAACGGAGCCGGTAATGGCGGTACAAGTCCTTATACATTCCTGTGGAGCACCGGAGAAACAGGTGGCGCACTCACCAGCATATTGCCTGGAAACTATGTCGTTACGGTGACCGATATCAAAGGATGTACCGCCACAGCCACCACTATGGTTGGGCAACCACCACAACTCGTCAATACCGCAGTGACCACACCGGCCACCTGCAGCGACCGCATTGATGGTACGGCTACTGCGAATCCTGTCGGAGGAACCTTGCCGTATACTTATCTTTGGAGTGATGCATTGAGTCAGGTGAGCAAAACAGCCACGGCTTTAGTTCCCGGCCCTTACAGTGTTACCGTTACCGACATGAACGGTTGCGTTAGTATCGGCAGTGCTACGGTGACCTCTCCACCGGCGCTTACCCTTGCCATTACTCAATTGCCCACCTCTTGCAATGGCGGCAGTAATGGCACAGCCACGGTTACACCAGCAGGCGGCAATGGCGGATATCAATACAGTTGGGCCACCGGCTCAGTTATGCAGGTCACGCCAACAGCCGCCAATCTGCCCTTTGGCACCTATACCGTTACCGTCACCGACAGCAAAAACTGTACAGCAGTATCCAGTATTACGGTAGCCGAACCGGTTGCATTATTGCCATCCACTTCGGCCCAACCGACCGCCTGTTTCGGATTCGCTGATGGTACTGCCAAAGTCAATATCACGGGCGGTGTACAACCGTATAGCTACCTCTGGACATCTGGACAGATGCAATCAATTATCAACAATATCACTTCCGGCACCTATACCGTTACGGTTACGGATATTAATAATTGTACCGTTACAGCATCTGTTTTCGTGTCGCAACCCACACAAATAGCCGTGACGATCACTCCCACGCCGGTATTGTGCCACGACGGTTACAGCGGTGCCATTTCCACACAGGTCACTGGTGGCAGCGGCAGTTATCAATATCTTTGGTACGGATCTCATAATTACATCGGTACTGAACTGGCATTTGATTCCATCTTCGCCGGCAATTATACGATCACCGTGACCGATAGTAAAGGATGTACCACCGTTGAAACGGCAACTGTTTACGAACCGGAAGCTCCTTTGGCACTTACAGCGCCTTTTATCTCCGATACGATCTGTTTTGAAGGAACCGATGGTATTGCAAGGGTATATGCAGCAGGAGGAACTACGCCTTATTCCTTCCAATGGGACGACCCTGCCGGCCAAACAACGCAGTTTGCCACAGGATTGCCGGTAGAACAATACCGGGTTACAGTGACTGATGCCAATGGTTGTTACCAAATAGATTCGTCTTTTGTACTCCAAAAAGCACCGCTTTTTGTATACCTCACCGGCCATTTGCCGCGGTGTTTTGATGGCACGGATGGATATGCCACAGTCGATTTTGTTTCTTACGGCAGCGAACCCTACGACCCCAGTCTGATCAGTTATGTCTGGAATACCACGCCGCCACAAACCGGCAGAACCGCTACGGGGCTTTCCGCCAACAGTACCTATACTGTTTTGGCAACAGATGAGGCCGGGTGTACTACTACACAGGTTGTTTCCATCCTTAATCAACTCGAACTTTTTGGCTTCTTTACGGAAGTCCGGCATGTCAAATGTTTTGGTGGTAATGATGGCAATGCAGCCATTAATGGCATGGGAGGCACGGAACCTTACACCTATTTCTGGTCGCCGAATGTCGCTTCTCAAACGAATCCGGCAGCCGAAAACCTCCAGGCAGGCACTTACCACGTCACTGTTACCGATGCCCGAACCTGCCAGAAAATAGAAGAATTAGTGATTACACAACCGGAGCAAATCGTTACGGACCTGAGTGCCATTAACGTCCCCTGCTTCGGTGAAGCCACCGGACAGGTCGCCGCCACTGCTGAAGGTGGTGTGGCTCCTTTCAGTTTTGCCTGGAGTTCCGGTCAAAATACCGCCGACGCTCAAGGGCTTCCCTTCGGTACCTATATCGTGACGATTACGGACAAAAATGGATGTGAAAAAACAGATTCTATCCCTGTCAAACAACCCACGCAGCCGCTCCTCGCAGCCACCACCGATCAGGCAGTCTCCTGCTTCGGCGGTTCTGATGGTCGTATCGAACTGACCGGCTCGGGTGGTACGCCGCCGTACCAATATACCCTCGGCAACTGGCCCTGGAACGGCTCACCTGTTCAGATTAGTTTGAAAGCGGGTACTTATATCCCGCGTATCCAGGATGCCAACGGTTGTATCACCACACTCCCGGATGTGGCAGTTATTCAACCCAACGCCATTCAGGTCGACCTGGCACCCGAGATCACCATCATTCTGGGCCAAAACACCCAGATTCTCGCCGATATCCTCCATGCCAACGAGCCATACCGCGTCAGTTGGGATGCTGCCGACAGCACCTGGCTGAGTTGTCTCGATTGCCTCAATCCATTCGTCGATTCGCTGTTCTTTCAGCACACCTTCGATCTTATAGTGGTGGATGCATTGGGTTGCCGTGGCGAAGCCTCCGTCAGCGTCATTGTCGACAAACCCAGAAGGATCTACGTCCCGACCGGTTTTACCCCGAACGACGACCTCACCAACGATATCCTGCTCGTCCACGGACAGGAATCCGCCAAAATTCTCGATTTCAAGGTATTCGACCGGTGGGGTGAATTGGTTTTCCGTTCCGGCGACTTCCGCCCTAACGATATCACCGCAGGCTGGGACGGCACCCTCCGCGGCTCCCCACTTGCCCCCGATGTATACGTATGGACCCTCGAAGTGGAATATTTAGACGGTGCGAAAGAAGTGTTGTACGGACAGACAACTTTGATTCGATAATTTCCCTTACATTTGCGACCCGTGCGATTTACGAATGATTCGATTTTGTTGCTGAGCGAAGTCGAAGTACGATTTACGATTATTTCGAAAGATGGTGGCTACCTGATAGCATTGTGAATAAGGTACCGACCATCACCCGAAACAATCGTAAATCAAATTAATCGTAAATCGTAATTCGCGCCGGTTCCGTAGTTCAATGGATAGAATAGAAGTTTCCTAAACTTTAGATATGGGTTCGATCCCCGTCGGGACCACAATTTTTAAGTATGAGGTGGTAGGTAGGAAGTATGAAGCAAAGCCGCTTTGGAGAGGAATCTCTGGAGCGGCTTTGGTTGTTTTTGGGGGGGGTAATATTTTATTTTTTGAGTGCTTGGGGATTATAGTTAAATTTATATAAATTTGTAAATAATTCAAAATGAGAATATTGAATCGGTAAATCCAGATATAAAATCGGGGCAAGCTTTGTATCCCCCGGTTGAAACCGGGGGTAAAACAACGCTGAGACCACATCTATCATCTTGTAACCGCCGATTAAAATCCGGCGGTTACAAGATGGTAGATGCGTTTGCGACGTAAGTAAACGGATCCCGCATGCGTTCGGCTACTATCTTCAAAACTCCCAATTCACAAGGTCATCCAATACTTTGTAGATAAACTTCCTGAACCCACTGGAACCTTGCTACAGCGGCGTGTTTTTGAAAACCTTATGCGAGCGGCTTAGTGATTCCAAATAAGTATGAAAATATTGCATAAATTTGCCCACTGAAATAAAACTTACATGAAGAACATACCTGGTAGTTTTCTGCGGTATTGCATCATAAGTATGGTAATGCTCTGTCTTTGGGGATGTCATTCCTATATGTCACAACAAGATTTGGCTGGCGTTTGGCGCCTTGATAATGCAAACCTGGATTATTCTAAAATAGAAGGCTCACAATCATATATTAAAGAATCATTGGATAGAGTCAATGCCTTTAAATCAGCCGGTATGTTACTTTCTTTACAGCCGGACAGCACTTTTACCGATATTATTGGAGGATCAAATTCTCAAGGGCGATGGTTATATGTGCCACATAAAAAAGTGGTTCAATTACAGTACAGTGGCGTTGATTCCAATCCCTTAGAGCTTACAGCGGTCAGACATTGGGCAGGCACATTAAATGCAAAAGTAGTAGTAGAAGGTATGCCCTTACGACTGTTATTTATTAAGCAGCGGCATAAAGGTGATTAAGCACATTAAATCTCCCCGCTCGCACGAAGCTACCATCTCAAAAACGCCCAATTCACAAGACCATCCAATACTTTATACACAATCTTACCCGGAGGTTTTAGGCAATAACCGGAGATAGATTTTCCCAACAAATCTCCTGCAAAACCCTACCTATTCCCTGATATGCAACATTTTACGACTCACCCTATGCTCATCAGCCTGTACCCATTCCACGAAATAAATACCCGTAGCCAAATCGGGCAGTGCAATTTTTTCGCCAGTCCGGGAATGCTCAGAAGTAAAGACTGCCATGCCAGTGGCGTTCAAAATCCGGATTTTACCCACCGCATCCGGTGCTCCCTGGAGATATAATGCCTGGTAGAAAGGATTGGGATAAATAGCCAATGCTGATTCATTCAATACCGTTGCGGCGGAGGTCGCCCCTGTGATACAAACCGTTCCTGCAATATTGGTACTGCTATTGAAAAGGTTTACACCCTGGTAGTTATCGATTGCCGCAGGTGATGTAGGAGGCATGCCGGCTGCGTTGCAGACCACCATTGTTTTAACATCGGCTTTTAGTGCCCTGAAACAGAGGGTTAATGCCGAAGTGCCGTCGGGTACAGTGGTACCGTCTTGAAAGACATCGGTATCCTCCCAAGCCCATATCATCCGGTTTAAAAGAGGAAGGTAGTTGATCCCGTATTGGGTTTCTTCCATTGCAGTAATGCCGCTTGTATCTGCTTTGATAAATTCAAGTGCCTGGCCGTCCCAGTTCAATGCCACCTGAAGGCCGACGATTTGTACAAAATTTCGTACGCTTACCGTAAGGCAAAAAGTATCCCCCACGGCAACGGTGTCGCTGGAAATAGCAATAATAACATTGTCCTGAGCGGACAG
>JBILHQ010000394.1:0-2885 GCA_044350415.1 Saprospiraceae bacterium | reverse complement strand
CAGTGTACAATGAATTTCCGCCGATCATCATTTGTAAAGGGAGTCCCCTTGTTTTTGACCATAGTGCCACCGATGTGAATAATGATCAGTTGGTGTACCGTTTTTGTGCCCCGGAAACTGGCGGTGGGCCAATTCTCTCAGATCCAGCTTATACCTCCTGTGGTGGTGCTCAACCTACTCCTCCTTGTGCTCCTCCGTTTGATCCGGTGCCATTTATTCAGCCCCAATATTCACCCACCAATCCGATGGGCGGAAATCCACAAATTACAATCAATCCTGTTTCCGGCATTATTTCGGGCATTCCAAATATTATTGGACGGTTTGTAGTGGGCGTTTGCGTAGATGAATATCGAAATGGGGAGAAATTATCGGTTGTCAAAAGGGACTTTCAGTTTAATGTGGCAGACTGTGATCCAACAGTTCTCGCTGTTATTGATGGAGGAGATACCTTAGTGCTTACCCAAAACGGGTATTATATTAATGCTTGTGGGGCTAAAGATCTTTATATTGAAAATAAAAGCCTTGACCCTGCTTTTATTACCAATTTTGAATGGCGGTTTGATTTGAATGGCACGCCTTATGTCAATAATTCTGACTGGAGTCCAACGATTCCTTTTCCTGAACCTAATCGGTATGTGGGACAATTGTTACTGAATCCAGGTGCTGAATGTGCCGATACAGCAGAAATTATCGTCGATATTTTCCCGGGTATCACCGCCGATTTTTCGTATGTTTATGATACTTGTGTGGCAGGGCCGGTCGATTTTACCGATTTATCTACCTCTGAAGCCAATATTGAATCCTGGACCTGGCAATTCGGCGTTCCGAACGGCACTTCCACCACCAAAGATCCATCTTATTTATACCTGGTTCCGGGGATGCACCCGGTTCGGTTAAAAGTAAGCGATCAGAATGGGTGTATTGATACAGAGGTGAAGCTGGTCCCGTATTTTCCTGCGCCGCAATATGTTATTATTGAACCAGACAGTTATGTGGGATGTGTGCCCGGAGTAATCACTTTTCAGAATTTATCGACGCCGATCGACTCTACGTATAAGATTGTATGGGACTTTGGGGATGGAAGTATCCTGACGAATGTAATCAGCCCCATGCACACCTACAATACGCCCGGGCTTTTCAATGTGAGTGTAGCGATTACCTCGCCAATTGGTTGCTATGTGACCGATACTTTCCCCGATTTAATCAGGGTGGTGCCTTCTCCCGAGGCTAATTTTACTTACAGTCCTGACCAGCCTTCTAATATTGAACCTTTGGTTACTTTCACAGATTTATCGAAGGATGCTGACAGGTGGTTTTGGCAATTTGACCGGTTTGGTACCACCAATACCCGAAATCCCGTATTCAATTTCCCTGATACTGGTCTGATGCGCGTTTTGTTGGTAGTAACTCATCCTCAGGGTTGTAAAGACACGATGGTGCAGTTAATAGACGTGCGACCTGAAATACGCTGGTTTATGCCCAATGCTTTTTCACCAAATGGTGATGGTACCAATGATGGCTTTTTTGGCAAAGGCTTTATGGAAGGGGTGGGCGACTTTACCATGACCATCTGGAACCGTTGGGGGGAGTTAGTATTTGAAACCAATAACCCGAATGACCAATGGAATGGTCGCGCTCAAAATACCGGCGGTAATTCACCGGCAGGGGTATATGTGTACCGGGTGACCTTTACAGCGCCCCGTGGCGAAAAAAGGGAGTTGAAAGGATTTGCCACTTTAGTCAGGTAAGGCGTCCATTTTGGGTTGTTGCGGTGGGAGGCCATCCGGCCAGAAATTGATATTTTTTGCCTGCTTTTCGGCTATTTTCGAGCCCGTAGCGATGCTACGAACTCAAAAATAAGCCTCAATCAGGCAAAAAATATCTAATTTCATAGCTCGGCGGCTCCCACCGCAACAACCCTATTTTCGATCGTTTATCGGTCATCAAATGTTAATCGTCGTTAAAAATGTTATATAAAGGTGAATGTCTGGTGACGTTCGCCTTTTTTAGTTGCGAAATTGCAACCAGATACCACATCTTAGTGTCATTAATAAAGAACACGATAACTAACTGAAAATCAAATACCCTTACTCCTTTTATTTCACTGTTTAATTAAGTATGAAGATGCAATTCAAATCAGGATTAATCATGGTTGCGCTCCTTTTTTGCGGAGTAACAGCAACACAGGCACAACGGGAACGCACCCTTTTTCACCAGTACCATTTGAGTGGTGTATGGGGAGGCTCAAAACATCAGATGGCACAATTCGGCGATACCAGAAGTTATATGAGTGGCAGTCATCTTGGACTGGAATTTGGCAAAAAAATATTCGTTGGATATTCAGATATGTATCTGAAAAGTGATGTAAAATGGGACGAGGTCCAAGATCAGAATTTTGGACTGAACTGGCGTGGTGGTACGGTGGGATACAGTTTTTTGTCCTACAAAGCCATTCATCCTGTGGTTAATGTAGATTTTGGCCCTGGTAAAGTCCGGTATAACAATAAAGTCGATAACATTTTTGCTTTTCAGCCGTCTGCTGGTGTAGAGATCAATATTTTCCGTTGGTTGCATCTGGGCGTGGAAGGGGGTTACCGGTTTATTAGTGACACCAATGTGGAAGGATTGAATGACAGTAAACTTTCTGGCGCATTTGGCCAGGCTTCCCTGCGTTTTGGCTGGTCATGGGGGCGTACTAATGCTAAGAAGCATCAGAAAATGCCGGAAGAAAATAACAATGATTGACGATTGATAAATACTTTGTGATTTGTTTTGGAGGGCCGCTTTGTAATAAAGCGGCCCTTTTTTGCATCTTTGCGCCCATGGAGTCATACCAATGTCCCGTCGCTGTGTTGTTGCTGGTGTTCAATCGTCCGCAACATGGA
>JBILHQ010000239.1:0-8930 GCA_044350415.1 Saprospiraceae bacterium | reverse complement strand
ATTAGTTGAGTTTTCAATTCGAATTCCATTCAAATGATCATATATATAATTTTTTACCGTAGAGGAGGAATTATCATCTCCAATGGTAAAATTTACTGCATTATCAAAATGAATAGCTAAACTCCCATATGGGAATTCAAGATCGTCCAGGAATTGATTTTCCGTAAAATCCGTTGCCAAATTATTCAAAAATCGCACATGCCCAGATATCTTTAAACCAGTATCATGATTTACAAAATCATTATTCACTAACCAGACATATGAGTTATTTTTGGCCCAAATACTTAAACTAGCCCTGTCTATTTCGGAGTCACTCATATCAAGTTTCCCTCCAACAGGTTTCTCTGTGCCATTAGATACCCCTTCCTCTAATTCAATCCCGCCCCAATCGGTATTACATGGATAGAGATAAGAGCCGTCAGAAATTGTAAGCAAAATTCTGCTTTTCACGATAATCTTAGACCCGGCACCCATTTTGAAATCAAAGTTTTCAAATGCGTAATTTACATTAATAATTAAAGTAGAATTGGCAGGTACTTTGATGCATCCATTTGATGCAGTTCCCGTATTTGGCAATAAGTTTGCTTGAATTAATCCCTTTAGATAAGTAGTTCCACTTGGTAACGCTAGTGAGCAGGTGCAAGATTCCTGCGAAAATCCTTCAAAACAAAAAAGAGAGCATAACAAGATTAAAAATGGAAGTCGGAAAAATAATATTGCTTGTCTTGTGCAATAATTGAATAATTTGGCAAGTTGAAGCATGTTGAAAATGATAATTTGCGAATTAATTAAACAAATATAAGGTTTGTTTTGATAACACCAGGTTACTTTTGGGTATATACCTTTTACCCAGACCACTTACTTTTTGCGTGGCTATTGGGGCTGTTTTTATAAAAAGATTAGGCAGGAATCAGATAAAAGTAATAAGTGATTATTTACCCGTTCATTAACCTTTCATTATCCGGTGTGTCTTAATGGAGGTATCCAAAAACAGTATCTTTGGATTGGCATTCCGCTCTATATAATAGGCATTGTCATTGAGCATTGTAACGATCCGGCTAATTTTGTCAAAATCTAATACCCGTGCCATGTTTCGTGCTGAAACTAATTCTTCCTCCGGCAATCGCAAGTCGTTCTGACCAGCAGCCACCATATTCATCAGTTCCCGCATGAAATTCAGACAATACCGAATAAACTGTTTTTGGTTTTCCCGGCCCATTTTAGCAAATTTATCGGTCCAGGCCACCATTTCCGGACCATTTCCCCGCCAGCATCTCCGGAGCCAGTCGAGCATCAAGGCCGAGTCGTCGCTGGATTCATTATCGGCTAATTGCAGGGCCTGTTGAAAATTGCCTTCCGCCAAAAAGGCAATTCTTTTTGCCCGGTCGGGTGCCATTTGCCGGATCACCTGTAATCCTTCCTCAATTTCCACATCGGTCAACTGATCTGTTTTGACGATTTGGCACCGGGAGAGCACTGTGGGTAAAATATCTTCCGTATGCTCTGCAATCAAAATAAACTGTGTTTGCTCCGGTGGCTCTTCAATAAGTTTCAGCAGCCGGTTGCCTTCTTTACCCAAAAACTCCGGCCGCCACATCAGCAGCATTTTAAATTTGCCTTCATAAACGCGCAAACTCAGTTTTTTGATAATTGCATTACATTCCTCTTTATTGATATTGCCCTGCTTGTTCTCCGCTCCCAGTAATTGCAGCCAGGTATTGACATCCATGTATGGATTTTCTGTAATCGCAGTCCGCCATTGTTTAATAAAATCGGTACTGACGGCATTCGTGCCAATGGTCGGGTATGAAAAGTGAATATCGGGGTGAATATGCTGGCCCGATTTGCGGCAGGCATTACAAACACCACAAGGTTCGCCGGTGGCATTGTCTTCTGCCTCACATTGCAGTAGCCGGGCAAGCCAAAGGCCGAGCACCAGACTCCCGCTGCCGGTTGGCCCGAGGAGCAAAAGTGCGTGTGGCACCCTTTTTTCCTGAACTAAACGTTTTAAAAATGTTTTTGTATGACTTTGTCCGATCATCTCGATTATTTTTCCCTGGAAAAGGTCTGCAAAAGTCCGATACTTTTTGCCTCTTTTTTGCCGTTTAGGATATAATTTGCAAAAATTGACAAATATTTTCCCAACTTTGCTAAACAGTAACCAGTTCACAGGATATGAATGCAAAAACAATGTACCTTCAGACTATTAAGCAGGTTCTTTTTTCCCTTTTGATGCTGCTTCCTTTGGCGCTTGCTGCAACGCACAACCGTGCCGGGGAGATTCATCTCGAACAGACGGGACCATTAACCCTTAAAGCGACGATTATTACGTGGACCAAAACCAGTAGTTTTAATGTCGACCGGGACACGCTTACCATTTGCTGGGGCGACGGCACCTGTGAAAATGTTCCCCGCTCTAATGGCAATGGACTTCCTTTAGCAAATGACGTGAAGTACAATACATACGTTGCATACCACACCTTTGCGGGGCCTGCTACGTATGAAATTTCTATGAATGATCAGAACCGGGTAGGAGGGATTATTAATGTGAATCCACCTTCGTCCGATTTAATACCTTTCCACATTTTCACCTCCTATACCTTTCAGGATAGTCAATTTGGAGGGGTAAATACGACGCCCTACCTGTTGCAACCACCGATCGACAATGCCTGTGTGGGCAAACCATATAAACACAATCCCAATGCATTTGACCCGGATGGCGACAGTTTGTCCTATCAATTGGTGGTGCCATTTCAATTGCCGGGAGAACCTGTACCCAATTACAGTTTCCCCAACCAGATATCGCCAGGATCCAACAACCTGTTTCAACTCGATGAAGTATCCGGTGATTTGATCTGGTTCACACCACAAACGCCCGGCTTGTACAATATTGCTTTTGCCGTTATTTCGTGGCGCAACAAAATTCCGATCGATTTCACCATCAGGGATATGCAAATCAGGGTAGACCAATGCGATAATAATCCACCGGTAGTTACCGCACCCGATAAGTTTTGTGTAGTGGCTGGTTCAACCGTCGCGTTCGAAGTAAGTGCGGATGATATTGATAGTTCTGATCAGGTACAACTGACGGCTTTAGGTGGCCCATTGAACACGCCTTACAGCCCGGCTACATTTACAGTACCTACCGGATGGAATGATCCAGTCCTTAAAGGGCAGTTTTCGTGGACGACCGATTGTGAACACATCTCCGATCAACCCTATTCGGTCGTATTCAAAGCCATTGATACAATTGGCCCAACTGTTCCGCAACTTATTGATCTTAAAACAGTTACCATTAAAGTAGTAGGCCCGGCTCCGGAAAATGTGCAGGCCGTAGCAGGTACGGGTGCAGTTGAACTTACCTGGGACAAGCCCTACGCTTGCGAGGTAACCGACAATAACTATTTTTATGGGTTTTCGGTCTGGCGGAGAGAGGGCAGTTTGCCATTTGTCATTGATACCTGTGATCCCGGACTGAGCGGAAAAGGCTACACTGAAATCGTTTTCGTGACTAAAACCATGAAAGACGGCCGATATTACTATAAAGATACCAATGTTCAAAGGGGACGAACCTATTGTTACCGGGTAGAAGGAAAATTTGCCAGAATATCAGGAGGCGGATTTCCGTATAATATCGTTGAAAGTCTGCCCTCCACAGAGGTCTGTGTGCAACTGCCCCGCGACCTGCCTATTATTACCAAAGTATCGGTGGGTGCCACTGCCTCAACAACAGGAACAATTGAAGTCTGCTGGACCAAACCCTTAGCCATGGACCTCGATACGATTCAGAATCCCGGCCCATACCGGTATCAGGTGCTTCGGTCCTCCGGGTTGTCGGGCGGGACCCTTGTCGAAATTCCGGGTGCTTCCTTTACGGCACCCACTTTCTGGCAGGCCAACGACACCTGTTTTACCGATACCGGATTAAATACCGCTGCTGGTCCATTTCACTATCAAGTTGCCTTTTATGTCAACGGCAATAATGTGCCATTAGGCTCTACCAACACGGCCTCTTCTGTATTTTTGGGGATACAATCCACTGATAATCAGAATAATTTATCCTGGCAGGCTTCGGTGCCCTGGGGAAATTACCAATATGAAGTGTACAGATTGAACGATGTTTCGGCACAATTCGAATTGATTGGAACGGCCACACAGCCTGCCTATGAGGACAAAGGACTGAACAACGGGCAAAACTATTGCTACCAAGTGCGAACGGAAGGCACCTACGGGGTTTCTGGTATCGTGGCACCCTTGTTCAACTGGAGTCAGGAATCTTGTGGGACGCCCATCGACACTGTCCCTCCCTGTCCGCCAGCCCTGACCGTTACCAACCGGTGTACGAGTGGCGATGTTCTGGTGGCTCCTGATCCACCGTACGAAAACCTCCTGACCTGGACCAACCCAAATCTTGCCTGTCCGAGTACTGATGATGCGGCGCAGTACAATATCTGGTACAGCGCAGTCGCTGGCGAACCGTTGACCCTGCTGGAGTCTGTTTCAGATCCCAACAGCACCTCTTTCACCCATGAAATCGCCAATGGGCTAGTCGGCTGTTACGCTGTTACGGCAATTGACGCAGTCGGGAATGAAAGTGCCCGGAGTAATATAGTATGTGTGGAAAATTGTGCGGAGTATACCTTACCCAATGCATTTACGCCGAATAACGACGGCCAGAATGATATTTTTGAACCATTCCCGGGCTGGCGATTTGTCGAACGGGTCGATATGCAGGTATTTAACCGCTGGGGCAATCTCGTATTTTCGACCACCGATCCCGCCATCCAGTGGTCAGGTGTGACCAACGACGGTAAAAAACTGGCTGATGGCACCTATTTTTATCTCTGTAAAGTATTTATCCCGAATTTGAACGGCGAAACTTCTCTAAGTACTACTTTGAATGGGTGGATTGAGTTGGTGGGGAGTAATTAAGGTTCGACCTGTCAAGAACTTAGTGCCTCGACCACTAGTGCCGCACCCCCCAAAACATTACTTCTTTGCTGTTGTCATTTCCGCTTAGAGCATGTCAGCAGCAACCCAAAACTTTACCTCCCTATTCCATTTCCCAGTCCGCCCGCCAGTCGCGCACAGGCATACGATCCAGAGGGTACCAGTTGCCCCACCAGTCGAAATATTCGAGGTTATTAAAATTTAATTTGTAGTCAAATTCGCTGGGGACGTCGTAAACAAAACCCGGGTAGTAAAATTCCAGACCCAACTGCTGGGCGTACATGATTTCGAGTAACATGGTGTAGGTGCCCAGACTACGTTCGGCATGCTCAGGGTCGAACAGACCGTAATTGCCAGCCATACATTTTTGGCCGATATGGAAGAAGCTGGAGGCTACGTGTTGTTTGCTGTGGTTAAATACATCAAATTCGTAACCATTACAGGGCATTACATGGCTCCATTGGCTAAAAAAGCCTTCGATCATTTGCGGGCGATTGTGCCGGAAACGCGCTGCATGGGCATGAAACAACAATATATGTTCCCGACAAATACGCAGCGGACGGCTTTGTACCGACAAATCAGCATTCTTGCGCAGGCATTTGCGCTGACTTTTGCTGAACTTAAAATCTTTGAGCCGGATGCGCAACAGGATCACGCGACAAGACGCACCCCTCCATTCCCAATAGTTACGGCGGAATAACATGTCGGACCAGTAGCACCATCCGTCCTCACAGAAGCGGTCAAACACAGCAGGATCAAGCACCTGCATGGGCACGTATTCTTCGATCGGATTCGGGTTGAATGCGATATCCCTGAATATTGAAAGTTGTGGTGATCGCATATTCTGTTGCAAAGTTCAAAAATTATGATCAAACTTGTCCTACTTTTGCGTCACTTTATCGCTCCATCACTTATACTTCATAAAAAATGTCAAATAAAGTCCTTATTATTGGCGCTGGTGGCGTCGGACGCGTTGTGGCCTACAAATGCGCACAGCACCGCGATGTTTTTGGCGAGATTATGCTTGCCAGCCGTACCAAAAAGAAATGCGACGCTATCGCCGATGCTATTTACCAAGCGTATGGTGGTCGCAAAATTAAAACCGCCCGGCTCGACGCGGATGTTGTTGAGCAAACAGTGGCGTTGATCAAAAAATTCCAACCTGATTTGGTGATCAATGTTGCACTTCCTTACCAGGATCTGCCGATCATGGATGCCTGTCTCGAAACAGGGGTTAATTACATGGATACGGCCAATTACGAGCCAAAGGATGTTGCCAAATTTGAATATTCCTGGCAATGGGCTTACCAGGAGCGCTATCAAAAGAAAGGTATTCTGGCGTTGCTCGGATGCGGTTTCGACCCGGGTGTTACTGGCGTTTATACGGCTTACGCGAAAAAACACTATTTCGACGAACTCCACGAACTTGATATTGTCGATGCCAATGCCGGCAGCCACGGCAAAGCATTTGCCACCAATTTCAATCCGGAGATCAATATCCGCGAGGTAACGCAAAAAGGCCGTTACTGGCAGGATGGTAAATGGATCGAAACGGAGCCCCATGAAATCTGGAAAGACATCAACTATCCCGAAATCGGCCCAAAGCGCTCTTATTTGCTAAACCACGAGGAATTGGAAAGTTTGGTAAAAAACTTCCCAACCCTTCGCCGCGCCCGTTTTTGGATGACCTTCGGCGAAGAATATCTCACGCACCTGCGCGTGATACAGAATATCGGTATGGCTGGCATTGAGCCTATTCGCTACAAAGGTATTGATATCGTGCCGTTGCAATTCCTGAAGGCGGTATTACCGAAACCTGAAGAATTGGGCGCTAATTACACGGGCTTCACCAGTATTGGCAACCGTATTAAGGGCGTCAAAGACGGGAAAGAACGCACTTATTACGTATGGAATAATTGCTCCCACCGCGATGCCTACCTCGAAACTGGTACCCAGGGCGTGAGTTATACTACTGGTGTGCCCGCTATGATCGGTGCGCGTATGATCCTTGAAGGGAAATGGACGGGCAAAGGAGTATTCAATATTGAAGAGTTCAACCCCGATCCATTTATGGAACGGCTGAACCTCGATGGCTTGCCCTGGCACGAAAAGGTGGATATTAACTTGGAAATGGACTAGGTTTTTGCAGGAAGGAGAGGTGGGATATTACTAATTTAACATGCGCTCGGAGATAATTACTTGTTATTGAACAAATATGTGTTCTCTTTTTCCGTAGAGGAATATCGAACACCGAACACTGAATATCAAATATATTATCTCCGAGTTCACGTTAAATTAGTGACTTTCCCCATAAGGCACCCGCGCCACAATTGACCTTCCCAGCGTCAACTCATCGGTATATTCCAGATCACCGCCAAAAGCCACCCCCCGTGCGATATTGCTCACCTGTACGCCGAGTGGCTGGAGTTTTTTAGCGAGGTAAAACACTGTCGTTTCGCCTTCAATGGTAGGACTGATAGCCATAATTACTTCTTTAATGTCGCCTTTGGAGCACCGCTCCACCAAAGTATCAATAGTCAAATCGCCGGGCCCAATGCCTTCGATTGGAGAGATTACGCCGCCCAGTACGTGGTATAAACCCCGGAATTGACCAGTATCTTCAATTGCCATAAGGTCACGGATACTTTCCACTGCGCATACCAGAGATCGGTCGCGCCGTTGATCGGCACAAATACGGCAGATAGGGTCATCGGAAAGATTATGGCAGACGGTACATTCGCGGATATTTTGCCGCATTTTGACCAATGCTTCGCCAAATTGTTCCGTTACTGATTTGTCCTGTTTGAGCAAATGTAATACCAGCCGGAGGGCGGTTTTACGGCCAATTCCCGGCAAAGAAGCAAAAGCTTCCACACCTTTTTCGATCAGAACAGAAGAGAAATTCATAGTTAAAATGCTGAAGTATCGATACCGTCAAAATAGCCAACAGACCAAAGCACCAGAATGATAAGGCCGACGGCGATACGGTAATACCCAAATACTTTAAACCCATAACGGGTCAAATAGTTGATAAAACCGCGAATTGCCAGCATAGCTACTAAAAAAGCCACCACATTGCCCACGCCCAGCATGATCAAGTCCTGCTGAGAAAAAGTTCCGCCTTCGTCTTTGACATAATCCCAAAGGGATTTAACAGTAGCCGCAAACATTGTTGGAACAGCCAGAAAAAACGAAAACTCGGCTGCTGTAGTAGGCGATAATCCCTGCGTTAATCCACCGATAATCGTCGCTGCCGAACGACTCACTCCGGGAACCATGGCAATCACCTGAAAAAAGCCAATCCGCAATGCTCGCGGATACGATACATCGTCGATACTCGTGTTTTTACGACTTTTCCGGATAAAATAACTGTCGATAAACAAAAACAGAATCCCCCCAGCGATCAAAGCGCAGGCCACCACTACGATATTTTCGAGCAGCCGGTCGATGTATTTTTTCAACAACAAACCGAATACCACTGCGGGCATAAACGCAATCGCTAGTTTGATATAAAAATCGAAATTTTGGAAAAAACGCCGCCAGTATAAAGCCAAAACAGCCAGGATAGCTCCAAACTGTATGGCGACAGTAAATACTTTTACAAACGGATGCGTTGAGATACCCATAAACGAGGAACCAATAATCATGTGTCCCGTGGATGATACGGGCAGAAACTCCGTAAGCCCCTCAATAATTGCCAGGATGATGGCCTGTAATACATTCATCCTTACGCCGCTTTTTTAAAGATACCCACGATCGCCACAATAAAACCGGAGACCATCAGAATGGGAGCTACTGTAATCCGCATTGGGCTGTACGTAATATTTGGATCCCATTCGTTCGGGTCCGGTTGCTGCCCACCGGTCATAAATGCAAGCCCAAGGAGCACTAAGGCTAAGGCTACCCCAAATAAAATAAAATGCTGCCGGCCAAAAATGAAATCGCCTTTCCCTTCGGAAAAAATATTATCTTTTTTTGGG
>JBILHQ010000238.1:0-8939 GCA_044350415.1 Saprospiraceae bacterium | reverse complement strand
CGGATAAACCCCAATTAACAGACTTCGTGCCAATATCGGATTTCTGACATTTTTTCAGGTCGGTATGAAGGGGATGTCAGGTCAAAAGCAGTACATAGACCAAATTGGCAGAAGAAAAACTACAATTTTTTTGGATTACTTGCTGAATGTGAAAAATTATTTTTTCAACAGTTACCTTATTAGCCTGAATATCAACTACCTTTGCATTTCTAATAGATAATATGAGGAGAAATATTGACATACTGAGCGCAGGTGAACTACTGGTAGATATGGTTACTGCCGAATTCGTGCAATCGCTCGACGAGGCTAATCTATTCAAGCGGCTCCCTGGAGGGAGCCCTGCTAATCTGTGTTCGAATATGGCCCGCTTGGGTAACAAAACGATGTTAGTTGCTTCCGTTGGCAATGACGATATGGGACGGGTATTGAAAAATTACGTGACCGGATTAGGGGTTGATACGTCTGGTGTAATGATGCTCGACGATCACGCTACGACCTTAATATTAATTACCCGTTCGGCCACTACTTCTGATTTTGTGCCGTATCGTGGTGCCGACAATGTGCTGTCAGTGCGTCAGTTTCCTTTCAGCAGCTTCGATCAGATTTCTATTTTCCATACTACTTGTTTTGCGCTTAGCAAAGCACCGGCACAATCTGTTTTGCTGGATGCTGCCGAAAAAGCACGCCGTGCAGGATGTACGATCAGTTTGGATGCAAATTATGCTTCCAAAATCTGGCCGGACCGGACGGATGCCCAGAAAAAAATAAGGGAATACATTCGGCAAGGCGCTATGGTGAAAATCAGCGATGTGGATTGGGAGCGTCTTTTTGGCGAACCTGCCGCCTCGCATGAGGTCGTTATCGATTATTTCTTAAAAAATAATGCTTCCGAAGTATGCTATACCATGGGCTCCGCTGGTTGTTGGGTCGCCAATGATAAAGAGTGTCATTTCTTACCTTCCCGCAGCGTCGATGTAAAGGACACAACAGGTGCTGGTGACGCATTTTGGGCGGGCTATCTTACTGCCGCACTCGATGACAAATCGTTATTGGAACGGGCGATGGCAGGAAGAAAACTGGCTGAGATGAAAATTGGTCAATTTGGTCCCCTCCAAACCAATATTGACCGCAACAGCATTTACGAAGCCGTATAAGGGGCGTTTCGGGGAACTAATACTTTCAAACTTTGCGGAATCATTGTAAATACCAGATCACCGGTATGTTTAATACCTTCTCCGTCAAAATGAATAAAATTCTCGCCCCCGCTTTCAATGATCAATTTGTCAGTACTGTAATGGTCAACAAAATTTTCTCTGAAAATCCGACCGGTTAACGCCGAATGCATCGCTGCGAAATACTGCCAGCGCGGCGCATCCTTCAATATTACGACAGAAAACAAGCCATCGTCCATGCGTGCATCCGGAGCAATACTTACATTGTAGCCGAACATGGGTCCGTTAGCGACAGTAACTGCAAAGCAGTTTTCTTTTATTTCTAAACCGTTGATTTTTAAAACACAAGGCTTAGAAGTATATTCCAAGCCAGCTTTTACCGATTTGATAAAATAGGGAATCAAGCCACGTTTGGTCTGTCCGCGCATCAGGTTGGACACCAAGCCATCAAAACCTATCCCTGCCATATTCACAAATGGTCGCCCGTTCAGCATACCGCAATCCATCAGACGAACATCTGCCGAATTGAGTTTTTTGATCGCCTCTTCAATTTTTCTGCCGTAGCCCAGGTGCATGGCCAGTCCGTTTCCCGATCCTGCAGGCACAATACCTAACGCAACATCGGAATGAAGCAGTCCGGATGCCACCTCATTGATAGACCCGTCGCCGCCTACAGCGGCAACAATTTCAAAACCCTCCTTTACCGCTTTTTCTGCAAGTTGAGTGGCATGGCCAGGATATTCCGTATACCAGATACTGTACACAAATTTCCGGTGGTTAAGGTATTGATCCAGACTTTCACGAATGCGCGCTTGCATTCGCGTACCTGATTGGGGGTTTACAATAAAAACAATTCGCTGTGGTCGCAAAATCTCTTCCAGCAGTGGATTGGTAATAACAGGATGGGCTTCTTTCATGAGAGAAATGGCGATGTCGCCGGTTTACAACAACTCTTTACGGCTTTGAACATAATCGCGCCAGCGGTCAATGACCTGCTGCATGTCATCAGGCAAGTCGGACTCAAAACTTAAACGCTCACTCGTACTGGGATGGGTAAATCCCAGGGCTTTGGCATGAAGTGCCTGTCGGGGCAGAATAGCCAGGTTATTGTCGACAAATTGTCGGTATTTGGAAAAAACAGTTCCTTTTAATATCTGATTTCCACCATAACGCTGGTCGCCAAACAAGGTATGTCCAATAGATTTCATGTGTACCCGGATCTGGTGGGTACGGCCTGTTTCTAACCTGCATTCTACCAGAGTAACATAATAAAACCGCTCCAGAACCCGCCAATGGGTAACGGCATGTTTCCCGTCTTCACCGTCCGGAAACACCATGAATTGCCGGCGGTCATTGGGATTCCTTCCGATACTCGACACAATAGTCCCCGAATCGCCCTCCAGATCACCCCATACAAGTGCCCAATACCGCCGTTCAATAGTGTGGTAGAAAAACTGGCTGGCCAGGTGCGTCAAAGCATTATCGGTTTTGGCAACTACCATAAGACCTGTAGTGTCTTTATCAATCCGGTGTACAATGCCGGCACGGGAATAGTCATTGGTGCCCACTGGTGAACGCGCAAGCTCATGGCGCAGGTGCCAGGCTACCGCATTGACTAATGTTCCGTTGGGAATACCAACACCTGGATGTACCGCCATACCCAGGGGTTTGTTGATGATCATAACATCACTATCCTCGTAAACAATATTCAGTGGAATATCTTGCGCCGTGATTTCGTTGCCGTCGCCGGCAGGCCGCGGTAAGACGATGCTGATTCTATCGCCTGGCTTGACCTTATAATTGGGCTTAACTTCTTTATTATCAACTAGTACAGCGCCATTTTTGATCGCATTTTGTACCCGATTCCGCGAACGGTGCGCTAGACGGTCGAACACAAATTTGTCCAATCGAATAAGGCCTTGTTTGGGATCGGCCACCATTTCGTGGCGTTCAAAAAAATCATCCCCACCAGCATTGTCATCCAGTAAACTATCTGCGCTTATATCAAGTTCGTCCTGATCGCGGCTATCGGGGGTAACTTCCTCGATTTCATCGTGTAACTTCTTTTTTTGATCTTCCATTATTTGACTGCAAAGGTACTAAGGAACGTGTAAATACACTAAACAAAATTTATGCACTTTTTCTTTTCAAAGCATCCGCTAACTTTGCAGAAAAAAAACGGTTTCCCAATTTACACCACATTAATCAATACCATGATAAATAAATCAAATTTTATGACCACAGTGAAAAAGATACTTTTATTCCAGGGGATTTGCGTGCTGCTCTTTTCTGCCTGCCAATTATTTACTAAAAACAAAACAACAAATATGGACATCAAGGGTGATTACACCACGGCCTGGCTAGAGGTGGACTCCTTAGAAAAACAGGGGCTACCTAAAAGTGCATTGACCAAAACAGAAGAGATTGCAGCAAGAGCCCATGCTGAAAACAATACGGATCAAATCCTGAAATCCACTGTTTTTCGGGGCAAATACATCACTGAACTCGAAGAAGATGGTATTGTAAAAGCCATTCAATTATTTGAAAATGAGACCAAAACGGCAGGCCAGCCGGGGAAATCTATTTTACAAAGTATGCTGGGCGAACTTTACGCCACCTACCTGAGCAATAATGGATGGAACCTTAATAACCGTACGCCTATTTCCGATGGCGAAGGCGGCGATATTCTCACCTGGTCGGCAGCACAGATTGAAAAGCGTGCCACTGATTGCTATAATGCTTCTGTGGAACCAATAGCGTTGCTGGGAACTACGCCAATCACAACATTGAAAGAGATTATTATTGCTGGGAGCCTCGATTCGCTGGATGGATTGGCGCTCCGCCCTACCCTGCTGGATTTGTTAGGGCACCGGGCAGCTGCACATTTTGCTAACGACCGCAGCTATCTCACCGAACCAACCTACAAGTTTATACTGGACCAGGAAGCTGCTTTTGCGCCTCCCGCTGCATTTTCAACAGCGACATTTAACACCAAAGATACCACCTCAGGTAAATGGCTGGCAATGCAAACCTACCAGCGACTTACCCGCTTCCATCTTGCAACAGATGACCACAATCCTGCATTACTTGATTTGACGGTGTCGCGACTCCAGTTTGCGCGAAACGCTTCAGCACGCCCGGATGTATTGGAATTGTACATGAAAGCGCTGGACAATCTACACCAGCAATACAGCGGTACAGAAGGCGATGCAGATGTACAGTATCAACGGGCACAAGTGTTGTTCCAAAATGACCATGACCCCAATTTTAAAGTCAAAAATGCCATTAAAACCGCTGCGGATATTTGCGAGGATGCGATCAGGCAACATCCGGGCGCTCTGGGGGCAAAGCAATGTGCCGCTTTATTGTCGCAAATAAAAAAGAAAACGGCCAATGTCAGCCTGGAACAGGTACAACTCCCCAACCGGCCGATATTAATGAGTATTCCGTTTAAAAATGTTTCTAAACTTTGGTATAAAATTATTAAAGTAACAGAAAAGGAATCTGCGGCAAACCAGTACCTCAGCTACGAGCAGTTTAAACAAATGGCTGATTTACCAGTACTTGTCAGCAAAGAAATTGCCATAACTGATCCGGGAGATTTAAAGGATCACCGCACAGAGATTAATGTAGATGGCCTGCCTGTAGGTAAATATATTATCGCTATCTACAAAAATGCTGATTTGTCTTTTGGACAGGTCTATGATTTTACGGAATTTAAAGTCTCTAATCTCGGCATTGTAGATATTACGCAATCTAATGACGGTAAAAGCTTCCTGGTGGCCGATAGAGCCTCCGGGCAGCCACTTTCAGGTATTTCAGGAGAAGTAATTGAGAAACGCTGGGATGGTGGACAATATGTCATCGAGGTCACCGGAAAAACCATTACGGATAAGGATGGTATAGCCCGGGTAACTGCCAGGTCCAATACTGCTGTTTTTGTGCGGTTCCGCAATGGAGATGATATTCAGGATAGTAACGATTTTTATACCAACGATCGCAACCAGGAGGGCCAATCCTATACCACCATTGAATTTTTCACCGACAGAGGCTTGTACCGGCCAGGACAAACCATGTATTTTAAAGGTATTGCGCTTAATAAGCAGGCCAATAAAAAACCGGTAATTGTGGCCAATACACCTGTTTCCGTAATATTACGCGATGCCAATGGCCAGGAAAAACAAACCTTGTCATTGAAAACCAATGAATTCGGGACATTTAACGGCACTTTTTCACTACCCATTGGCGGACTAACGGGCAGCTTTAGTTTGTTCGCTACATTAAGCAGTGGACAAGGCGAAACTTATTTTAATGTGGAGGAATATAAACGGCCGAAATTTGAGGTGACGTTCAAGCCTGTTGCAGGGAGTTATAAAATTAATGAAAAGGTGACCGTCACCGGTGAAGCGATGAATTATGCAGGCAATCCAACGGATGGCGCTACAGTGTCTTATCGGGTGACACGCTACGCTTTTTTCCCTTATCGATGGACGAAATTTATGCCCCCAATACCTTATGGTCAAGCCCAGGAAATCACCTTTGGCGAAACCCAGACTGGCATTGACGGAACTTTTAACATCTCTTTTACGGCTCTTCCGGACGATCAGGTGTATCCAAAAGGCAGTGAACCCATATTTCGGTACGACATTAGTGCTGATGTGACAGATGCTGCAGGCGAAACGCGGTATGGTGCCGCAGAAGTGGTGGCAGGTGCAAAAAGTATCATCCTCGACAATAATCTGGCGGAAGAAACCAATCCGGATTCTTTAAAAAATACACTGCTGATCACGCAAAATTTGTCGCAACAAAAGGTTGCAGTGAGTGGTATTATTTCGCTGCAACAATTAGGTGCACCAACCGCTATTTTCAAAGACCGCGTTTTCCCGGTACCGGACGTACAAACCATTTCAGAGGCGACTTTCCGGGAATTATTTCCGGAATTCGCCTACAATGGTGAAAATGATGCCAAAAATTGGAAACCAGTCGGAGCGCCGCTCGTTTACAATTTTGATTCCGGCAAAAGTGACCGTATCGACCTGACTACCCAAAAGATAGCCCCGGGTTATTACAAAGTCACCATGACCGCAAAAGACGATAAAGGCAACGATGCCGTTTCTGAAAAAATCATCCGGATCAAAAAAACAGCAACTGATCTTTTGCTCCCCGGAGGAATCGTCGGCAAAAGCGTATTGGAGCCAGGAGAAAAAGCACAGGTTATTCTTGCTTCCTCTTTCCCGACCATATATGCTTATGTGCTGGAACACCACCAAAATGACCGCGTCAAGCAAGGCTGGGAAACTATTCAGGGCTCCAAAAATTTCGCCACTGTCGTGGAAGAAAAAGACCGCGGCGGTTTCTACACTTATTGGGTGATTATTTATGACAACCGGGTATATAATGGCGCGGCTTATTGGGAGGTGCCTTACACCAACCAAAAACTGAATATTAGTTTTGAAACTTTCCGGGACAAATTAGCCCCCGGACAAAAAGAAGAGTGGCGACTCCGGATAAGCGGTCCGGGCAAAGAAAAAGTAGCCGCCGAACTCGTGGCTGCCATGTATGATGCTTCCCTGGATCAGTTTATGCCTTTCGGATGGAATTTTGCGCCTTTTGAAAATTTCTACGCCGGTTTTGAACCTCTGGCGTCGAATTTCGGCATGCAAGTTGGCGGCAACTATATTCCTGACTCCGAAAATGTAACCGTAACACCGCTGCGCACATACCCAACGCTAAACTGGTTTGACTTCCCGATGTATGGTGGCGGCAGAATGTACATGACCATGGCTATGGATGCGGCAGCACCAGCAGGTGCAATGAAAAGAAATGGAAATGTCGAGTTTGTTCCGCCAATAGTGAGTAAAGATGAAGAGGCTGTGAACGAAGAATTCGATTATGGAGAAGGCCATAATCAACCCCCACCTCCGCCACCTGCACCAGGAACATATCCCTCTTCCATTCGAACCAACCTCAATGAAACAGTATTCTTTTTTCCGGAATTGCGCACAGATTACAACGGCGATGTGTTGGTGAAATTTACCATGAACGAAGCACTGACCCGGTGGAAACTGCAAGTGCTGGCGCATACCAAAGACCTGAAATATGCTTTAGCCGAAAAACTCGTGGTTACTCAAAAAGACCTGATGATCACGGCTAATGCACCGCGTTTTCTGCGAACAGGGGATGAAATTACATTTTCAGCCAAGGTCAGCAATCTCACCGACCTGCCGGCAGCCGGGAAAGCCAGTCTGGCGCTGCTGGATGCCGCGACTTTGCAACCGGTGGAAAAACTGTTTGGACTTACCCAGCCTGTTGCCGATTTTAATATCCCGGCCAAACAATCAGCCCCGGTATTCTGGACCATTAAAATTCCAAAAGATTATACAGGCGCGTTAACCTGGCAGGTTTTTGCCGACAGTAAAGCGGGCCGTGATGGCGAAGAAAGTACTATTCCGGTGATCACCAACCGGATGCTGGTTACAGAAACTATCTCCATGGCTTTGCGTGGTAACCAGGAAAAAACCTTCAGGTTCGATGCCTGGAAGGACTCCCCTACCCGCACGCCTGTGCGCAATTCGCTGGAGTTCTCTTCCAACCCGGTTTGGTACGCTGTACAGTCGCTACCCTATCTGATGGAGTACCCGCACGAATGCAGCGAACAGATTTTCAGCCGGTTCTATGCTAATACATTGTCCCGTTCTGTAACGGAAAAAATGCCAGCCATCAGAAGGGTTTACGACCGCTGGAAAGGCACACCAGCCATGTTGTCAAACCTCAGCAAAAACCAGGAACTCAAATCCGCATTGCTGGAAGAAACGCCATGGGTCATGGACGCGCAGGACGAAGAAAAGCAAAAACAGCAGATTGCACTCCTGTTCAATCTCAACCGCATGACCGACGAGCGTACCCGCGCCCTGACCACCCTTGCCGAACGGCAATCATCCAACGGTGGATGGTCGTGGTTTCAGGGTGGGCGTGAAAGTTGGTCTATCACCCAACATATCGTGTGTGGCATGCTGCATCTGGAACGGCTGGAAGCATTTAGTCCACAAAGCGATCCGGATGCATTGAATATGTTGGATCGCGCTATGGGATTTTGTCAGGCAAGTGCCCAAAAGGAGTACGATGATCTCGAAAAACGCGTAAAGGAAGGTAAGGCCAAATGGGATGATGACCACCTCAATAGTTTGATTATCCAATATCTCTATGCCCGTTCGTTTTATCCTTTGGATAAGCCGGATAAGATTTTTTCATTTTATGTAAATTTGGTAGGAAAATATTGGAAAAGTAAAAACCTGTACGAACAAGGAATGTTGGCATTGATCACACACCGCACAGGTCAAAAAGAGGTTGGACAACAAATCGTGCGCTCGTTGAAAGAAAGGGCATTGGTAAAAGAGGAATTAGGAATGTATTGGCCTAACGAATGGGGCATGTACTGGTACCAGTTGCCGATAGAAACCCAGGCCATGATGGTGGAGGTATTCAATGAAGTAGCCAACGACAGGACGGCAGTGGATAATCTTCGGATTTGGTTATTAAAAAACAAACAAACCAATCGCTGGGAAAGTACCAAAGCCACTTCTGAAGCGGTTTACGCCCTCTTACTCACAGGTGACAGTTGGCTGGAAGATACGCAACCGGTTAAAATCAGTATTGACGGAAAAAAGGTATCGGTAAAAGAATACGAACCCGGCACAGGATATTTCAAACAACAAGTGGAAGGTGCTGCTATCACCAAGCCCTGGAATGCCATTGAGGTTCAAAACC
>JBILHQ010000393.1:0-2917 GCA_044350415.1 Saprospiraceae bacterium | reverse complement strand
CCACCATCCGGGAATTTTCCTGTTTTCACTAAGCGTCCGGCCATGTCATAAATGGTCCAATCGAATCGTGCATCGCTGTAAAGCAGGTCATTAATTTCTACCCTGATCTCCTCCCGCGCCGGATTAGGCGACAGGAATACCGGTTGAAATGCATTGAATACGTTGTCTTTAATTACTACATTGCTCGAAGAGAGCAACCACAAATCTGGATCAAAAGCCACCGAATCGGCCTTAAATGGTAGTTCCCGTTCAAAAACCTGCCCATTGGAAGTATGGTCGAGCCGCAAGGAAGTGGATTGGCCATCTTTCCCGTAAATAGTAACTGGAAGTGGCATCTCGAAAAATTCGACAGATTCATGGGATGTTTTTTGCAGCACTTTGATAAAAATACTGTCGCCTGAACCATGCCAGGAGACATTATAAGAAGGAAAACCTTGTCCATAAAACCAGTCTTTGAAAAACTCCGTCAGGTCTTCTCCGCTCGTTTGTTCCAATTGCGCTTTTAAATGAGCAGTCCGGGCAAATTGAAAACGGCGGTCATTTAAATACGACCGAAGTGCCCCAAAAAAAACGTCATCCCCCAATTTCCAACGCAACATGTGCAATAGATAAGCGCCTTTATTGTAACTCAAACGGCCATTAAAAATCCGGTTCACCTTAGTCGTGTCGTCCACCCAGACAGAGCCGCCCAGGTCGGAAGTGATATTGATGAGGCGCTCCGACCGCCAGGTCCACCATTCATCAGGCTTGAATCGCTCGCGGGTCAGCCCTTCCACAAAAGTGGCAAAACCTTCATTCAGCCAGATATCTTCCCAACTTCCGCAAGTCACCATGTCGCCAAACCACTGGTGCGCCAGTTCATGACCCAGCAGTTCCCAGGTGTATTTGATCACAAAACTCATGGTTTGATGTTCCATTCCCCCACCCCAACCGAACTGGGCATGGCCGTATTTTTCCATAAAAAAAGGATAGGTAACCAACAACGAGTCGTAGAACTGGAGTACTTGTATCAAATCGGCCGTCCCGGTCTTGGCATCTTCCAGATTTTCGGGATATACGTAATTGAGCATTGGCATTGGCGTGCCGTTGCGGAGCGGAACGATATGGGTAAACTGCGCATAATTAGTGACGGCTATTGCAATCAGGTAAGGTGCGATGTCATACTGGTGCTTCCAGTGATAAATCGTATTTGTACCAAAAATGGTTTCGGTGAGTAATATTCCATTGCTGGCGGCCCGATAGATCGAAGGCGTCGTGACCAATACATCAATAGAATCGACCTTGTCGGTCAATCCGTTTTTACAGGGCCACCAGTCCTGTGCACCAAATGGTTCCGATAAAGTCCAGATAACCGGCGTACCGTTGTGGTCGCTTTTGATGAAAGAACCAAATCCACCGGACGGCGGAACACCGTGATAGGCAATAGACAGCGAATCCAGGGTGCCGGCATTGAGCGGGGCCGGCAAATTGACCGTAAGGCCGTAATCGCCACTTTGGGTAAAAACAATATCGCTGCCGTGGTATTTTACAGCATCTACCGTCAATTGTGTTGACAGATTAAACTCCATGATAGCCAGTTCATTATCCACTGCTTTGAAGTATGGTGTAGCCTTACCTGCAATGGCGTAAACCGCCGGATCTACCGTCCATTCAAAACGGTAATACGTCAAATCAAAAGACAAATCCTCATAGGTGTTTAGTCCACGTGACTGTAATACATTGGACATTACTGCGGCTTTATTACAAGGGAAAAGGTCAGGGTAAGGGGTAGATTGCGCAGCAACAGGAAAATGACCCAGCAAAAAAACAATCAAAGCAAAGGAAACTTTATTCATGTAGTAAGGTCGTGACGACAGTTTAATACTACCCAAAGAAATGGGAATTTTGGATAAGGAACGTGTAAATGATACCATATTACATTTATCTGACAAAGTGGCATCAGCAATTCCGTGCTTCCCATTACCAAAGAAACCATTGAAATTGTGGAGCAGGTAAATTACCTTTGTCGAATATAAGGATTTTTAAGTGAAGCAGCACTTTTTTTATGATAGCACACGATCCCAAAACCTGGTTTACGCCGCCATTCCATTTTCACCGTTCTGACACTCTTCGACGCCTCTTTCCTTGGATAATCGCAGTATTTTGTTATTCCGGTGCCATTGCCTGGCTCGAAATGGAGTACTGGAAACTCAGTGAAGACAGTCATGTTCGCAATATTTCGATGATGCATACCCTCCTAGGTTTCGTTATCTCCTTTCTGTTGGTTTTTCGCACCAACACGGCTTACGAACGCTGGTGGGAAGGCCGTAAACTTTGGGGAAGCCTGGTGAATAACAGTCGGAATTTAGCGATAAAAACGGCAGCCTATTTGCCTGAAAACAGCCGTCACCGTGTCTTTTTTCGCAAAATTATCCCACTATATGCAAATTCCCTGAAAAACCACCTGCGCAGCGAAGAAACCCGCCTTGAACTTTTCGACGACATCTCCGAAACTTCGCGGCAAAAGATTGATCTGGATAAGCATGTCCCCAATCAGATTGCCGCAGTTATGTTCCGGCATGTCCAGGAAATGTACAAAGAAGGCCAAATTGACGGGTACCAATTGCTGGCACTCAATAACGAACTGCAATCATTCACCGATATATGCGGTGCCTGCGAACGCATCAAAAACACCCCGATTCCCTATTCCTACAGCGTCTTTATCAAGAAATTTATCCTGATTTATGTTGCCACGCTGCCTTTTGGTTTTGTCTTTTCTTTGGGATATTATGTGATCCCAATCGTTGGCTTCATCTTTTATGTATTAGCCAGTCTGGAACTGATCGCCGAAGAAGTGGAAGAACCATTTGGCGCAGATGAGAATGACCTTCCGCTTGGCCGAATGGTACAAAGTATTGAAAGTCATATTCACGAATTG